>CAXNDW010000050.1:0-6963 GCA_964201405.1 Candidatus Planktophila sp.
TCGAGTGCGTAATGAGCGCCAGCTGCGAGCAAACCAATCTGGCGCATTCCTGCTCCGTAACGCTTGCGCCATACACGGGCTTTTGCCACGCGCTCCTTTGTTGAAAGCATGATCGAACCAACTGGCGCGCCTAAACCTTTTGATAAACAGACAGAGATTGTGTCAAAGTACTTTCCGTACTCGGCAAAACCAACACCAGATGCAATATGTGCGTTCCAGATACGGGCTCCATCCAAGTGCAGAGCAAGGCCTAGCTCATCTGCACCTTTGCGAAGTGCTGCAATTTCAGTAATCGGCTGGACCGTTCCGCCCCCAAAGTTATGGGTGTTTTCTACTGCAATTGCAGTTGTTGATACCAGGTATGGACCGCTGTTGGGGCGGGCAATTTCAAGGGCATCTGCAGCTTTAAGCAAGCCATTCTTTGCTGGAAATGTGCGGGTAGTAATTCCGCTAAATACAGCTGCCGCACCTAATTCTGCGCGAACGATGTGGCTATTAGTTTCAGCGATTAACTCTTCACCCGGGGCGACCAACATGCGAATCGCTAATTGATTAGCAAGTGAACCAGTAGGTGCGAACAACCCTGCTTCTTTGCCAAAAATTGCGGCGACGCGCTCTTCAAGAGAGTTAACTGTTGGATCATCGCTGTACACATCATCGCCAACTGGGGCATGAGCAATCGCTTCACGCATCGCAGCAGATGGACGTGTGACTGTGTCACTTCGAAGATCGATTGCCATTACATCAGCCTACTTCTGTTCCTTCAACACAATCAAATACATAGCGATAACTACTAAGACTCCACCTACTGCGCTTTGCAGCGTAAGTCGCTCGCCGCCGAACAGGATCGCAAAGAGTGCGGCAAAGACAACCTCCATAGTCAGAATGACCGCTACCTTTGTTGCGCTCATATGTGCCTGAGACCAGGTTTGGACAATGAAGGCGATAGCGGTTGCAAAGACAGCTGTGAACACAACAACGGCCCAAACACCAGAATCAGGTGGTGCGGAGTATCCACCTGGAATCGATGCAATACCTGAAAGCAGTCCGCACATAGCTAGTTGAACAATTGTCATCGCATAAACATCGCGACCCGAGGACCACTTGCTTAAAGCAATAATGTGAGCTGCGAATAAAAAGGCGCTTGCCAAGACAAGCATTTCACCTATGCCGACAGAAAAACCTCGTATCGACAGTAATCCCAAACCTACTGTTGCAACCATGATGCACAGCCAAACAAAGCGAGTAATTTTCTCCTTCAAAACAAGCCACGCCAATACCGGTGTGAGAACAACGTACAAACCTGTAATGAAGCCTGTAATCGCCGCACCTGTTCGTTCCAGTCCAAGGGTTTGAGCGATGTACCCAAGGCCTAGGAACACACCAGCCAATGATCCGCGTTGCAATAAATCCTTATTAAAATGCTTCACCGTTTGAGGGCGAATAAGTAACATCACAAGAACAGCTAAAGAGAATCGAGTAAAGAGAAAGTTGTTGACGCTCTGGCGTTCAATCGCATCCTTCATTACGACGAAGGCAAAGCCCCACGCTGCTGCAACAGATAACAAGGCCCATGGTGCAAGCTTTAACTGAAGCTGATGACGAGCAGACATTAGCCGCGTAACTTCTTCAGCAAGGCAACTTCCTTGCCATGTTCTGGCTCCATTCCTGGAGTTTCCAAGATCAATGGGGCATTGGCAACTGCTGGATGGGAGAGAAGTTCTTTAAATGGATCAACACCGATGTGGCCATCTCCAATATTTTGGTGACGATCCTTCAGCGCTCCACACACATCCATCGAATCATTGGCATGCACCAATTGGAAACGTTCGATACCTGCAACTTCAACCAACAAATCAATAGTTGCGGTCATGCCACCCTCAACTGAGATGTCATGCCCTGCAGCAAAGACATGACAGGTATCTAGACAGATACCCACCTTTGGATGGTATTCAAGGGCTTTCAAATACATCTCAAGATCATCTAACTTTTTAACAAGGCTTTGTCCCTGGCCTGCCGTTGGCTCTAGCAACAGGTAAGGAGCATCATCACCTAAAGCGTTGAGAATTGGAATCATGCCTTCATGAATCTGCTTCCACGCCTTTTCAACATGATTAACATCCACTGCAGAGCCTGTATGAATAACAACGCCAAGTGCGCCGATTTCAGCTCCACGCTTTAATGAGTACTGAGTTGAAGCTAAAGAGTTTAAGTAGGTTGCTTCCGTTGGAGAGCCCAAGTTAATCAAGAAGGGAGCATGTACATATGTTTCGATATCAAGCTCTGCTGCTTTGATTTTGAAGGCTTCATCTAACTCTGGCTTTGCTTCGGGCATCGCCCATGTTCGGGGGCTTGATGCAAAAACTTGAATCGCCTCTGCACCAATTTCTTGGGCGTAAGCGATAGATCTTTTCGCCATTCCACCAGTAGTTGGGGTGTGGGCGCCGATACGAGGCTTCTTAATTGGTGAAGGCATTGCCTTACCCTACGGTAATCGTCACCGTGCTGCCACGTTTTACCTTGGTGTTGACCGCAGGCAAAACTTTCTTAACTACCTTCTTCTTATTATTTCCTACCGAGACAACCTTTACCTTTAAACCTAAAGATTCGAGCATTTCCTGAGCAGCCTTTGCCTCCATGGTAATTACAGTCTTTGGAATGTAGGTATAACGAGGGCCCTTTGAAATCTGAATAACAACCCTTGCACCCTTATCAACACTTACCCCACCGGCAGGATTTTGAGTTATAACGGCAAGCTCTGGAACATTCTCATTAAAGGCGTATCCCACCTCAACAGAAAAGCCTGATTCTGTTAACTCATTTAATGCTTGCTCGCCGCTCTTTCCAATGTATGAAACCAGCGCTACTTGTTCAACCCCTTTTGATACCAATAAATTGATTTTGGTATCACGTTTTACTGATTGACCCGATGCGGGAGCAGATGAAATAACAAAACCCTTAGGAATATCGGCGTTATACACCTGGTTTATTTCTCCGATAAGCAGAGGAGACTTTTTCAAAGTTGCTTGAGCTGCTTCAGGTGTTAATCCCGTTGTCATAGGAACTACATATCTTTCAGGACCCTTAGAGACGATTAATACTACGGTTCCACCCGCATCAACTTTGTCGCCACCGCCCGGGATACTTTCGATAACTCTTCCCTTTGGAATCTCTTCATCGAAACGATTTTCAACGGTGGTAATCAAACCCAGAGGCGAAATAATTCTTGACGCTTCCTCGTAACTTCCACCAATGGTAGAAGGAACAACTACGCGGGACCCAGGCCCAACCAGAGTCCACCAACCTCCAACACCCAAAACTATTGCGAGAATCAAAGCAACCTTACGATTGCGGCGAACTCGATTGCTAGCGCGCCTCTTTTTCTCTTCCTTGCGCCTAATCTCCTTGGTTGTTTCGACTACCGGCTCGGTGAGTTCAACAGGAGCGACCTCCTTTACCTTCTTGCGGGGCTTTTCTTTGATGGGCTCCACGGGAAGATCTAAACCCAGATCCATCTGATTCTTGCGGGGATCCAAGTCGATCTGAATCTGCTGCAATGCATCGAGGAAATCACCAGCGGTGCGGGGACGATCATCTGGATTTTTTGCAGTTGAACTTGCAATCAATTCATCCAACGCTTTGGGGATATCTTTGCGCTTACTGCGCAGGCGCGGGATCTCTTCATTAACATGCATATATGCAATTTGAATAGGGGAGTCTGCAGAGAAAGGTTTTTCTCCCGTCAGCATTTCATAAGCAACAATTCCCGCGGCATATACATCGCTGCGCGAGTCTGCGACTCCACGTTGAACCTGCTCAGGCGATAGGTAGGAAACGCTTCCTAAGATGACACTTGATTCTGCTGTCATCGTTGAACCGATTAACTCACCTCGGGCTAGACCGAAATCTGCGATCTTGATACGACCCTCGGTAGAGATCAAAATGTTTTCAGGCTTGATGTCACGGTGCACGATTCCAAGTTGATGTGCAGCTGCTAACGCACTCAAGATTGGGGTCAAATAATTAATTGCATCCTTAATCTCAAATCGACCTCGCTCATTGAGATATTCGCGAAGGGTATGACCTTCGATCAGCTCCATGACTAAAAAGACCGCTGGGACTCCACTTTGATTCCAGCCTTGATCCTGCACCGCAACGATGTTGGGGTGAGAGAGCGCAGCTGCAGCCTTAGCTTCCTTTATAAAGCGCGAGACAAATGCTTCATCTTGAGCAAGGTGCGGGTGCATGATCTTGACTGCGACTTTTCTATCGAGCCTGGTATCGATAGCCTCATAGATCGATGCCATTCCACCATTAGCGACCTGACGCAGTAATTGATAG
Organism: Candidatus Planktophila sp.; assembly: GCA_964201405.1. GTDB lineage: Bacteria > Actinomycetota > Actinomycetes > Nanopelagicales > Nanopelagicaceae > Planktophila. Next base: position 4,342 of record CAXNDW010000050.1, read on the forward strand.
CGCCCATCAATGAGCTCTCCGGTCAGATCAGACATGTGCAGATTTTAAGGAGCGCACCTTCAACATGAGTCGAGGGCGCGCCCAAAAAACCTTATGAAGTGATTTTAAACTCGCAGTTTTCACGGGTTTGATCGGTTGCAAAGTGAATGCTTTGCTGAATCTGCCATTGACGCATTTCATTTTCGATGTGGGAACCATCTCGTGCCAGAACCCGTTGTAAACCAGTTTCAGCATCAATATCCAGCCAATAGGTGGTCGCACCTGCTTCTCGCACTATTGCCTGAGCAGCTCCAACTCCTTCGATTATCAAGTAATCAGTCGGATGAATTATCTCTTCACGGTCAAACTTCATCAGATGCCAGTTGAATATTTTGATGGTGCACTCACGACCGGCTAAATGTGCAGATGTGATTCGATCCAAGATCTCCATTAAGGAGTTACTCAGTGCATTTTCCCATCCGTTGTACAAATCATCCATATGAACAACTCGAACAGTCGAGTGCACCGAATACTCGGCCTCTAGCTTTGCGGCAAGGGTTGTCTTACCTGCTCCCGCTGGACCATCAATGGCTAAGAGAGTCACGCCAGCGTTTCCATCCAAGAATTGCAACGATTGCAAAGACTCCGTAAAGAAGTGCGGTAAACCAATACCCCAATGAAAGGTACTGAACCGTTGCAACTACATTAACGATTAGCCAGAGAACCCAGGTCTCATACTTCTCATAAACCATAAGCAACTGCGCAACAATGGAAGCGATAAGAATAAAGGCATCTGTCCAGGTTGCTGCTGCGCCAATATTTGCTAGCACTGGGGATAGAACCGCAACACTTACTAATGTTCCAATCGCAATTCGTACTCGGATTCGATGAGAGATCGTTCCAGGCACTGCACCAGTTGGTGCCCACCCAAACCATCCATAAACAGCTGCACCAATGAAAACAATTTGCAAAATCGCACTTGCAAAAAGATCTACTTGATAGAAGAAAACACCGTACAAGGTGCTGCTGAGAACCCACCAAGGCCAGGTGATTCTTTTGCCGGTGGTTCCTAGGTACACGCCTATAAATGAAGCGACCGCTGCGGTGAACTCAAGAATTGATACTTCATAGCCCCAGGCTGTAAATAAAGTGGTAGACATAGTTAAATCCTTTCCTCATCCGCATTATCGGATGGGTCAATCGGTCGGTCTGAATCTCAGACCCTCTCAGCCTTGTGGGCTCCCGTGGTTGTTACTTTAGCGTGAAATTACTTGGCGCTTAACAAAGGCGGCACCTGCAACACGAATTCTTCGGGCTGTCGATGTCTTGGCTCTGTAATTAAAGATGTCATAGCTGATCTTTTCTACCTCATCGACGATTCCACAGTACAAGGAGCTTGCCGCTTCGATACAGGGGCGACTTGATGCTTCCAGCATCTTTATCCCAGGAGCGGCCTCAGCTTGTAGTTGGCGTACACGAGCGATCTGAAACTTTAGCGCTTCAATGATTTCTGGGGTCAGCACACGTTCTTCGAGCATTTCGCGAGTAACACCACACTGAGCTAGCTCTTTAAGGGGCAGGTACACACGACCACGATCAAGATCCTCATCAACATCGCGAATAAAGTTTGCTAATTGAAATGCAATTCCAAGTTTCTTTGCCGCTTCAAATGCATCATTGTGCAGTGGGCCCAGAATTGGAACCATTTCTAATCCGATAACTGCTGCAGATCCATAGACATATTCAATTAAGTCTTCATAACTTTCATACTCTTGAACAGTTAAATCCATGGTCATTGAATGCAAAAAAGCTTCAAAGTGCTCGTGGGGTATATCAAAACGATTGACGGTATCGATCAAGGCGCGACCTACATGATCTTGGCTTGTTCCCTTTTTGAGATCTGCAAGAACGCCGTTGCCCCACGTACTGAGAACTTCAGCCTTTTCTTCAACACTTAGCTCAGATGCCAAATCATCAACGATTTCATCGGCATAGCGTGCAAAACCATACAGAGCATGAACAAAGGGACGCTTAGCTTTTGGTAACAACAAAGTTGCTAGGTAATACGTTTTTCCATGTAAGGCATTGAGCCGCTTGCACTCTTCGTAGGATGCACGAAGATCGGGATCTGTAATCCCTGCAGCGGTTAACTCATCCATTTACTTGACCGGACCCACAATGCGCTCTGCTGCAAGACGGCCAGAGATCAACACCATTGGCACACCTACACCTGGCTGAGTTCCAGAACCTGCAAATACAACATTCTCAATACCGGCAGCCATGTTGCGGGGTCTAAATGGACCTGTCTGGAAGAAGGTATGGGCGCTAGCAAATGGTGCACCTTCCTCCATACCCTGGTTTTTCCAATCAAGTGGAGTTGTCAGAACCTCAGTTTCAATGGCATCCCCAAATCCTGTGTATCCGCGTTGTTCCAGAATTTCAATCATGTGATCACGATAAGGCTTGGCTTGCTTGGTCCAATCAATATCTGCACTGAGATTAGGGGTTGGAAAAAGCACGTAATACGAGTGCTTGCCGGCAGGTGCAAGTGAGGGATCATCCATTGAAGGGATCGTCACCAAAACACTTGGATCACTCATCAACTTCTTCTGCTTGATTAACTCATCAAAGACACCATCCCAA
>CAXNDW010000051.1:0-6918 GCA_964201405.1 Candidatus Planktophila sp.
GGAAAGTTATCTCCACGCAGCAATGAAGCCGAGATTGAAATCCGCGCATCATGGACACCGGTTGTTGAAGATCCCAAGGAGATCATCAATCACATCATTAGCTGGTGCAATTTAATTTCTGAGGTAGCTGGTTTGCCGCCTGTTCCCGAAGGTGTGTCAACTATTTCTTCCCGCAGGCGTTAACAATGAGCGAAGAAATAGTTGCTGTTCCCTTACTAGAGCCTGCTTCAGGTACACCAGATGTAGTAGATACTGAAGATCGTTTCAAAGAAAGCTTGAATCAATTGGCTCAAGGCTCCGGCCCTTTCGCAGTGGATGCGGAGCGGGCCTCTGGATTTAGATATAGCGCTCGTGCATATTTGATTCAGATAAAGAGGCAAGGTGGCGGGCTACATTTAATTGATCCCATCCCCTTTGGACCAGGACATCCCATCTTTGTTGAACTTAATACTCTGCTTAATACCGATGAAGTTATTCTCCATGCCAGTACCCAAGATCTTCCTTGTTTACGGGAGCTAGGAATCAATCCCGTCAAACTTTTCGACACTGAATTAGCGGGCAGAATCGCAGGTTTGCCACGTGTTGGATTAGGTCCATTACTTGAATCCTTGATGGGTGTTTCTCTTGCTAAGGAACACAGTGCGGCGGATTGGTCTGTGCGACCTTTGCCCAAAGAATGGCTGACATATGCAGCACTTGATGTTGAGTTGCTTGTTGAACTTCGCGATCAAATGTACACAATTTTAGAGAGCTCCAAAAAATTGTCGTGGGCGGTTGAAGAGTTTGCATCTATCCTCAAAGCTGCCCCAGCACCTCCACGAGTCGATCCCTGGCGCCGAACATCTGGAATGCACAAGATTAAACGGCGTGATCAATTAGCGGTGATCAAATCATTGTGGATCGCACGAGACTCGGTAGCTTCTGTCCAAGATATCGCACAAGGAAAACTTTTGAATGACTCTGCAATTATTGAACTTGCAATTGCGGTTCCGACAACTAAGAAGGAGTTTGAAAAATGTTTGCGACCGCTGGGGTTGCGTGCTCGTTGGTTAGAAAACCTTCAGCTCTGGCTTGATTCCATAGCAACCGCTGTCGCACTACCTGAGGATCAGTGGCCAGCGATGCGAACCAATGCAGATACCTTGCCTCCTATTAAATTGTGGAGAGATAAGTTTCCAGAAAAGTTTGCACCCTTGTCCCATGCACGTGCGGCCATTGAGCTCATCGCACAAGAAAATGAGATTCCCGTTGAAAACTTGATTACCCCCGAACATATTCGTCGGGTGTGCTGGAAGCCCCCAACAGGGGCGACAACGCTCTTATCTCTCTCAGAGGTTCAGAAGGCCTTATCTGAACTAGGTGCTCGCCAATGGCAGATTGATTTAGTTGCACCCGCACTGGCCGCGGCTCTGCTTGAGCGTGAACCGCTGGCTGTCGAGGTATCTGAAACCACAGTCGACGAGGCGTAGCAAGGGCTGTCACAAAGCCATACCCACGAGTAACATATCGCTCATACCTAACAAAGGATGAACCATGTCTCGCACCGTAGTTCTCGTTGATGCAGTTCGAACCCCATTTGGAAAGGCCGGCAGTATGTATGCCGGAACTCGAGCCGATGATCTGATGGTTCGCGCTATCCGAGGTTTACTAGAACGCAACCCAAAGATCGACCCTGCATCAATTGAAGATGTTGCGATCGCAGCAGCTACTCAAACCGGTGATCAGGGAATGAACATCGGTCGAAGCGCGGCTTTGCTATCTGGTCTACCTAACACAGTTCCTGGTTACTCAATCGACCGGTGGTGTGCAGGTGCGCTGACCGCGGTTACAACTATCGCTGGTGCAATTGCGATGGGTGCAAATGAGATTGCAATTGCAGGTGGTGTTGAACATATGGGTAACCATCCAATGGGAGAAGGCATGGATCCCAACCCTCGTTACCTTGCAGAGCGAATTGTAGAACAAGATGCACTTGCGATGGGTGCAACCGCAGAACGTTTACATGATCGTTTTCCGCAGTTAACTAAGGAGCGAGCAGATCGATATGCCTTGAACTCGCAGTTGAAAACTGCACAGGCGTATGCAGAAGGAAAAATTCAACGAGATTTAATCCCAACCGCTGCACGAAGTGCAGAACTTGGCTGGACTGTTGCAACCGCTGATGAAGCTCCACGCCCCAGCACAACTATGGAGGGTCTTGCAGGGCTCAAAACACCATTCCGTCCTTCAGGTCGCGTAACACCTGGAAACTCTTCTGGACTCAATGATGGTGCAACAGCTGCAATTCTTGCCAGCGAAGAAAAGGCGTTAGAGCTTGGATTAACGATCAAGGCAAAGATGGTCACCTTTGCATTTGCTGGTGTCGAACCAGAAATTATGGGATACGGACCAGTTCCCTCAACCCTTAAGGCGCTGAAGCAGGCTGGTCTCAAGATTGAAGATATTGGTGCATTTGAGATCAATGAGGCATTTGCAGTGCAGGTTATTGCATTCTTAGATCACTTTGGAATTGCAGATGATGATCCTCGAGTAAACCCATACGGCGGCGCTATCGCTGTAGGCCACCCACTTGCATCATCGGGTGTGCGATTAATGCTCAACCTAGCGCGTACCTTTGAAGCACAACCAGAGGTTCGTTATGGAGTAACAACAATGTGCATCGGTTTAGGCATGGGTGGAACAGTTATCTGGGAAAACCCACTCTTCAAGGGAGCAAAGTAATCATGAGCGCAGATATCACACTTCCAGCAGGAGCACCTGAAGAGGTAGTTACCAACGCTTTAGTTCGCGATATTGATCTTGCAGCCTTTGGTGGCAAGGGCTCGATGGCGCTTATAACTTTGGATAACGGTCATGATCACAACCGTCCCAATACATTTGGAGCACAATCGGTGAAGGCGCTCGATGCAGCTATTACAGATGCGATTGGACGTAATCCTGCAGCGATTGCAATTACAGGTAAGCCATTTATCTTTGCAGCAGGTGCCGATTTGTCAGCACTCTCATTTTTAAATGATCGCAGTCAATCATTAGCTATTGGAAAGCTAGGACATGATGTATTTCGACGTTTAGGCGAAAGCAAAATTCCTACATTTGCATTTATCAATGGCTTAGCACTTGGTGGAGGTCTTGAAGTTGGTCTTCACTGCCATTACCGCACAGTTGCATCAACAGCGTTTACAGCTCTGCCAGAGGTTTTCTTGGGATTAGTTCCAGGGTGGGGCGGTGCAACGATCCTGCCTAAGTTGATCGGACCAGAACGAGCTGTTCAGGTAATCATGCTTAACGCTCTCAACAACAACACCATGATGAAGGCAAAGGATGCACTTAAGCTTGGTGTGGTTGATGCAATCTTTGAGCCTGCAGATTTCCTAGAGCGTTCAATTGGTTTTGCTGTCGGCGTTCTCAACGGAACCACAAAGATCGAACGTGCTGATTACAGCAATGATCCTGCCTGGGAAAGTGCTCTTGCAACAGGTAAGGCTGCAGCGCTGAAAAAGTATGGTGGCGCAACGATCGCATCTCCGATGAAGGCTCTAGAGCTCATTGCAGCGGCTAGAACAAACACATTAGGTGAAGGTTTTGATGCCGAGGATCAAGTCCTTGCTGATTTAACAATGTCTGATCCACTACGTGCTTCACTGTATGCATTTAATTTGATTCAGAAGAAGCGCAAAAAGGTAGAAGGTGCTCCAAAGCCGGCGCTTGCTCGCAAGGTGACAAAGGTCGGAGTTGTCGGTGCAGGTTTGATGGCATCACAGCTGGCGCTGCTCTTGTTACGAAATCTCAAGTGTCCTGTCGTAATGACAGATATTGATCAAGCACGTGCCGATAAGGGTGTTGCATGGGTTAAAAATGAGCTGGCAAAGCTGGTCGAAAAGAAGCGTATGAGCGCTGAAGCAGCTGGTCGACTATCACTTTTGATCTCAGGCTCAGCTGATCAAACTGTTTTTGCAGGGTGCGACTTTGTCATTGAAGCGATCTTCGAGGAGCTTTCACTGAAGCAAGAGCTGTTCAAAAAACTGGAAAGCATTGTTTCTCCTGAGTGTGTACTTGCTACTAATACATCTTCCCTATCGGTCGAAAGAATGACTGAGGGGCTCAAGAATCCAGAGCGTGTGGTTGGCTTCCACTTCTTTAATCCGGTAGCGGTAATGCCGTTACTTGAGGTTGCACGTACATCTACAACTGATGATGCAACCACTGCCACAGCAATCGCTGTTGGCAAGGAGCTCAAGAAGACCATGATCATTTGTAAGGATGCACCAGGCTTTGTTGTTAACCGCTTACTCACACGCTTTATGGGCGAGGTAACGGATGCAGTTGATGAGGGAACCGCACCTGATGTTGCAGACTCTGCGATGATGGAGATCGGTTTCCCAATGTCTCCATTCCAGTTACTGGATCTTGTCGGTCCTGGAGTTGCTCTGCATGTTTCAGAAACCTTGCACAACAACCTTGGCCCTCGCTACAGAATCTCTCCAACTATGCAGCGAATGGTGAAGGAAGGGGTTCGCAACTTCTACATTAAGGGCGAGGATGGCTCAGTCGGTGCAAACCCTGCAGCACTTGCTCTCGTAGAAAAGGGAACAACTCCATCTACCGCTGAACAAGTACGTGCACGAGCGTTGAAGGCTTTGGCAGAAGAGGCTCGCATGATGCTTGATGAAGGCGTTGTAACAACCCCTGCTGAGATTGATCTCTGTATGTTGATGGGTGCTGGATGGCCAATGCACTTGGGTGGAATCTTGCCGTACTTGGATCGTGAAGGAATTAGCGAATCAGTCACCGGTAAGCGCTTCCATGACAAGGGCGTTGCTTCCCTTCCCTAAAACTAAGAAATCCACCCTGCAATCTGCTGCACAATTGCAGCAGGGGTTATTTCTAGATCATCAAGAATTTCATTGCGCTTTGAGTGTTCGATAAATTCAAGTGGAACACCGATTGAGTGCAGCGAGCAGTTACTTCCGCTTTCGCGCAAGCTTTCAGAGATCGCACTTGCGATTCCTGCATGCTTAATTCCATCCTCTAAAACAACTACAGTTGAGTAATCGGCACACATCGCGATCACCGCTGGAGAAATTGGCTTCACCCACACAGGGTCTACGACGGTAATTTCAATCGATCTTTCTTTTGCAATCTGTGCGACTTCAAGAGCCATCCCAGCCATTGCTCCAACACTGATCAGCAAGACCTTTTTTGATGCACCGCGATGCAAAAGATCTACATCCGATACCCGTTCTAGTGCTGGAATATCTGCCGGGATCGCACCCTTAGGGAATCGAATCATCGAAGGCGCATTGCTAATAGCAACACAATCACGCAGGATCTCCTTCAGTCGTGCTCCATCACGTGGGGCACCAACTCGCATATTGGGAACAATTCCAGTTAAAGCTAGATCCCAGATACCGTGATGTGATGGGCCATCATCTCCAGTAATTCCTGCACGGTCTAAAACAAATGTGACACCTGCATTGTGTAATGCGACATCCAGCAGTAACTGATCAAAGGCTCGATTGAGGAATGTGGAGTAAATCGCAATCACGGGATGCATACCTGCGTAGGCCAATCCAGCTGCGCTGGTCACAGCATGCTGCTCGGCGATGCCCACATCAATAGTTCTATCAGGAAAGCTTTGCGAGAACTTATCCAAACCAGTTGGTCCCAACATGGCAGCGGTTATCGCAACTACCTTTGAATTCTCTCTACCAATGTGAGTAATTTCCTCGGAGAACACATTGGTCCACGATGGAGCTGATGCTTTGAGCGGCTTTCCAGTAACTGGATCAACAATTCCAACGGCGTGAAACTTTTCAGCGACATCTTCAAGGGCTGGTGTGTAGCCACGACCCTTTTCAGTAATCGCATGAACAATTACAGGTGATCCAAACTCTTTAGCCATCTGTAGAGTCTTTTCCATTGCAGAAATATCATGGCCATTGATTGGGCCTAGGTACTTGAAGCCAAGATCTTCAAACATGCCCTGAGGTGCCAACATATCCTTGATACCTTTTTTGAGTCCATGCAGGGTTCCATAAATGTATTTACCTACAACTGGAGTTTTTTGAAGAACACGTTTGCCACGACCAAGTACTCGCTCGTACTCTCTTGAAGCGCGAAGTGAGGTTAAGTGATCTGCTAAGCCACCAATAGTTGGAGAGTATGAACGCTCATTATCATTGACAACAATGACGAGGTTTCTATCTGATTCTGGGGACAGGTTATTGAGCGCTTCCCAGGACATTCCCCCAGTTAAAGCTCCATCGCCAACAACCGCGACCACATGACGATCTGATTGTCCAGACAATGAAAATCCGCGAGAGACTCCATCTGCCCACGACAAAGCGGTTGACGCATGAGAGTTTTCAATTACATCATGTTCGCTTTCACGGCGATTTGGGTAACCTGAAATTCCATTACGTTGCCTTAACAAATCAAATTGATCAGCGCGGCCGGTAAGAATTTTGTGAACATAGGATTGATGTCCTGTGTCAAAGAGCACAACATCTCGTGGAGATTGAAAAACTCTATGAACAGCGATGGTTAACTCCACCACGCCGAGATTGGGTCCAAGGTGACCGCCGGTTTGTGAAACCTTTTCAATGAGAAACTCTCGAATATCAGCTGCTAGCGAATCCAATTCTGCAGGGCTCATGCCCCGTAGTTGGTCTGGCGACTGTATATTGATTTTCATCGTAAGTGAGTAAGTATTTACTCAGCCAACAATGATCGAAGTACATACTGCATGATTCCGCCATGTCGGTAGTAATCAGCTTCACCTGGAGTATCGATACGAACCTTTGCGGTAAATGTCTTAGCTCCAGCTGTCACCGTTAGCTCCTTTGGAACTCCCCCGTTGTTGAGTGCGGTGATTCCGGTGATGGAGAAAACCTCAGTTCCATCGAGACCTAGTGATGC
>CAXNDW010000052.1:0-6918 GCA_964201405.1 Candidatus Planktophila sp.
CCGCGCATAAAGTTTTTAGTTCCATCAATTGGGTCGATAACCCAGTAGCGACCAGAACTTCCTTTGTCGCTTCCAAACTCTTCGCCAACTAATCCATCTGATTGGCGATGAGTTGCTAACGCCTCGCGAATTGCGGTTTCAACTGCGCGATCAGCATCGGTAACAGGAGTGTTATCTGGCTTGGTGGTAATCACCAAATCTTGAGCTTGGTATCGATCTAAGGTAATTGCATCTGCAAGATCAGCTAAAGCATGGGCTAGGGCGAGATCATCCAGAATCTGCGTTGAACCATTAGCTGTGCTCATAATGGAGTGAGTCTATTCCACAGGAGTTATAGGTGCGTCCTTAACAGCTAATAGTGAGCGAAGGCTTGCCAGGCGCGCTGTTCTGTGAGGGTTTGGCACGCCATCGGGTGCGGCCCATGCATCAAGTTTGCAGCTGCTTTCAGCATGCGAACAGTTGGATAAGCAGTTGGCAGCAACCTCCGATAAGTCACTAAAGGCATCAACAATTCGTTGATTATCAATGTGCGAAAGACCAAAGGCGCGGATGCCAGGTGTATCAATAATCCAACCTACGCTGTCTACCAACGGCAAGGCGATCGCACTGGAAGATGTGTGTCGTCCACGCCCTGTAGCAAGATTGACATCACCAGTTGCGCGATTACTTTCAGGAATTAAGGCGTTAATCAATGTGGATTTTCCAACACCTGAATGTCCAACCAAGACAGAAATCTTACCTTCAAGAACTTCATGCAACTTTGCTAAATTCTCTTCCCGTGATTCACTCTTTATCGCGGTATGAATAATCTCGACATCTAAATCGGCATACTCTGCAAGAAATGGTGGTACCTCGCTGATATCTGTCTTTGTGACAACAATTTTGGGAACAATGCCTTCGGTAAAAGCTGACACCAAGAAGCGATCAATCAATCCGCGACGAGGCTCTGGATTAGCGGCAGCAACAACAATTACCAGCTGATCAATATTGGCAACGATGGTGCGCTCAACTTGTGCGGCATCATCAACTGTTCGGCTTAACGAATTGCGACGCTCTTGAACCGCAACAATGCGAGCAAGGGTTCCTTCTGTGCCAGATATATCTCCGACTAATGAAACATTGTCACCAGTTACAACTGATTTCGGACCTAGTTCGCGTGCACGCATCGCGGTAACGATGGTGCCATCTTCTGTTATGCAGGTCTGGCGACCACGATCCACCGTTGTGACTAAAGCGGTAATTGCATCATTGTGTGATGGACGATCCTTGCTTCGCGGACGGGTGCTACGGGATGGGCGGATGCGCACATCTGATTCATCGTATTCGCGTGGACTCATACTAAAAGTGAGCTCCACAGTCCTGGGAAATCTGGAAGGGTTTTACGAGTTGTTGCAATGTTTTCCACTTCAACTCCTGGAACAACTAAACCCAAAACTGCACCAGCTGTAGCTAATCGATGATCCTCGTATGTATGGAAAACACCAGCATGCAAAGGTGCGGGGGTAATGTGTAAAGCGGTTTCTTCCTCAACCACATTTCCGCCTAGCGCGTTAATTTCACGTGTTAGTGCAGCAAGGCGATCGGTTTCATGGAGGCGTAAGTGCCCAATTCCACGCAAATGTGATGGTGAATCGGCAAGGGCAGCAAGGGCAGCGATTGAAGGGGTTAGCTCACCAACATCATGAAGATCTATATCGATTCCATGAATTGTTCCACTGCCCTTAAGTGTTAAACCAGCATCGCTCATTGAGACAGTTGCACCCATTGATTTAAGAATTGAACGCAACTGATCACCAGGTTGTGTCGTCACCTTGGGCCAATCTGCAATTGTCACACTTCCGCCACACACCATCGCAAGTGAAAGAAATGGCGCAGCGTTTGATAAATCTGGTTCTATGACTAAATCTTTTCCATGTAACGCACCTGGCTTAACGCTCCAGCTTTGGTTAGCCGCATTTACTTCAACCGTTGCTCCAAAGTCGCGCAACATTTCGACGGTCATTTCAATATGTGGCATTGATGGAAGTGAGCCACCTTGATGCTTGGCAACGATTCCCTTATCAAAACTTGGTGCAACCAATAGCAGTGCTGATAAGAACTGACTTGATGCGCTTGCATCAATTGTGAGATCGCCGCCAGGAATTGAACCGGTGCCATGCAACTTCAGAGGCAAGCTATAGCGATTTTCATGGTCTACTGAAACGCCAAGCTCTTCCAAGGCTTTAATAACTGGGCCTAGTGGTCTTTCATAAGAACGGGGATCGCCATCAAAAGCTACTTCACCCGTTGCAAGTGCTGCAAGCGGAGGCAAAAAGCGCATAACCGTTCCGGCATTTCCAACATCAATCTTTACTCCACCCTTTAAAGCTGCCGGCGTAACAATCCACTGCAACTCTTCAAGACCATTGACAGTAACTCTCTTTTCTTCAATTCCAACACCTAATGCTTTTAGGCCCGCCATCATTAATTCGCTATCCCGTGAAACTAAGGGACGGCGTAAAACAGATTGGGTCTTTGCCTGTGCCGCCAAAATCAAGGCACGGTTGGTTACAGATTTTGATCCAGGAATGACAACGCTGATATCAACTGGTGTTGCGCCGCGGTAAATCGCGGGCCAGTGGGCGTTGTTTGTCATCGCCTAAGTCTAACCGCAGACCGCTCCTGCGATACCCTTGAATTATGTGTGGACGTTATGCGCAAACCGCCGACATGCGCGAGCTTATGGAGCAGTTTTCAGTAACAGGCACCTCTCCCGAAAGTTCATTGCCACTGAACTGGAATATCGCACCAACAAATCCCATTTACATCCTTCGCGCTAATGATCAATCTGGCAATGACACATCCAGAGAAAAGGCGTTAGCGGTGGTTTCGTGGGGATTAATCGGTCCATGGCTTACAGATTTCCAGGAAGCGCGCGCTTCGCAATCCCGTGCGATCAATGCACGCAGTGAATCGATTCATGAAAAGCCAACCTTTAGAAATGCATTCCGCGCAACGCGATGTTTGATTCCGGCAAGTGGCTATTACGAATGGGCAACAGCTTTGGGCAAGTACTCCCCTAAGCAACCTTTTTACATCTCTGCACGTAACGGCGATCAACTTCCAATCGCTGGAATCTGGAGCAGTTGGCGAGCCCCGAATGGCGAAGTAATCGAAACCGCATCCATCATTACGCAAGAAGCTCAGGGCGAGTTAGCAACGATTCACAGTCGAATGCCGGTCTTTATGCCACAGGATCGTTGGGATACATGGCTCAACCCACGCAATACCGATATCAATGAGTTGAAATCCTTAATGGTGGTTGAGAATCCAGAATCAATTGTTAAGGCCCATCCGGTATCCAGTGCGGTCAATAGCGTGGCAAATAATGGAAAAGGTTTAATCGTCGAACTGCCTTTGGGAGAGCCAGAAACCCTCTTTTAACGATAGTGTTTTAGGCGATGTCAACGGACCTAGTTAAAGAGAGCTCGGCGGATCGTGCTGTCCGCTTCGAGCGAGATGCCCTTGCCTTCACAGATCAGTTGTATGCGGCAGCTCTGCGTTACACAAAGAATCCGCATGATGCAAAGGATTTAGTTCAAGATACTTATTTGAAAGCCTTTGCTTCATTCCATCAATTTGAGCCAGGAACAAATCTGCGTGCGTGGTTGTATCGCGTCTTAACAACAACATTTATCAATACTTATCGCAAGGATCAGCGCCGTCCTCAATTGAGCTCAGGCGAGATCGAAGATTGGCAGCTAGCCGCTGCTGCATCCCACAGTAGTGATCAAGGAAAGTCTGCAGAGGTTGAAGCTCTAGAAAATTTGCCCGATAGTGATATCAAGCGTGCTTTGCAGGACATCCCAGAAGAGTTTCGTATCGCTGTTTATCTAGCCGATGTCGAAGGTTTTTCATACAAGGAGATCGCTGAAATTGTTGGAGTCCCTGCAGGAACGGTGATGTCACGTCTGCATCGGGGAAGAAAACAGCTGCGCGAACGGTTAACTGAGTATGCAAAGGAACTGGGTCACACCACCGAGAAAAGTTCGGGGGCGAAGCCATGAGTTTCAGCGAGTTCTACAGCGGTAAAAACTCTCTGGCCTGTAATGAGGTTCTCAACTCCTTTGTTCTTCTTATTGAGGGAAGTATTGAACAGCCACATATTGGTTTAATTGAAGTTCATATCTCTGCATGTCCATCATGTGAAGCTGAGTTAGCTCATGAACAAGCGATGCGACAGCTCATGCAAGATACCTTGCGCCGTAGCTGTAACGAGAAGGCTCCAGAAGATTTACATGATGCGATTTATCGCCAGATTCATGCACAAATGGCTGGATCATTTACCGAAATTGTTACCCAGTACAGCATGACTGAGATTTCCATCGAGATTGATGAGTTTGGTCAGATTGAACACCGCGAGGTAACTATTGAACACACCGAAGAGATTCGTATTTTAAACCCAGAAGATTCAAGCAATGATGGCGATAATCCATCGTCATCACATGGGCAGGGTTAATTGCGATGTTGCCAGAGGATGAAGTTCTAGGGGCGGTTGGATTCACCGAGATGGTAGTTCGCCCAGGCGATACATCGGTTGCTATTGGTATAGGTGATCTTCCAATTATCGCTCCATCCTTACTGATTAACTTGATGGAGCATGCCGCAATACTTTCTCTGGATCTTTACCTAGAGCCTGGTGAAACAACTATTCCAGTCAGTGTCGAATTCATCTCATTATCGCCAGCGGGAATTGGTGCATCTCTACGCGGGACATCACGTGTTATTGAAATATCAGGAAAAGAGCTGACCTTTGAGTGTGAGGTCTATGAAAATGAACGCCAAATTGCAGCGGCTTTGATAAAAAGATCAGCGGTGGAGCGAGTATCTTTCCTCGCCCGCACCGCTGCTCTTCACTTAATTCAAAACGATAAATAAATTGTTGCTCTGCTTTACTTGCTTTAGATCAGGTAATTTCAAGCAATCAGAAAAGAACTACGCTTTCTTGGTTGCCCAGAAGATTTCAGCAATCTCATCGATCTTTGCGATCAATGAATCTGCAACTGCAACATCCTGAGTTCCCTTTGTTCCTGCAGCACCTGCAAGCTTTGTTGCCTCATTGAACAATGAGTGCAGCTGAGGGTATGCCTCGAAGTGTGGAGCCTTGAAGTAATCGGTCCATAGCACCCATAGATGCTCCTTAACCTGGTGTGAACGCTCTTCCTTGATCGCCACTGAACGTGAACGGAAATCCGCATCTGGGTTAGCTGCGTACTTTTCCATGCATGCCTTTACAGATAGCGCTTCGATCTTTGCCTGTGCTGGGTCATAAACACCACATGGCAGATCGCAGTGTGCGTAGACAGTTGTCTTTGGTGCAAACATTTTCTTCTCCCCTATTAAGCACTTGTGTTTGATATGTGTGAGATGGAATTGCCGTGCTTATGGTGCGAGACTACCGCCCGTGAGCAAATTTGGCACAGTCAGGGTCTCAGGATCATCAATGGCCCCTACCTATAAGGATGGGGACTGGCTTGTGGTTTCCTGGCTTGAAGGTGGGCTTGCTCCATTGGTTGGCGAACGGATTCTGGGCAAGGTTGTCGTTGTAGAGCGGGAAGAACGCCCAGGTATTTTCTTAGTAAAGCGCCTTCAAAAATCTCACGGCGGTAATTTCTGGGTTCAAGGTGACAATGATGAAAGCACCGATTCACGCAGCTGGGGATGGATTCCAGCCAATGAAGTTGTTGGTGTAGTGCTCTTTAGATATCGCAAAAAGCGCTAGCGAGTAAAAGCTTCCAACAACAATGCTTTTTGCTCATCCTCGTGCAGGTGATGACTTCCAGTTGCAGGAGATGCGGTTGCACGACGAGAAATGCGACGCAAGATGCGATCACCAAATCCATGTCCACCATGAGCATCAGATGTACGCAAGGCGATATGTGACCATGGGCCTTGGTTAGCAGGCTCATCTTGTACCCATAGCAAGTTTGCATTTGGATGCTTGTTTGCTTCAGCAACCATTTCATCAATTGGCAGTGGGTACAAAAGTTCAACGCGAACTATCGCTGTACCTGTTTCGCCAAGCTTTGCACGCTCTGCAACGAGGTCGTGATAAATCTTTCCTGAACAGAAGATGACTCGTGATGCATTTTGGACTGAATCATCACCGATAACTGGACGGAAGTGTCCGGTTGTGAAATCAGATAGCGCAGATGCTGCAGCCTTGAGGCGAAGCATTGACTTTGGTGTAAAGACAATCAATGGACGTCGCGCAGGGTTCTTTGCATGCCAACGTAGTAAGTGGAAATAGCTGGATGGGCTGGCAGGTTGCGCCACAGTCATGTTCTGCTCTGCACAAAGTTGTAGATAACGCTCAATACGTGCTGATGAGTGATCTGGTCCTTGTCCTTCATATCCGTGTGGAAGAAGTAAAACAACGGAAGAACGCTCGCCCCACTTCTGCAATGCAGAAGAGATGAACTCATCGACAACTGTTTGGGCTCCATTTGCGAAGTCACCAAACTGGCCTTCCCAGAGAACTAAAGCTTCTTCACGCTCAAGGCTGTAGCCATATTCGAAGCCCATCGCTGCATATTCGCTGAGCAATGAGTCGATAACAAAGAATTGATTTTCATCGCTGATCAATGCGCGAAGCGGAGTCCACTCACTGCCATTTTCCTTATCAACGATAACCGCGTGACGGTTTGAGAAGGTTCCACGACGTGCATCTTGTCCTGCAAGACGAATTGGGTGACCCTCTTGTAGCAATGATCCAAATGCCAACATTTCACCGGTTGACCAATCGATCGTTGCATCGTTTAGGGATTCCACACGCTTTGCAAGCTGTGGAGTCAACTTAGGATGAACGGTAAATCCTTCTGGAACAGCAAGCTGTGTTGCTGCGATTTCACGTGCGATCTTTTCAGAGATTGCTGTGTT
>CAXNDW010000053.1:0-6812 GCA_964201405.1 Candidatus Planktophila sp.
TGAACTCTAACCGCCCAGACACCAGTAGTGCCAAGTCGTTTTGTTAATTCGATTGTGGCCTGCTCTCTTTCATCAGGTGATTCCCCACCTAAAAACCTTTTTCGTGAAGCTCCAACTAAGACTGGGTAACCCATGGATACAAAGCGATCTATTGAATCGATAATTGCCCAGTTGTGTTCAGCATCCTTTGCAAAACCAATACCTGGGTCGATGATCAACTTATCTTTTTGAATTCCTGCATCTAACGCTGCTTCAATGCGCTCATTGAGCTCTGAAATAACTTCGCTCACGACATCCCCATAAACAGCCTTGGAATTCATATCTTTCGAGTGCCCACGCCAATGCATCGCGATATATGAAACCTTTAACCGAGCCGCTGTTTGCAGCATCACTCCATCAGCTAAGCCTGCGCTTACATCATTAATCATGGATGCACCTGCTTGAACTGCAGCCTCTGCTGTACTTGCTCTCATCGTGTCAATGCTAATTGTGGTTCCGTATTTAGCTAACTCTTTGATCACGGGGACAGTGCGTGAAATCTCTTCTTCCTCTGTGACCCGCTCTGCACCGGGGCGAGTTGATTCACCACCAATATCAATGATGTCTACACCTTCAGCGATCATTTCAAGGCCGCGTGCAACAGCAGCCTCGAAATCATTGTGTCTTCCTCCATCGGCAAATGAATCAGGCGTTACATTTAAAATGCCCATCACCAACATGAGTTAACCCTTAGTTATTAAGGAGATTGCTTCTGCGCGAGTTGCTGGATTATTCAGCGCTCCACGCACAGCAGATGTTGTTGTTCGTGCATGAGATTTCTTTACTCCACGCATAGACATGCATAGATGTTCGCAATCAATGATGACGATGACACCTAGCGGATCCAAAATCTCAACCATTGCATCTGCGATTTGTGTTGTTAAACGTTCCTGAACTTGTGGGCGTTTTGAGTACATATCAACTAAACGAGCTAACTTTGAAAGACCAGTGATCTTTCCTCGTGGAATGTAACCAATATGAGCCACACCATGGAACGGGGTTAAGTGGTGCTCGCAATGTGAAAAGACTTCGATATCACGAACAATTACAAGCTCTTCATGACCAATATCAAATGTTGTTGTTAAAACATCTTCAGGTGATTGCCACAACCCCTCGAAGTTCTCCTTCATTGCACGTGCAACACGTGCTGGGGTCTCCTTTAAACCTTCGCGATCTGGATCCTCGCCAAGGGCTAAAAGCAGTTCACGGACAGCCTTTTCCGCACGTTCCTGGTCATAAGGACCAGATGCACGTCCATCTGTCACTGTGACCTTATTGACCGTCACTTGCAGCCTTCTTTCGTCGGACAGGCTTCTTCTTTTCTTCGACAGGGGCTTCGACCGCTAAACGTTCTGGAACATCAACAGGTGGTTGCTCTGAAGGAATACGTGTTGCTGAACCTGTCCAAGCTGGACGCTTTGTAACAAGCTTTACCTTCTTGAAAATATCTGCGATCTCATCCTTGTTAAGGGTTTCCTTTTCAAGTAGCTGAATCACCATCTCATCAAGGATCTTGCGATTAGCAACCAAAATATCAAAGGCCTCTTGATGAGCGTTCTCGATTAAGGTTCGGATTTCACGATCCACAACAGCAGCAATGTTCTCGCTGTAGTCACGCTGATGTCCATAATCGCGACCAAGGAAAGGTTCCGTTGAACCTCCACCAAGTTTGATCGCACCGACCGCTTCGGTCATTCCATATTGTGTAACCATTGCACGAGCAAGTGCGGTTGCTTTCTCAATGTCATTTGATGCGCCAGTTGATGGATCATGGAAAATCAACTCTTCGGCGGCGCGACCGCCAAGTGAGTACGCCAATTGATCTAACAATTGGTTCCGTGTTGTTGAGTACTTGTCCTCATCTGGAAGAACCATTGTGTAACCAAGTGCACGACCACGCGGCATGATCGTTACTTTGTGAACTGGATCTGTATGTGGCAGCGCATGGGCAACAAGTGCATGACCTGCTTCGTGATAAGCAGTAACACGACGTTCATCATCATTCATTAAACGTGATTTACGTTGTGGTCCAGCCATTACGCGGTCGATCGCCTCATCAAGTTCTATATTGCCAATGACAGTTTTGTTATCACGTGCAGAAAGCAAAGCCGCCTCATTAAGGACATTTGCTAGATCAGCACCTGTAAAACCAGGTGTACGACGTGCGTATTCAACTAGCTTTACCTCATCGCTAATCGGCTTGCCCTTAGCGTGAACCTGCAAAATCGCTTCACGTCCCTTGAGATCTGGACGATCAACTGCAATCTGACGATCAAAACGGCCTGGACGAAGTAATGCTGGATCCAAAACATCTGGTCGGTTTGTTGCAGCAATCAAAATAACCTTTGAGTTATCTTCAAATCCATCCATTTCAACCAAAAGTTGGTTAAGGGTTTGTTCACGTTCATCATGTCCGCCACCCATTCCAGCACCACGTTGACGTCCAACTGCATCAATTTCATCGATGAAAACAATCGCAGGTGCATTCTCTTTAGCTTGAGCAAATAGATCGCGAACACGAGCCGCGCCTACACCAACAAACATTTCGACGAAATCAGAGCCAGAGATTGAATAGAAAGGAACTCCCGCTTCACCGGCAACGGCGCGAGCAAGCAGAGTCTTTCCTGTTCCTGGAGGACCAAACAACAAAACACCCTTTGGAATTTTGGCACCAAGAGGTGCGTACTTTTCTGGCTTAGCTAAGAAATCTTTAATCTCATCAAGTTCGGCAAGTGCCTCATCTGCTCCAGCGACATCCTTAAAGGTTGTCTTAGGTACATCAGGATCCTGAAGCTTTGCACGGGATTTTCCAAACTGGAAAACCTTGTTTCCGCCTTGGGCTTGACTCATCATCCAAAAGAATAAAAAGCCAATCAATAAGAAGGGAACTATAGAAAAGAGGAATGAAACAAGCAGCGATTGCGATGGAACCTTCACATTCCAACCATTTGCAGGTGGATTTCCTGTCAATGCATCAACAATTGTTGGCTCTTGGCGGGCTACATAAAAAGCTTCAACCTTGGATGAGCCCTTAATTAATGTGCCAGGCGTGAGTATTAAGCGAATCTTCTGATCTCTATCAACTAATTCAGCTGAAAGGACTTGTGCTTTAGAAATTGCTTCGATCGCCTGTGATGTTTCGATCTGTGTGTAGCGATTGCCTGCAGAAGAGATCTGTCCAAATACAGTAACGGCAAAGATTGCAGCAACAATCCAAAAGAGAGGTCCCCGAAATAATCTTTGACTCTTTGTTGGAGGCTTCTTGTTTGTTTGCTTACCCGAAAAACTCTTCTTCGCGGGTTTCTTTGGTTTTTGCACTTGTGACATATGTGGGGACTCCAGAGATTATTCGTACATGTGCTTAGCAAGCACAGCAATAAATGGGAGGTTGCGATACTTCTCGTCAAAGTCGAGTCCATATCCAATAACAAAATCCTTTGGAATATCAAAGCCAACGTACTTCACATCAACCTCAACCTTTGCAGCTTCAGGCTTGCGCAGAATTGAGAGAATTTCTACAGAACCAACTCCGCGCGATTCAAGGTTTGCCTTAAGCCACGAAAGGGTCAAACCGGAATCAACGATGTCTTCAATAATCAAAACATTTCTACCTGTGATATCGCGATCAAGATCCTTTAGAATTCGAACAACGCCGCTGGATTTGGTTCCGGAGCCGTATGAAGAAACCGCCATCCAATCCATATCGACATGACGTTGTAATGCGCGTGAGAAATCAGCGACAGCCATAACAGCGCCTTTGAGAACGCCAACAAGTAAAAGGTCTTTACCTTCGTAATCCTTATCGACCTGTGCGGCAAGCTCTTTGATGCGAACCTGCAACTGCTCTTCGGTCACGATTACTCGTTCGATATCGCCCTTGACTGCTTCTAAATCCACGGTTCTCCCTAAGGTCGGTGCTGTGAGAGCGAAAGTCTGCCCGAAATCCGCTCAACCTTCACACCGCCCGGCAAATTGAGCGCACCTTGGCCGCTCCAGGCTGAGATTAAAGCCTCAACCCCGCCCACATGCTCCATTGTGACCATCCCAGCAGGAGCACCTGCCGCATAGATCGCCGCTCTGATGACTCGGGTTCGAATGGCTCGAGGCAAAGTTTCTAGATGGGAACAGTCAAGATCTGAAAGATCTAACTCATCCTCTTCTCGCTTTGCCCAATTCTCTAAAGCATCTGCATCATCTCGCAAGAGATGTGCACTGCGAGCTAAAGCCTCTGTGATTCCTGGACCGATGCTCATCTCTAACGCTGGTAATGCAACGGTGCGGACTCGAACACGTGAAAAATCTGGATTCTCATTGTGAGGATCATTCCAAAACTCTAACTTTAGCTCTTTGCAGTACTGCTCGTTCTGAACTCTTGTCACTTCAAGTAATGGACGAACATACAAGCCTTTATGGTGTGCCATTCCAGACAGCGAACGAGTTCCAGAGCCACGGGCTAATCCAAGTAAAACTGTTTCTGCTTGATCATCACGAGTATGTCCAAGAAAAACCGCAACAGCGTTGTGCTCCTGTGCTGCTACTTGTAAAGCTTCATAACGTGCTTTGCGGGCAGAGGCTTCTAATCCATCCTTAATTTCAACTTTAACTTTTTTAATGATGCAACTTAAGCCAAAGTTTTTTAACTGCTCTTTAACTTTTTCTGCTTGCGCTCTAGAATTTTCTTGAAGTTGGTGGTCAACAGTTACACCAATAACTGTAATGACACACTCTTTTGCTTCAATTGATAATGCGTGAGATAAAGCTAATGAATCAGCCCCACCAGAAACTGCAACTAGAACTGTGTCGCCAGCTTCGTATTTATCTAGCCAGGTGCGAACAGCGTTACGTACCGTTGGGACCGCTGACGTCATGGCTCAAGAGTAGTGCTGTTTTAGACGCGGCCACCAAATGGCATCAAACCCTTGATGCTGTAGATGTTTGAGTACAGCAAGCCCTTACCCTTTGAGTTCGCTTCCCACATCATTCCATTTCCGGCGTAGATCGTAATGTGGTGAATAGTCGAGATTGTTCCCTTGTAGGAGTAAAAGAGTAAATCGCCTGGAACAAGCTCTTTCAGCGAAACATGCATTGTGTACCCTGAATAAAGGGCGGAGTTAAGTCGATCCCAGTTTGGCCAACCTAATCCTGCTGACCTGTACGCGGCATAAACCAAACCTGAACAGTCAAATGAGTTAGGACCCTCTGAGCCCCACACATATGGTTTACGGGCAAGCACTTGTGTCTTCGCAAATGCAACAGCTTTATCACGTTGTGTTTGTGTTGTTCGACTTGTTGAACGTCCCTTAAATCCACGATCAGGCCAAACATTTTTTTGGCCTCCGGTTTGTATAGCTGTGTTTGCTTGACTCTCTTCGAGCAGTGCAAGTTGTCGTTGCTGCTCAAGAGTTGTTCTTACTTTGCGCGCGCTCATCAACTGGCGCATTAACTCATCTTGAACCTTTTGAAGCTTTGCTACCTCTTTGGCTTGCTCAGCCTTAGCATCATCTGCAACTTTTTTAGCAGCCTCAACTTTTTCTGTTGCAATCAATTGAACAGCTTTTGCATCATCTGCAATCTTTTTTGCTTTTCGTGCTTCTTCCTCAGCCACCTTGAATCGTGCAAGTGCAACTGAGTTTTGTGCACCGAGTGTGCTCAAGGTTGAAAGTTGATCGATTAAATCTTGTGGGCCATTTGAACTAAGCAAAGGTTCGATATCGGTAATGCTTCCACCCATGATGTAAGCATTTGAAGCCAAACGTCCAATAGTTGCGTGAGCTTCGGCAACAGCAGCGGCGGTCTCTGCGGCATGCTTGGCTGCAAGGTTTGCTGCCGTAGTTGCTACCGCTAACTCTGCTTGCGCCTTTCGATACAACGCTGTCGCAGCATTTGCCTTTGCGGTGAGGGTTCTTAAACTTTGATTAGCGGCAGCTAACTTTTTGGCTTGTGCATCTGCCGCTTTTTTCTTCGCCGCTTCAACCTTCTTTGCAGCCTCAATCTCCGCCAAGGTTGGTTTAGGTGCCGCAACAGCGGTAACTGGCGGAACCGCCAGCGCCACAATTACCGCAAGGGAAATCGCCCTAAAACTCTTTTTCACAATTAACCTTTCGGAGGGAAGGGTTCAAGAATAAATGCCCAACCTTGGAAAAAGCTGTTTTTAGGTGTGAGTGTCCCTAATTAGCTACATCACGGCGGACAAAGAGAATTGATGCCACTAAGGCACCAACTGCAACATATGCGCCTCCGACAGCAAGGGCATGTGAGTAGGTGACATCAAAGCTTCCGCCTGAAGCAATAATCGTTAATTGTGATCCCGGCAGCCACGATTGGGTCGAACTCTTTACCGCTACCAGCAGATTCTCAACAATTAATAACCAAAGAACACCAAATGAGATTGCGCTAATTGGTGAGCGGAGCAATAGCCCTAGGACCATTCCGATAATTCCAAATCCAACTACTGAAATTGCAACATTAACAAATGTTGAATAGATGAACTCGATTCCGGCAGATGAGAACCATAACTCTGTTGAGACATCAACAGTTGGTGCCAAAATTACAGAAGTTGCAATGCTCACGATTGCAGACAAGATAATCATGACAAGGGCAAAGATCATCATTGAAATTAGTTTTCCAGCCAAGATCTTCATTCGGCTTGGTTGACGAACCAACAAATTGCGAAGAGTTCCATATGTGTACTCCTGCGCAGTTTGCGCAGCAAAGACGCACAAGGCGATGATTCCTAAGAAGCCGCCAACACTTGCAAAACCTTGAACACCACC
>CAXNDW010000054.1:0-6799 GCA_964201405.1 Candidatus Planktophila sp.
CCACGTGAATCGGTTGAACCGATGTACATACCTGGGCGTTTGCGAACGGCATCTAGACCCTCGAGGACTGCGAGATCTTTTGCGGTATAGCTATCTTGCAAAGGGGTCGCAGTTCCATCTTTCTCGGCCATGGGGCGAAAGATTATCCGTCTCACCCTATTTTTCAGCGTAAGCGCGCCGAAAGGGTCTCAGATATTGGAATTTGTCGACTCTCAGTGTTAATTCAGCGTTAATTAGTGAAATTAAATGAAATTTAACGAGCGGGGAATAAATATATGTGGTTTCCTGTTCCATAGAAGGAAGTAAGAAGTAACGGCACTCGGAGAGAATAAGGGAAGAGAAATGACAGAACAGTTGTTGCTTGAATCAGTACCTCTTAACGCCCTTGATCGTTGCGATCGATGCGGCGCGCAGGCTTATGTCCGTGCAGTGCTTCTTAACGGCGGAGAATTGATGTTCTGCGCTCATCACGGCAAGGAATATGCTGAAAAGCTAAAGCCTATTGCCGCAAAGATTCAGGATGAATCAGAAAAGCTGATTGAATCTAAAAACTAATCTTTTTTATCGAGAAAGCCCTTATGCGAACCATCGCAGAAGGGCTTTTCTTGTGAGTGGCCACAGCCACAAAACTTTGGGTTTTCAATTGTTTCAATGACATTGCCTTCAGAATCAACAATGTCAATCGTTCCAGTTACACGGATAGATCCGCTCTTTGGATTAATGAAAACCTTATTGTTCTCCACTTATATCTAGCTCTCTTAATCTAGATAATCGCGCAGAACTTGGCTACGTGATGGGTGACGAAGCTTTGACATTGTCTTTGATTCGATCTGACGAATACGTTCACGAGTTACTCCGTAAACCTTTCCGATCTCATCAAGTGTCTTAGGTTGTCCATCAGTTAAACCAAATCGCATTGCAACTACGCCAGCCTCGCGCTCTGACAAGGTGTCAAGAACTGAGTGCAGCTGCTCTTGCAGCAATGTGAATGAAACCGCATCAGCTGGAACGACAGCTTCAGAGTCTTCAATCAAATCACCAAACTCTGAATCTCCTTCTTCACCCAGTGGTGTGTGAAGTGAGATTGGCTCGCGACCGTACTTCTGAACCTCGACAACCTTTTCAGGTGTCATATCTAGCTCCTTGGCTAGCTCTTCAGGGGTCGGTTCACGACCAAGATCCTGAAGCATCTGGCGCTGTACACGTGCCAACTTATTAATAACTTCAACCATGTGTACCGGAATACGGATCGTGCGAGCCTGGTCAGCCATCGCGCGGGTAATCGCCTGGCGAATCCACCATGTTGCATATGTCGAGAACTTGTAACCCTTTGTGTAGTCAAACTTCTCAACCGCACGGATCAGACCCAAGTTACCTTCCTGAATCAAATCTAGGAACAACATTCCACGACCGGTGTAGCGCTTTGCAAGAGATACAACCAGACGAAGGTTTGCTTCTAGCAAGTGGTTCTTCGCGCGCTTTCCATCCTCAACAAGCCATTCCAGTTCGCGCTTGTACTTCTTATCAAGCTTCTTCTCGTGCTTTAACTTTTCTTCTGCAAAAAGACCAACTTCTACGCGTGTAGCAAGCTCAACTTCAAGCTCTGCATTCAGTAGCGCAACGCGGCCGATCTGCTTTAAGTAATCCTTTACAGGGTCGGCGGTAGCTCCAGCTGTCATAACTGTTTGAGCAGGTGCATCATCTTCTTCAGATGCCTTTAATGTAAATGCATTCTCTTCATTACCTTGAGTTGTCTCATCAGAGGCAAGATCTACAACACGTGGTTGATTTCCCTTATCCTCTTCTTCGTTATCGATAATTTCGACAACTTCCTTGATAAGAGTTTCTACATCTTCTAACTCAACCTCTTCTAACTCAACCTCTTCGCCATCAATCTTTGTAACAATCGCCTTGCCAGTCTTTGCATCCAGCTTGGGTGCGGGAGCAGCCTTTACCGCTTCCGGCTTTGGAGCAATGAGATCGTATTCAGCCTTCTTCAAAATTCGTGAGGGTGAACCAAGTCCGCCCTTGCGTAACTTCTCGATTAATACTGGGACCTCAGTTGCGAGCGCACGAGCCTCATCCACTAAATCCTTGTCAGCCTTCTTTGGAATTCTATTAATTGATGTAACGCCACGTGAATCTAACTCTGCAAGAACCTCATTTTGACGAATTACCGCATTCTTAGCATCAACAATTTGCTGAACATCTTTAGCTGTTAAATCCTTTTTCAGTTCAATCTTCTTTGCAGGGGCTACCTTTTTAACAGGAGCTGCCGCTTTCTTTACTGGCGCTGCCTTTTTTACAGGGGCCGCCTTCTTTGCCGGCGCTGCTGCTTTTTTAACAGCTGCCTTTTTTACTGGCGCAACAGCCTTCTTCGCAGGTGCGGCTTTTTTAGCGGCTACTTTTTTAATTGGGGCAGCAGCTTTCTTAGCTGGTGCATCTTTCTTGGATGAAGTTTTTGCTTTCACCTTGTTTTTGAGCGCACTAAATACAGCCACAATTGTCCTTTGATTTATTTCAGCGAAGCCGCTGAAGCGATAGGTATATTATAATTTGTCCACAGGGGTAAATGCACATCCAAAAGGCCTATTTGGCCAGATTTAAAGCCTCTCGCACCACATTTCCCACACTCTCAACCTCTACTAGAAAGCCATCATGGCCAAATGGGCTAGAAATGGTCACTAAAGGGGCGGCTGCGGGGGCTAATTCGGCGATCTCGGCCTGGAGGCGTACCGGAAAGAGTCGATCGGTGTCGATCGATACAGCCACCACTGGAACCTTGATCGTGGCCAGAGCGGCGGCGACACCTCCTCGATCCCGGCCAATATCGTGGCTATTCATCGCCTCTGTCAGGGCGATATAGGTATTGGCATCAAAACGCTTAGCTAACTTATCTGCTTGGTGATCCAGATATGACTCGACCGCATAACGACCGGTGTCATCTCCCTGCATCTGGCGACCAAAACGAATATCCATCTCAGCTTCTGTTCTATATGTCAGATGAGCGATCCGCCGAGCAATCCCCATTCCCTCATCGGGGCCGATCTCCTGATCGTAGTAATCACCCTTATTGAAATGTGGATCAGATTTGATTGCACGAATTTGAATTGATGCGGTACCGATCTGATCCCCCGTTGCAACTGCAGATGATCCGATTGTGCAGATAGCGCCCACACGATCTGGTAGCTGCACCGCCCATTCCAAAGCACGCATTCCACCTAAAGATGGCCCAACCGCAAGTTTGTACCTTTGGATTCCGATTGCATCTGTAAATGCAATCTCGGCATTGACCATGTCCCGAATAGTTACCGCGGGAAAACGAGAACCCCAACGCTTTCCATCAGCTGCTATCGATGAGGGGCCTGTTGATCCCTGACATCCGCCAATCACATTAGGACAGACAACAAAGTATGTGTCGGTATCAAATGGCAATCCTGGGCCGACCATAGATGGCCACCACCCCGGAACATCTGACCAACCCGTCATTGCATGATTTACTAAAATCGCATTGTCTTTGGCAGCGTTTAACTCACCCCATGTTTGAAAGGCGATAGTGACATCAGGAAGTGTCTCGCCACTTTCAAGAAGGAGAGAACCGATCTTGATGAACTTTCGTTCACCCGGATCATCTGTCTCGAGCCATGCACCTGTTGCGGTCAATTGAAATCCTTCACCTGCGCTTGTCGCCATAGCGACCTGTTCGTCACCCGGAGCACCCCGCCGCGGTGGAGGGTTGCCGCCTACTAAGCCGGGGCTAATACGTAGGACTCGTGAACGGTGTAATTCTAGCGACTAGGACTCAAAAATCCCAGCCGTTACCTTGGGGTGTAGCTCCACCCGCATCGCAGCAAATGCAGCGGCGGGCCAGCCTGAGCCAAAGACTCTGCGCAACAAAATGGTTAATGAGTACTTTGGATCATCCGCCGTTGCTCGATCTAATGCACGGTACGCCAGTTCGCTATCACCACGTTCATAGGCCAAGGTCGCAAACAAGCAAGCAACTGGTGCTACAAAACCAACTGGTGCTACCCGCAAAAGATATAGCCACATATTCCAGTAGATGTCAAAGGTTTTTGCGTTGTGGGTACCCAATGCGAAATCTCGAACTTGAATATCCAGAAGCCGTCCCAAAACCTGGGACATAAGCTCGACATCACATTGATAGCCGCGATCTGCAAACTGCATCGATAGATCTATGACCGCGGTAGCACCATCTCTTTGCAGCAGATTGAGATCATCCATGTCAGGGCGTAAAGCAAAGGTGTTAACACTTTCAATGAATTCAGGATCTGTTGAAAGTGGAAGAGATGTGATGCTGACATACATATTTTCAGTGGTCATGGCTTTATCCTTTGCGTGTGATGAAGTGAGTAGGTGCTTGAACAACGGTTACTTGTGCGATCGAAATCTTTTTCACTGTGCCTGTTACCGCCCGAACTTGGGCGTTATGGGTATAGCTGCCATTCCAAGTTGTCAGTAAAGAAATGACATAGGTGCCTGGTCGTGAATATGTGTGACGGATGCTGCCTGTCGGATACGGGGCACCGTTATCTGTTGTCGAATAAAAGGAGCCATCACCAAAGCTCCATGTAAAGGATGGTCGTAAGGCAACATCTACGACCTCGCCAATAATGTCGACTCGACTTTGAAACAATGATGGAAGGTCGCACCAGAAATACACAGGCACATTGACCAAGGGTTCAAATTCGGGTTGATAAGCAACACCTGCGGTGGGCACTAGTTGTGTTAATCGATCGCTGAGATTGACCTTGGTTGTTCTCTTCTTAATGCGCGGTTTGTAGGTGCGCTTAACTGCGGGCCTTTTCACAACAACCTTTGGCGTTACGGCTGGAAAAAACAATGGCCGGACCGTTGGCTTTGGGGAGGGTTTTACCTTTGTTTTCTTAGGTGCCTGGGTGATGGTTTTCTTTGTGGTGGTGTTGCCCTTTCGGGCCTCGATAATGATGTGGTTGTTATCGGTATAGACATTGATGCATGCTTTTTCTGAGCATTGATCAGCTACCGCCGGTGCAGGAAGAGCAAAGAGAAGTGCGAATATGACAATGATGGCGACCATGTGCGGCACGATAAATTGCCGCGCAGACGGTATTTCAAACCACTGCGCCAACTGTGGATAGGTGTGACAGGCTAGGAGCATGGCAGCGCGCGATGGTGATGGTTGGGTCCAATGCGCCTGCGGTAATAAACATTGGGGCCTTAATGGTGCGGCGGGGGTTTTGATTGTGCGTGGCCGGGAAATCCTGCTGCAACATCGCGCACCATGGGTGCACAACGGCGATACATGGGGAATCCCCGGTGGTGCACGTGATTCTCATGAAACAACTATTGAAGCTGCTTTTCGGGAAGCGGTCGAGGAAACCGGAATCGACACAGAGTTATTGAGCCCGTTACATACCTTTACCGATGATCATGGTGATTGGAAGTACGAAACCGTTATTGCTCGCGGATCAGAGGGCTTAATCGCTCATGAAGTAAATGATGAATCCCATGAACTTCGCTGGGTGGATATTGGTGATGTCAATGAACTGCCTTTGCATCCCAGCTTTGCTAAATCCTGGCCTGAATTAGTGAAACTGCTTAATAACTTTATCGGCCCACGCTAATTCGGTTTCGGTGCTGTGCGCCACCACGACTACGGTGGTTCCATCATCAGCTAGCTGTTGCAAAAGTTCAATAATCTTTTTGCGACTGGAAATATCCTGGGCAGCCAACGGCTCATCCAACAAAAGAACTGGTGTCTTTTGCGCAATCGCTTGAGCGATTGCAACACGTTGGGACTCGCCTCCAGACAAGGTTGTCACTAAACGATCTGCGATTGCTGTCAGCCCTAGTGCTTGTAGAACATCGGTTGAATCTCCGCCCATTTCTACAATCTCGCGTACGGTAAATCCTAAGGTAAAGCTTTGATTTTGAATCGCCATCGCACGCATACCCGCTAATGTGCCGGCGGAAGTCAGTATCGGATGGACCTCATCAATCGTGATCGTTCCTTTATCTGGTGCGATATCTCCAGCAATTGCCGCCAGCAGCGTTGATTTACCACAACCATTAGGGCCAATAATAACGGTGATTGAACCAGCGGGAATCTGTTCTGAATAATCATAAATAATTTCGCGGCCATCGCGCACAATGGTGATCTCATCAATAGTAATCATTGAGTTCTCCAAACATTGTTTTTGAATGCAACTAGTGCGATAAGAACTGGTGCGCCCAATAAAGCTGTGGCTAAGCCAATAGGAAGCTCATTGGGCTGGGCAATTGTTCGCGACAAGGTGTCGGCGACTACAACAATTAATCCGCCGATGATTGCGCTATGCATAACTAGTTTGCGATGGGATGGGCCGAAGATAAAACGTGCAATATGAGGTGCAGCTAAGCCAATAAAGGCAATCGAACCAACGGTGCTCACCGCTCCACCGGCCAAGATCGACAGGGCGATCAACGCAATCAAGCGGATCCGTGCGACATTGACACCTAAATGAAAAGCGGTCGCATCTCCTAATGAAAGTCGATCTAAAGATGGGGCAATCTTCCAGGCAATTGCGATGCCGATCACTGTAGTAACTGCGATGCCGATCAAATTTTCCGATGTGATTAAGGCAAGGGAACCAAAGCTCCAGAAGGATATTGAACGAGCATCGGCGCGAGAAACCATGGCAGATGCAATTCCAACAAATGAGGTAAAGATTGCAGAGACTGCGATTCCAACAATTATTAAAGTAAAGGATGAAAGTGAGCCGCGAATAGCAGCCAACTTAAAGGTCAGCGATGTTGT
>CAXNDW010000055.1:0-6712 GCA_964201405.1 Candidatus Planktophila sp.
CAAACGAATGGATATGAAAGTTATGAAACTCAAATGAGCTCGTTAGAACTATGAGGTCGTTCAACTAAGGCTTGCATTTGAGAAATGCGGGCCAAGACAGGAGAAATGTGTCAAAGGTCCGCGTACATGAGTTGGCAAAACAACTCGGTATGGAGAGCAAGGTTGTACTTGCAAAACTCCAAGAAATGGGCGAGTTTGTTCGCTCCGCATCATCAACGGTAGAAGCGCCAGTTGTGCGCAAGCTGATCGAAATGTATCCCGATGCAAAACCGGTCGAGGAGAAAAAGCCTGTCAAAAAGGCTGCAGCTAAAAAAGCGGCTGCAAAGCCAAAGGGCGAGGTCAGCGCGGAGCAGGCAGCGGAGTTAGCTGCAGAGCTTGGCGTAGATATTGAAGCCCTTAAGTTGGAGCAAGCTAAGTCGATCGCCAATAAGGAAGAGGCGGCAAAGCATGAAGCCGCCGAGCGTGCAGCAGAAAATGGTGTAACACCAGCAGCTGCGACACCAACTCCATCAGCACCGGCTCCACGTCCAGGAAACAATCCCTTTTCAACTGGTGGAGCGGTTCCACGTCCACCACGTCCAGGAAACAATCCATTTTCAACTGGTGGAGCGGTTCCGCGTCCACCACAACGCCCCGCAGGTGGACAAGGAAGTGGCGCACCACGTCCAGGAATGGCTGGTTCACGTCCCGGTTCTGTTCGTCCAGGTTTTGCAGCACGTCCAGGTGCACCGCGCCCTGCAGGTGGTGGATTTACACCACGTCCAGGTGGAACATCGGCACCATCATCTTCTCCTTATAAATCAAATACACCAGGTGCTGGTGCACCAAGTGGTGGTCCACAACGTCCAGGTGGCGGTCGTCCACCACAACGTGGTGGCGCAGGTGGAGCATTTGGAAAAAATGCGAGTAAGAAATCTGGTCGTAAACAAAAGTCTCGCAAGGCGTTACGTGATGAGTTTGACAATATGCAGGCACCACAACTTGGTGGCGCAGTTGTTCCTCACGGTGATGGCAAGACACCTATTCGTATGCGTCGCGGAGCTTCATTGGCAGATTTCGCAGACAAGATTGGTGCAGATCCAGCAGCGTTAGTAGCAGCGCTATTCCACTTAGGTGAAATGGTTACTGCAACACAATCAGTGGATGCCGATACCTTTGAAATTCTTGGTGTTCAACTGGGTTATGACATTCAAATTGTTAGCCCAGAAGATGAAGACCGCGAACTTCTGCAAGACTTTGATATCGATCTTGCGGGTGAGATCTCTGATCTTGATCCAGAATCATTGGTGGCACGCCCACCAGTGGTAACTGTTATGGGTCACGTTGATCACGGTAAGACCTCGCTTCTTGATGCGATTCGCAAATCTGAGGTTATGAAGGGTGAAGCTGGCGGAATCACACAGCACATTGGTGCCTACCAAATTCACCATGATCATGATGGCGTCAATCGCGCAATTACATTTATCGATACACCAGGTCACGAGGCCTTTACCGCTATGCGTGCACGTGGTGCCAAGGTAACTGATATCGCAGTTCTGGTTGTTGCTGCAGATGATGGAATCATGCCTCAGACAATTGAAGCGTTAAACCACGCTCAAGCTGCTGATGTTCCAATCGTTGTTGCGGTAAACAAGGTTGATAAGGAAGGCGCAAACCCAGACAAGGTTCGCCAGCAATTAACCGAGTACAACTTGATCGCTGAAGAGTACGGCGGCGAGACAATATTTGTGGATGTATCAGCTAAGTCTGGAATCGGTATCGATCAATTGATCGATTCAATCCTTCTTACTGCAGATGCGGCAATTGATCTTCGCGCAATCGCAAATGATGATGCTC
Organism: Candidatus Planktophila sp.; assembly: GCA_964201405.1. Lineage (GTDB taxonomy): Bacteria > Actinomycetota > Actinomycetes > Nanopelagicales > Nanopelagicaceae > Planktophila. Next base: position 1,837 of record CAXNDW010000055.1, read on the forward strand.
GTGGCGTAGCTATTGAAGCTCACCTCGATCGTGGTCGTGGCCCAGTTGCAACTGTTCTCGTACAACGCGGAACATTAAAGATCGGTGATGCAATCGTTGCGGGAAGCGCCTTTGGTCGCGTTCGTGCAATGTTGGATGAGAACGGTGACAATGTTGAGACCGCTGGTCCATCACGTCCTGTTCAGGTTCTAGGTTTCACATCTGTACCTAGCGCCGGAGATACCTTCCTTGTAGCTGAAGAGGACCGTACCGCTCGCCAGATCGCTGAAAAGCGTCAGGCGGCGGAACGAAATGCTCAGCTTGCAAAGGCTCGCAAGAAGGTTTCACTTGAAGATTTCATGGAGCAATCCAAGATTTCTACCCTCAACCTTATTCTTAAGGGTGACGTGTCTGGTTCTGTTGAAGCGCTAGAAGATGCATTGATGCAGTTGGATGTTGGCGCTGAAGTTGATCTTCGCGTTATTCACCGCGGCGTAGGTGCAATTACTAAGAGCGATATCACCCTGGCATCTGCATCAACTGCGGTTGTGATCGGCTTTAACGTTAAGCCAGAGCCACAAACAGCGATCTATGCAGATCAAGAAGGTGTTGAAGTTCGCTTCTACTCAGTTATTTACAATGCGATTGAAGAGATCGAAATGTCTCTCAAGGGCTTGCTCAAGCCTGAGTATGAAGAAGCGATCATCGGTAGCGCTGAAGTTCGCGAAATCTTCAAATCTTCTAAGGCGGGAAATATCGCCGGATCTATCGTTAAGGATGGAATTATCCGTCGTAACGCTAAGGCGAGAATTCTGCGTGATGGAGCTGTCTTAGTAGATAACTTGACCATTGATTCACTTAAGCGCTTCAAGGATGATGCGACTGAAGTCCGTGAAGGATTTGAGTGCGGTATCGGTCTTGGAAACATGAAGGAGATCGCACCTGGCGACCTCATTCAGTGTTTTGAGATGCGTGAGAAAAAGCGAGCATAAGCAATGGGTCAATCACATCGCACGCTAAAGGTTGCCGACCGCATCAAGGTGGTAGTTGCAAACTTGCTCGAGACAAAGATTAAAGATCCTCGTCTTGGCTTTGTAACTGTTACAGATACTCGCGTTACCGGTGATCTTCAACAGGCGTCGATCTTTTACACCGTTCTTGGCGATCTCGATGAGCGCGCTGCTACTGCAGCAGCTCTCGAGAGCGCTAAGGGTGCGATCAGATCTGCCTTGGGTCGCGAGCTAGGACTTCGTATTACACCGAGCATCGAATTCTTTGAAGATGGATTGCCTGAGAGCGCGAAGGCACTTGATTCATTGCTTGAAAAGGTTCATGAGCAGGATGCCCAAGTTGCTGCGCTTCGCAAAAATGCGCAGTACGCCGGGGGAGAAGATCCTTACAAAGCTCCACGTGTTATTGAAGAGTAGTTGTGACCCAAAAAATCTACGAGCATGGTTTTCTGGTAGTAGATAAAGAACCAGGTATGACGAGCCATGATGTGGTTGCCATTGCACGAAGAGCGCTAGGAACACGAAAAGTTGGTCATGCCGGAACTTTAGATCCAATGGCTACTGGTGTCTTAGTTCTTGGCTTCAACAATGGAACACGCTTACTGCAATACATCACCGATGGCGACAAAAGTTATCAAGCAACAGTTGTTTTAGGTACATCAACAGTTACCGATGATTTTGAGGGCGAAGTAATCGCAACCGTTGATGCTTCTGCAATCACAGATGAACAAATTAATGCAGAACTAGACACCATGCGCGGCACCTTTATGCAACGCCCAAGTTCCGTCTCGGCGGTCAAGGTCGATGGCGAACGTGCATATGATCGAGTCCGATCAGGTGAAACCGTTGTGCTGGCCTCACGAGAGGTCACAATCTCACAACTAGATGTGTTAGAGATCCGTCGCATAGAAAAACGAATTGAAATCGATATAGAAGTGACATGTTCTGCTGGAACTTACATTCGTTCGATTGCCCGTGATTGCGGTGATGCGCTCAAGGTTGGCGGACACCTGTCAGCATTACGTCGCACACGAGTAGCAGGATTTACAACAGATGGTGCTGCATCGATAGCTGGGTTGAAGAGCTCTGAGTTTTCACCATTAGATCTAGCAGATGTTGCACGGGTTACCTTCCCGGTCAGAGATATCGCCTTGGATGAAAGGTTAGAGCTTTCCTTTGGAAGAACTCTTGCACCTAATCCTGCTGAAGGTATTTATGCAGGGATTGCATCCTCCAATGAATTGATTGCCCTCTTAAGTAATATTGATGGAAAAGCAAAACCGATCGCTGTATTCGCGGCAGCGCAGTGACTCTGGAATAATGACAATATGAGCATCGTTGTTATTGGAAATTTTGATGGAGTCCATAAGGGACACCAGCAGATTCTCAACCGTGCCAAAGCCCTTGCCGGTGATGAGAAAATCGTGGCGCTGACCTTTGATCCTCATCCTGTATCCATTTTTGCTCCAGAAAGAACCCCTTCGCTTTTAACAATCTTGAGTGACAAGATTGAGTTATTGAAGATCCACAACGCAGATCAAGTAGCGGTTATTAAGTTTACAAAAGAGTTCGCAGCAATGGCCCCAGAGGATTTTGTGAACAAAGTTTTGGTCGATCAACTCAAGGCCTCTACGGTGATTGTGGGAGCCAATTTCACATATGGTTTCAAGGCCGCAGGTAATGTCGAATCCTTGCGTAAGCACACAGAGTTTGAGACCGTGGTTTTAGATTTGCAGGCAGACAAGGATGAAAACATTTCATCAACACGAATTCGAAAAGCAATTGTTGATGGAGATGTTGAATCGGCCCGCGAGATGTTGACACGCCCTCATCGTTTAGATGGAATCGTTGTTCATGGCGAAAAGCGTGGTCGTGAAATTGGATATCCAACTGCAAACCTTGGAAATATTGATGGCCAAACAATTCCTGCAGATGGTGTCTACGCTGGATGGTTGACCGTAGGAATTGATCGTTGGCCGGCGGCGATTTCAATCGGAACAAATCCAACTTTTGAAGGTGTGCGTGGTCGCCAGGTTGAGGCCTACGCTTTGGATCAAGTTGGCTTAGAGCTTTATACAAAGGCTGCAACAATCGAGTTTGGATGGCGTCTGCGCGATACATTGAAGTTTGATGGTCTAGATCCACTTTTGGAGCAGATGGCCAAGGATTGCGCCGAGGCCCGTCGATTGACCGAGTTATAAGCGGGGGATTTACCTCGATTTCAGGTATTTCACGCCTGACTGTTACCCTAGCCCTTCAATCGAGTTAGCGAGTTTCTCGTGATTCAAACCGAGAAGCCCTCGTGCTCAGTACATAAGGAGAACAAGAAATGGCATTAACACCAGAAGTAAAGAAGGAAATCATTGCTCAGTACGGTTCTACCCCTACTGACACAGGATCACCTGAAGCACAGGTAGCGCTACTGTCAAAGAGAATTGATCAGATCACTGATCACTTGAAGGCTAACCCACATGATCACCACAACCGTCGTGGTCTTTTGTTGTTAGTTGGTCGTCGTCGTCGCATCCTTCAATACCTAGCGAAGACAGATATCAACCGTTACCGCGCAATTATCGAGAAGCTCGGTATTCGCCGCTAATTAAGTAATACCAATCTGCCGTAGAGCGATGGTCCTCGGTAGTGGTTTCCGCGCACAGTTAGAAAATTGCTGCGCGTGAACTTCGATCGAAGACTCTTGCGTCTTGAGCAGATTAAAAAACTCAACAATTCTGTTGTGTTTTCAATCTACAAAGAGGAGGACCCATGGAGGGTCAAGAGGTTCAGTCAGCCGTTGCAGTTATTGATAACGGAAAATTTGGAAAACGAGAGATTCGTTTTGAAACGGGACGCCTAGCGCGCCAGGCAGCAGGAGCTGCAGCGGTTTACTTAGATGATCAAACAATGATCTTCTCAGCAACAACCGCATCAAAGACACCTAAGGATCAATTTGATTTCTTTCCTTTAACAGTTGATGTTGAAGAGAAGATGTATGCAGTTGGTCGTATCCCAGGATCATTCTTCCGTCGCGAAGGTCGTCCATCAGAGGATGCAATTCTTACCTGTCGTTTGATCGATCGTCCGCTACGCCCATCATTCGTAAAGGGACTTCGTAATGAAGTTCAGATCGTTGTGACAGTAATGGCGCTCGATCCAGATCACATGTATGACGTTATTGCGATCAACGCTGCATCAATGTCTACACAACTTGCAGGTCTTCCATTCTCTGGTCCAATCGGTGGCGTTCGCGTTGCTTTGATTGATGGTCAGTGGGTTGCATTCCCTAACCACTCACAGGTTGCAAACGCAGTCTTTGACATGGTTGTTGCAGGTCGCGTTACTAAGGATGATGTTGCAATCATGATGGTTGAAGCAGAGGCTACTGAGCGCACAATTGAGTTAATCAAGGGTGGCGCACCAACGCCTACTGAAGAGGTTGTTTCACAAGGACTTGATGCGGCTAAGCCATTCATCAAGATTCTCTGTGATGCACAAGCAAAGCTTGCGAAGGTTGCTGCTAAGCCAACTGCAGAGTTCCCAGTCTTCTTGGATTACCAGGATGATGTATTCGCAGCTGTTGAAAAGGCAGCTAAGGATGATCTTGCAAAGGCGCTAACTATTGTTGGTAAGCAAGAGCGCGAAACAAAGATCGATGAGATCTCTGCTTCTGTTAAGGAATCAGTAAGCGCGCAATTTGAAGGACGTGAAAAGGAAGTTCCTGCAGCGTTCCGTTCATTAACTAAGAAGCTTGTACGTCAGCGCGTATTGCGCGACAAAATCCGCATCGATGGTCGCGGACTTCGCGATATCCGTGCGCTTTCTGCAGAGGTAGAGGTTATTCCTCGCGTACACGGTTCAGCGATCTTCGAACGTGGAGAGACACAGATTCT
>CAXNDW010000056.1:0-6605 GCA_964201405.1 Candidatus Planktophila sp.
GCCTTGGCAGAATCTTGATTCATAGAGGCAAGATTAACTCAAAGAAGGTCACAATGCTCTTTTCTCATGATGGAATCCATGACTCTCAAACTCATTTAGCCTCGCCCTCATATTTTTACGAGCAGTTGCGTCGTGAAATTTCATTGTCCGGCAGAACCCATAAACCTCTAGCGCTCGTAAAAATACTCTTTGATAATCCAGAATCAGAGCAGGTTAGAGCCCATGACATTTTGCATTTTTCATATGAGCTTTCACAACTAACTCGACAAGAAGAGTGCATTGGCCGGTTAGGTGTTAACGAGGTAGTCATAATCATCAGGGATGGTAGAAGCCATGCCGAACAATTAGTTCAGCGACTTCTTGATTCAACATCACTGACAGTAGATCACTCATTACATATAAAGATTTCAAAGATATATGCTGAAGAGAGTGAGGATTCGGTGCACCTACTCAACAGGCTTGATCGGGCGGAACTTATCTCTCGTTGAGCAAAGTATCCACAGGGTAATTCTCTTTGTCAGTGGTCAATCTACCTTTCCGACATGGAACTTGATGTAGATGTGACATTTGGTGCGATTGCATCATTTATGAATGATTCAACAATTGAGGAAATCTGGATTAACTCACCTGAACGCGTTTTTATCGCCCGCAATGGTCGCAGCGAGTTAACCAATCTTCTGCTCACACCTGATGAGGTTCGAAATATTGTTGAACGGGCGCTGATGTGGAGCGGTCGCAGGTTAGATCTATCCCATCCTTTTGTGGATGCTCGACTTCCTGATGGAAGCCGATTACATGTAGCGATTCCTGAAATCACTGCAGCGCATTGGGCGGTCAATATCCGTAAGCATTTGATGAAAAGCTTGTCAGTAAATGACCTGGTTTATCGCAATGTGATGAGCCAAGAAATAGGCACAGCGCTAATTCATAGCGTGCAGGCTGGATTAAATATCCTGGTGTGCGGCGGTACTCAGGCGGGAAAGACCACGGTCCTTAACGCACTAGCCGGTGCGGTTCCCCGTAGTGAAAGAGTCATCACTATTGAAGAGGTCTTTGAACTTACTCCTCAATTGCCCGATGTAGTTCAGATGCAGACTAGAAGTGCCAACTTGCAGGGAGAAGGCGAGATTCCGTTACGTAGATTGATTAAGGAATCTCTTCGTATGCGGCCATCCAGAATTATTGTTGGAGAAGTTCGAGAGGCGGAAGCACTTGATCTATTGATCGCATTAAATTCAGGGTTGCCAGGTATGGGGACACTTCACGCCAATTCGCCTAGAGATGCGATAGTTAAGTTGCAGACATTGCCATTGTTGGCGGGTGAAAACATCTCACACAAGTTCATCGCACCAACCGTTGCTTCCGCCATTGATTTAATCGTGCATGCAACTTTAGATTCAACTGGTGTGCGCCGTATCAAAGAGGTAGCAGCTGTTACAGGTCGCTATGAAAATGATCGCGCCGAAATCGAAATGCTGTGGAAGTGGGATGGCACGCAATACATCCGCGGTGTGGGATCTCTTCCTCATCCTGAAAAGTTTGCAAGTATCGGTGCCCCTTTGTCTTCTTGGTGGCATGCATGAAGTTATCGATACGCATAGGAATCTCTGCATCTGTTGCTACAGCGGTCGTGTTGTTGATGACCCGATCTTTAGTGATTGCTGGAGCTTTTGGTGCGTTAGCTGCAGGTATTGCATATGTAACGGTGAAGGCTAAAACTTCAATTAATGAAGCAGCACTAGTTGCTGCCTGGCCCGAAGTTATTGACCACCTAATGTCTGGGATTCAATCAGGGTTATCTTTATCGGAATCCCTAGCAGGACTAGCTACACGTGGACCCGAGGTTTTAAGGCCTTCATTTGTGCGGTTTAAAGCCACTTTGTTTAGCAGCGGAGATTTAACTGAAGCTATTGAAGAGCTAAAGAGCAGCTTTGCTCATCACGGAAGCGATCAGATATTTGAGGCGCTATTAATCGCAAAGACTCTAGGTGGCAGCGAGCTTCTGCAGATTCTTCGGACGCTTGGTGATTTCCTGCGACAAGATTTAGCGCTTCGACGAGAGATTGATGTTAAACATGGATGGATAAAGAACTCCGCACACATTTCAGCAGCGGCCCCTTGGATCCTCTTGCTACTTCTTTCTACTCAACCAAGTACCGCCGCTGCGTATTCAACTCCAACTGGAGCCATGATTCTGATCGCAGGTTTAGGTATGACCGCTGTTGCGTATCTATGGATGAACCGTTTAGGGCGATTACCTCAAACACCTCGGGTCTTTACAGGCGGTGTTCGATGATTGCAACTTTGTTAGTCACCGCATTGCTCGTAATTCCTGCAGCAATCTTGATCCTCGTTGGAGATCAGGTCGATCCTTTAACAGAGGCAAAGAGATTTTCACGTAAGACCGCTGGTGCAAGTGATGATAGAACCGCGCTTCGAATCAGACTTGAGGAGTTAGGCAAGGCAAGCAATAAGGATTATGAAGAGTTTCGAATTAAGCAGTATGGGTACTGTGCTGGATCTGCAGCGATTGGATTCGCAATCTTGCTGGCTCTATCTGGCAGTTTGTTCCTTGCAGCCCTAGGTTCAGCGATTACCGCAACCACAATCTATCTACTCATTGATCGCCAGCTCACACAGGATGTTAAGAGGCGACGAGATTTAATTGAGGCGGAGTTTCCAGCAGTTGTTGAGATGTTAACCCTTGCTATTGCAGCGGGTGAAACGCCAACAACTGCAATGCTTCGAATCGCCAATAGCGCCGATGGGGCGATCGCTAAAGAGTTTCAGATTGTTGTGATCGGCGTACGTTCTGGTGCACCGCTCCATGAATCTTTAGATGCAATGGGTCGCAGAGTGAAATCGGTAATGATTCGCAGATTTATTGATGCACTCGTAACAGCAACGTTGCGCGGCGCCCCGCTTGTAGAGGTGCTATCTCGTCATGCAGTTGAAGCCCGTGGGAATCAAAGAAATCGAGTTATGGGAGCGGCGGGAAAGGCTGAAATATCAATGATGATTCCAGTTGTATTTCTCATCCTACCGATCTCCATTCTCTTTGCGCTGTGGCCTTCACTTGCGAACTTGAATCTCTTTGCATCTTAAGCAGCACTCTCCTCGCGCTCATCCTTTTCAACATTGAGTTCAATCAATTCGCCTTGTGCATTGCGTGCAGCAACCTCTTTCAATGAAGGTCGTCCCGCTTTGCGCTTCTTTGCGATGATGCGACCATCCTCAAATAGCTCGCCGCCCCACACACCTGCTGGCTCTTGGCGCGATAACGCACCTTCTAAGCACTGTGCACGTACGGGACATCCACCGCAGAGCGACTTGGCTTCTGCAACCTGCATCTCATCTTCAGAGAAGTAGAGCTCAGGATCTGCTGTGTGGCATGGCAAATTAAATGAGGAGCCATCGCTGTAGGTGCCCGTAACGGCATCCAAACCGATCTTCTCATCTGCCCAGCCTGGTACTAGTAGTTCGCTGAAGAGAACGCTCATGTTCTCACCTCTTCTTTCTGTAGTTTTTGGAAAACAAAAAGGGCTCCGAATCCTTGTGGATTCGAGGCCCTTGGCTTCAGTTCTAAATCGATTTATTCGATTGAACCACCATTGGCCTCGTATCCGGCATAAAAAGCTGCGTAAAACGCTGGCTTTGCGGTATGCCAAGTAGAAGGCTTATTGGTTGTATGAGCAGAAGGAATCACAGCAGAACGCATTGCGTTTGCTGATACGAATGATGCGTTAGACATATTCGTTCCTTCCGTCATTTCATTACCCGCCATGGGAATGAAGTCCTAAGGATAAAGCATGGGTTGAGGTACTGGCAAGGTAATTAATTCCCCGCATAAATAGGGGTAAATCAGCTATATCTGCGCTGGTTTAAGGGGTGAGGTTAGTCAGCCAGACCGGCTTCGGCCAGGAATCGTGAGGCTTTTCCGCGATAGCTCAGGCGTAGATCTGTTTTGGCACGGGTAATTCCAACATAAAACAAGCGGCGCTCTTCATCGATAGATGCTGGATCACCAGTTGTGCTGTTGTTTTCAAGAGGAAGAACTCCATCGCTTACGCCCATCAAGAAAACGCGTTCCCATTCAAGGCCTTTTGCTGCATGCAATGTTGCAAGGGTTGTTACAGGCATTGTTGGTGGATTATTTTGCTGAACTCGATCTTCGACTTCACGTAAGTAGGCACGTAAATTCTTGGGAGTAAAACCGTTGTCTGCATCTAGCTCGCGAGCAAGGTGAAGTAGCGCTGCAATTCCATCGATTGCTCCCCCAGTTAAAAATGGTTGAGCAAGAGTGCGCAGTTCATCCAGCCACACAACACCTTCAGTTGGAATAACAGATGCGGTACGAACCTGCTTGAGGAACTCACGCACCTCTCTGCGTTCAAAGAACCGTTCAGTATTGCGAACTTGATACGGCAACCCTGCAGTGATCAACGCTTTTTCTAAACCATTTAATTGATTGTTGGTGCGAGCAAGAACTGCGATCTCTTGTGCCGGAGTTCCTTCGGAGATCAAAGCAGAGATATCGCGAACAATCCCGGCAATCTCTGCTTGTTCATCGTTGTATGCAGTAATTGTTGGCTTGCTGCCATGATCATTAATTGCAACCAGTTCACTACCCATCGCACCTTTGCGCAAAATACTGTTGGCAGTAAAGATGATTTCAGGTGTTGATCGATAGCCAGTTGTTAGTCGAACAACTTCGGCTTCTGGAAAGCGTTGGGTAAATGAGTTTAGGAAAACAGGAGTTGCGCCAGCAAATGAGTAAATAGTCTGTGCGGGATCTCCCACAACACATAGCTCTTCTCTAGAACCAAGCCAGGCATTGATTAATCGCTGCTGTAGCGGAGAAATATCCTGGTACTCATCAACGGTAAAGAATCGGTATTGATCTTGAACTCGTTCGCGGACTTCGCGCTCCTCTTCAATCATTGCTGTGGTTAGTAGCAGTACATCTTCAAAGTCGATGGCGCGCTCTTGGTGCTTCACACTTTCATACGCGGTGTAGACCTTGGCTAACTGTTCTGGATTAATTCGGGGCTTAACGGTGCGCTTTAATGATTCGCTTAGATAATCAGATGGAGCGATCTGTGAAACCTTGGCCCATTCGATCTCAGTTGCGATATCTCGCAGTAAATCGCGTGAGGTAATGGAAAGCTCGCCCTGTAATTGAGCTCGCTTGATCGCTTCTGTTAGGAATCCGCTCTTGGTTGTCAGCAGATCAGGTGTCCGTCCACCAAAAACTTGTGGCCAAAAGAAGGTCAACTGCTTCAGCGCTGCGGCGTGAATGGTGCGGGCGGCAACTGATGGAACGCCTAGTGAGCGCAAACGGGTGCGCATTTCTCCAGCAGCACGTGCGGTAAATGTCAGAGCCAAAACCTTGTGCGGATCCATTGTTCCGATCGCTGCTGCATATGCGATGCGGTGGGTGATGGCTCGGGTCTTTCCGGTTCCGGCACCTGCAATAACGCAAACCGGGCCACGTGTAGCAAGTGCTACTGCGCGTTGTTCATTATCCAACGCTTCCAAAATCTCTTCTGCGCGTAAGTTTCCTACGGTCTCCATGACTCACCACCGCGTAGTTGATCACGGGTATATCCATCAACAGCTGTGTACCAACTTTGAATCATGCGTCGTGCAACGGACATCGTTGGCGGCAACAAAATATCTTCAGCTGCAACCGCTTTTTTCATATCCTCACGTGAAAACCAGCGTACTTCGGTAATTTCCGTGCCATCGGGGCGTGCTTCTTCTGGGCGATGTGTAATCGCTTCAAATGCGATCATGATCGATGCAGGAAATGGCCAAGGCTGCGAAGTTAAGTATCTGATTTCGGTTGCATAGACACCTGCTTCTTCAAATACTTCACGTGATACACACTCTTCAAAGGATTCACCGGTTTCAACAAATCCTGCAAAGGTAGAAAAACGTTTATCGGGCCAGATTGGTTGATGCCCCAAAAGAATTCGATCATCTTTATCTTTGACCAAAACAATTACTGCAGGATCGGTACGAGGATGATGCTGTGTTGCATCATCGACACAAACACGAACGCTGCCTCCAAGATCGCTTACAGTCTTTGCACCGCAACGTGCACAATGCGTGTGGGTTGCATGCCAGTTCGCTAAACCAACTGCGTGCATCGCAAGAGCTAACTCGTCAGCATCTAATGTTCCACCAAGTTCGCGCAAAGATTTGAAGCCTTCATACTTGCGCTTTTCAAACTCTTCGGTGCCATCATCTTGTGGTGGATTGATCCATGTTGTGCGCCAAGCAAAGTAAGGCTGATCATCATCGCGCCCAATACCTAGAAAAAATCGATCGCCTGCCACAAATACATCTGACAGTTCGGTGACAGCCGCGGCGTCGATGAAGGTAAGAGAACCATCCCCCGCACTTAAGCGGTTATCTACCATGTGAATAATCTGGGCTGATTTCCAGAGTTGCGCCAACTTGGCAGGATCGGTGCGCAGCTCGCTTTCGCGATTTATCGGAGAGAGTGCGCTCATAGGGGTGAACGCTACTAGCCTTAGCCAATGCGCGTAACCTCATGGAATCTCTTGCACGGAATGGCAATGCCCCCTGACTCTGCTGTC
>CAXNDW010000057.1:0-6492 GCA_964201405.1 Candidatus Planktophila sp.
GTTTTCATCTTTCGTAGGGTCTGGCGATCGTAATCCTTTGATTTCTCATGGATCTTCCTGATCTGTAATGCAAAAGCTTTAATCGCAGTATCAAAGGCGGCTAAATCATTGAACTCTGCCGCTTCTGCTCTAATTAATGGGCCGGAGCCATGTGATGTCAAAACAACTTTGTGTTTGTGCTTTCCCTGGTGGGGATTAGTCTCATGAAGAACTTCAACTTCGACGCGATCAATTACAACACTAAATCGCTCCATGCTATTGAGTTTTTCAGTAACTATCTCTCTAAAGTCTTCAGCTAAATCTGCGTTGCGTGTATGAATTTGTATCTTCATATTAGAAGGGTAGTACTAAGACCACCGCTGTCGCTATAGCTGCAAGAAGAAAAGATTTTTTCAGAATTTTCAAAGCGGTCTTGCGATCAGCTGCTCTATCCTCTTTGCTAGCAACTCTCTTGATATCACCCATCTTGCCAACATTGAATGTGCCAGCAAATCCGTAGGCTAAGCAAAACTTTGAGCGAGATTGCACAAATCCGACAGAAGCAACCATCAATGGAAAGAATATTCCTAAACGTATTTCAGTTGGAGTATCTACTGTTGAAAAAGTCAGCAATGTAACAACTGTGAAAAAGAGACCTACTAGGGCAACAATCTGCCTTTTGCGAACTTCACCCTTACCAATATTGCAACTACCGGGTATGTATTGAACCTCAGGCATCTTCAAATTCATCTTCATCAACCCAGGTATCTGCAACAGACTCATCTTGATGCTCTACCCAGGATAAAAATGAGGCGACTGCGCGAAAAGCCAAGACCGTCACTGTAAGCGCGGCGAAGGTTCGACGAATAGCTTTGAACATGGGTTAAAAATACTCTCTATTGCTGAAAAAATCTCTATAAAAAGGTAAGAGCCTGCTCTATATCCTGCCAAATATCATCAACATGCTCGCACCCTACAGATAGGCGAATCAACTGTTCCGGAACAGATGGACTTTCTAAGGCCCAACGACGACGACGCTCCCACAGGGACTCGATACCGCCAAGACTGGTTGCATGTGTGATTAAACGTGATGACTCACATACTTTTTCAGCTTGCTCCCCGCTCCCATCAACTTCAAAGGAGATAACCGCCCCAAAGCCTGGGTAACGAACCTTGGTGATCTTTGGATGTGCCTGAAGGCGAGTCAATAACTGCTGTGCATTTTTCTCTGCCGCTCTAAAGCGAATAGGAAATGTGCGAATTCCACGTAACGCAAGCCATGCTTCGAAAGGGCCTGGGATTGAACCATTGAAACGTCGCGCTTCATCTAACCGCTTGAAGAGCGCGGAATCTGATATTGATAAAGATCCCAGTACGACATCGCTATGACCTGCTAAAAACTTTGTAACAGAGTGCATGACTATGTCTGCACCCATAGAAAGTGGTTGCTGTACAAGTGGTGTTGCAAAAGTATTATCTACACCGACTCCAACTGTAAGTTTCTTTGCAGCGGCTATGAGTTGTGGAAGATCGGCAAGATCAAGGCATGGATTTGTTGGAGACTCCAGCCACACCAATGCAGCGCCTTTCATTGCACCAATGACTTCATCTGTTTTTGTAATATCTACAAAACGAACTTCAAGTCTTCCCGATGCATGATGTTGATTGAGCAATCCCATGGTTCCGCTGTATCCCTGATTAGAAGCAACAACAGGTGCACCTATTGGCAGGATTGAAAAGACCGCGCTTATCGCAGCCATTCCTGATGAGAAGGAGAGAGTTTGTCCGCCTTCTAGTTCGGAGATTGCAGCTTCGAGTGCGCTCCAACTTTCATTTCCGTAACGACCATAACCAACCGGTCCTCCTGCGTGATACGTAGAAGAGAAGATCAAGGGAGGATTGAGTGAAGCATCAGGTGCAGCTTCGGGACGGCCCGCTGTTATCGCCGATGTCTCAGGGTGATGACTCATGACAGAAGTCTAATTGTTAGAAAGGATTGCCATAGCCGCATTATGGCCAGGAATCCCGCTTACTCCCCCGCCACGCACAGCGCCTGCTCCACAAATGAAGATTCGAGGATCATCTGTTTCGACACCCCATGATTCTGGTGTTCCATCTTCACGAAATGGCATAGATAAATCCTTATGGAAGATATTTCCTCGTGGCAAAGAGATCGCTTCTTCAATATCTAATGGAGTTTTAACCTCGATCGCTGCAATCAGATCTTCAATTGGTTCAGCTAGGTAATCATTTAATGATGACAAAGCTGATTTGATCGCCAACTCGCGCGCCGCATCATTATCTCCATCAAATAATGATGCCGGGGTATGGAGACCAAAGAGAGTTAAGGTCTGGTAACCAGCATCCTGTAACTCCTGTCCCAGGATTGATGGGTCGGTCAAGGTATGGCAGTACATCTCGATAGGCATTTTTTCTGGCATCACACCAGCTTGTGCAGCTTTAAACACAGATTCAAAGTGAGTAAAGCTTTCATTGGCATGGAAGGTTCCAGCAAATGCAAGTCGAGGATCGATTCCGGATTTCAATTTTGGTAATCCCTTTAACAAGATGTTCATCTTCATTTGAGATCCATCAAGACTCTTCGGCGCTGATGTACCACGAAGTCTGGCTAAAACTTGTGGGGCTGCATTTGAAAGAAGGTACTGACTCTTTATTACCTCTCCTGATTCGATTGTGACTTCAACTCCACCATCAGTTGATACAACCTTTGTTGCCCTAGAGTTTAGTGAGATCTCAACTCCACTTTCTATCGCTACTCGTAATAGCTCTTGTACTAGTGCGCCCATTCCACCCTTTGGAACTTTCCACTCACCAGTTCCATTACCGATGAGATGGTATAAAAAGCAGATATTTGCTTGAAGATCAAAGGCGGATGCAAAGGTTCCGATGAGCGCATCAGTTAAAACAACTCCGCGTACAACATCATCTTTAAATCTTTCAGTAATCACCTGTCCTATTGGCTCTTCAACCAAGTACTGCCAAGTCGAATCTAAATCAATCTGCTTTCGCAACTGAGTGCGAGTCTTTAGCGGTTCAAGTAGGGTCGGAGCAATTCTTTCTGCGAACTCGGCAACTTCTGAGTAAAAGCTTTGCCATGCTCGCCCTTCTTGACCAGAAGGATCTAGCTCGTTAAATGAACTCTCCGTCTTGGCATCCCACGTTCGAGACACATACAGTCCTTTTGTCTCTCCATAAGGTGTGTAACTGGAGACTTCACGTGAAACACATTCAAATGACAGACCCAACTCGTTAACGATCTTGTCTGGTAATAGCGCAATCAGGTATGAGTACCGGGACAAATATGCATCATATTCAAGAAAGGCCCGAACGCTTTGTGAAGCCCCACCTATCTCGGGGTTAGCCTCCAGGATTCGGACTGATTTACCTGCCCGAGCTAAGTACGTCGCTGCAACCAATCCATTGTGTCCGCCGCCAATAATGACAACATCAAACTCTTTACCCTGCATTTAAAGCGCTCGAGCGATCCGATGAATTGCTTCAGTAACAATTGTTGGACTTGTTGCAAAGTTCAAACGCACATATTGAGAGCATTGCTTGCCATAAGTGTGGCCTGCGTTAAATGCAACTCGACCTTTCTCGAGAAGGGTAATTGATGGATCTTCTCCCAGATTGAGGGCTTCAAGATCTAACCAGGCAAGATAACTGTTATCGGGAAGGTGATATCTAACTGATGGAAGCTGAGAACTGAGCAGCTCTTTAATCATCTTACGATTGTGGTCGAGATTTTCTATGACAGAGTCCAGCCAAACACCACCTTCGGCAAATGCGATTGCTGTTGCAAATCCACCTAAAAGAGATGCTCGATAGTGAACAGCAATTGGCATCGAATCTAATTTACTTTTCAGCGCTTCATTCTGAGTCACGATGATTGCGCACTTTAGTCCCGCGATATTCCAACCCTTAGATGCTGCGGTAACTGTTATGGAGACCTCTTCTGCCTCTTTCCCTAAATTCAACATTGGAGTAAAGGATTTATCTTTATAGGTAAGTGGTGCATGAATCTCATCGCTAATGATCAAAACCTCATAGCGCTTGGCTAGAGCAACTAATCTCAGAAGTTCCTCTTTGCTGTAGATACGTCCTAGTGGATTATGAGGGCTGCACAAAATGTGAACCTTTAATCCAGATGCATAAGCTTTTTCAATGCCATCCCAATTTATTTCCCATGGATTATTGGATTCATCACCAGTTCGCTCAAAAGGAACATCGACAAGATTTAACTTGGTCTCGTTAATCCAGTTATAAAAATTGTGATAGACCGGAGAACTTAAAAGTATCGAATCCCCCGGCTGGGTAAAGACACGCAATATTTCAACCACAGCAACTCCAACATCTGTTGCTGCGCGAACTTGTAGCGGATCAACCTCCCAGTTCCAGCGCATCCCCGCAAAGTGGGCAAAGCCTTGGCCTAACTCTGGAATTGAACCTAAATACCCGAGATCTGATTTTGCAACCATTTCAGCCAGCAGATCGCGAATGGGTTGTGCAACGGGAAAATCCATCTCAGCAACGGGTAGAGGAAGTACATCGGCTGGAAAGCCTCGCCACTTTTCACTGCGGTGGGTTTGTAGCTCCGCCAAATTTGGTGCTGATACAGAATGATCACTCATGTCGGCAAGGCTACCTTTAGATGAGTAGTTTTATAAGTAGGTTCGAACTCCTAGAGTGCTTGCTCTTCAGCCGAGATCCGTCGTGTGGAGTTACGCACCACCAAAGTAGTGGGCAAAACAAGTGATGGTGGGTCAAGTACCGGCTTTCGTAACCTCTCCATAATGGACCACGCCGCCATCTCGCCCATGAGAGTTACAGGTTGTTCAATAGTTGTTAACTCGGAAAACTCAGCCATCTCATGTCCATCAAAGCCAATAATTGAAATGTCATCTGGTGCCTTTAATCCATGACGACGAAGTGCCTGCATCGCTCCCAACGCCATTTCATCTGATTCACAAAAGATAGCTGTCGGACGGTTTGGTCGGGCCAGTAAATCATCCATGGCGCGTGAAGCGGTGTGCATGGTGAAGTCGCCATGGATCTCACGGGATGGCAGCCATTCCAAACCATTTTCAGCTAAGACCTGCATAAAACCTTTGCGACGATCTTGAGGGACAGAAAAGTTAAATGGATCATCTGGTCTTCCAGACATTAAGCCAATTTTCTTGTGGCCCTGATTTACTAAATGCTGTGTCGCAGTTCTGGCTCCAGCAACATCATCAATCTTGATAGATGCGCACTTTTCATGATCCATTCCAACTAATGCGATTGGGATTCCAAGAGAGAGCATTGAATCAAACTCCTCTTCGGTGGGAGGAAGAGAAATGACGATTAAAGCATCGACTCGGCCTTTAAGAAGTTGGTGTTGAAATAATCTTTCGCGGCCCTTCATTTGGCTGAAGTTATAAAGGAGCAGATCAAGCCCAGCTTCGCGCAATGCTTGTTCTGCGCCACTGATTACCTGCGAGAAGTACCAGCGCGATATATATGGTGCTACAACACCGACTGAATTAGTTCGCCCCAGAGTTGAACTTTGACGTTCATTAGTTAAGGGGTAATTCAATTTTTGGGCAGCTGCAATAATCTTGTCGCGGGTTTGTTGATTGACATGGTGAAGTCCGCGCAATGCACGTGAAACGGTCGCGGTAGAAACTCCCGCTTCTTCAGCGACCTCTTTGATACCTGCCATCTCATCACCTCCCCGCTGTGATTACTGCAATAAACTCTGCAAGAAAAACTGTAACGGCTGCAAAAGTACGGCAAAGGCGCTGTAATTTGCAATACCAGCTCCCAATCAGGGGTAGATTAGGCAACATGAGCAATCAAATTGAGACACAGATCGATGTATCACTGACTGAGCGAAATCGCCTCACCGCATTTTTCCGCATCATCCTTGTGGTGCCCGCCTTGGTATTTCTAGCCTCATTCGCACCTGCAACAGCTTTCTCAGATGAGTTTTGGGGAATCTATGCCGGCTTGCTCACACTTCCAGCTGCTTTAGCACTTGTTGTTCGCCAGGTGTATCCATCATATGTTTTGGCCTTCAATGAAGCCTTGCTCTCACTTCAGACTCGAGTCGATGCTTATCTACTCTTGCTCTCTGATGAATATCCATCAATTGAAGAGAATGACCTTGTAAGCGTGACCTTCCCAGAGGTTGATGCCCAACAACTTAACCGTTGGTTGCCACTTGTGAAGTGGTTACTGGCGCTGCCTTTGTACATTGTTGGAGTTGCGTACATCCTCTATGCAGGGGTCTTAACAATTATTGGATGGTTCAGCGTTTTGTTTACAGGCAATTACCCTGAATTCTGCGCTGAAGGAGTTGTTGGAACAATCGCATACTGGAACCGTGTAGCTGGGTATGCGCTCTTACTTGTTACAGATGAGTACCCAACCTTTTCTTTGTAACAGTTAGGCTTCCTCAAGAATCATTGAAACAGAGTTGATGCACCAACGCTGATCCGTTGGAACTTCATA
>CAXNDW010000058.1:0-6465 GCA_964201405.1 Candidatus Planktophila sp.
GCTCTTCATAGCGTTAATAGTGACCCTTTGGAGCTCGGCAAAGTCCCATCCGAAGGCCTTTACCGCCTCCTCCATCTCAAAGGACATTGATGTCTGACTCATAAGTCGGTTATCAGTGTTCAGGGTGACGCGGAAGCGAAGCTTTGCGAGAACACCTATTGGATGTTCAGCATAACTAGCAGCCGCTCCAGTTTGTAGATTTGATGTCGGACAAAGCTCCAAAGGAATTCGACGATCACGAACATATGATGCAAGGCGACCTAACTTTGGTTCAGGGCCAGAAAAATCAATGTCATCGATGATGCGAACTCCGTGACCTAGTCTTTCTGCTCCGCAGAGTTGGATCGCTTCCCAGATTGAGGGGAGTCCATACGCTTCACCAGCATGGATAGTAAAATGGGCATCTTCTTTACGAAGATAATCAAAAGTATCTTTTTGATCAGATGGCGGGAAACCATCTTCAGGACCAGCGATATCAAAGCCTACGACTCCTTTGTCTCGGTACTTCACGACTAACTCTGCAACCTCTTGAGATCTCTTATTTTGACGCATTCCACACAAAAGAGAACGGACCACAATAGTGAAACCCTCAGCCTTTGCTTCCTGCATTCCTAACTCATAACCTTCCAATGTTGCTTCTACAACATCGGCCATCGATAGACCTTGTTCAGTAAATAGCTCTGGAGCTCCGCGCACTTCGGCATACACAACGCCATCACGCGCAAGATCTAAGGCGCACTCTTTTGCGACGCGAACAATGTCTTGGCGACGTTGCATCACCGCGATTGTGTGGGAAAAGGTTTCCAGGTAGCGAACTAAAGATCCTGAATCACAGGATTCACGGAACCATGTTGCCAGCTCTGCAGCATCATGGGTTGGAAGTGCGGTGTAACCAATCTCTTGAGCGATGTCGATGATTGTTTGAGGACGCAATCCACCATCTAAGTGATCATGCAACATCACCTTAGGAATTAACTTGATCTGCTCCTTGGTAGGTAGTGAATTCATTGCCATCAACTGTGCCCCTTAATCAACGATACGTTCAACAATAAGTGGAAGGCGATCGATTCCGCCAACCGGCATATCGCCAATGGTCACAGAGTTCTCCAGCGACTCCAAAGCCCGCGTAAAGGCGGCTGGAGTGTCTGTATGGAGCGTATATAGCGGTGCTCCAGTGGCAATTACCTCGCCTGGCTTGGCGTGAATCTCGATTCCAGCCCCTGCCTGAACCGCTTCGCCCTGACGGGATCGGCCTGCACCTAAACGCCACGCAGCCATTCCAACCTTCATCGCATCCATAGAAAGAATTGTTCCACCGCTCTGCGCAGTGACAACTGTGTTCTCGCGAGCAACTGGAAGCTTTGCATCAGGATCTCCACCTTGCGCCGAAATCATCTGACGCCAGACATCCATCGCCTTTCCATTTTTCAAAGCAGCTGCTGGATCTGCACCCTTTATGCCAGCTAGTTCCAGCATCTCTTGTGCAAGTAAAACCGTTAACTCAACAATATCTGAAGGTCCCCCACCTGCAAGAACTTCAACAGATTCACGAACCTCTAAAGCATTTCCGGCGGTCAACCCCAGTGGAACATCCATAGCGGTTACCAATGCAAGGGTTTTTACTCCAGCACGTTTTCCTAAGCCCACCATTACATGTGCAAGCTCTTTAGCCTTTGCAGGATCACTCATGAAAGCACCGGCTCCTGTTTTAACATCCAAAACTAATGCACTGGTTCCTTCAGCGATTTTCTTGCTCATGATCGATGATGCTATAAGCGGAATAGCTTCCACTGTTGCCGTTACATCTCGAAGTGCATATAACTTCTTATCTGCAGGAGCTAAACCAGCTCCAGCTGCACAGATAACCGCTCCGCAATCCTGCAAAACTTTGAGCATCTCTCCATTTGATAAGGATGCGCGCCACCCAGGAATAGATTCCAACTTATCGAGCGTTCCGCCTGTGTGGCCTAATCCTCGACCAGATAGTTGTGGAACCGCTGCACCACACGCAGCTACCAAAGGTGCCAATGGCAAAGTAATTTTGTCGCCAACTCCGCCAGTTGAATGCTTATCAACTGTAGGTCGTGACAAGGCAGACCAATTCATTCGCTCGCCGCTATTGATCATTGCATCGGTCCACCGTGAAATTTCACGATTTTCCATGCCATTGAGCAAAATAGCCATAAGCAGTGCGGACATCTGCTCATCTGCAACAGCGCCACGGGTATATGCATCGATAACCCAATCAATTTGGGGATCTGTCAGTGAATGGTGATCACGCTTTGCCGCAATGATTTCTGCGGCGGAGAAGGCTTCAATCATTTATCGCTCGTTGCGATCTAGATCATCGGGACCAAATGCCCAAGGAAGCATCGCAGACATCTTCTGCGGCCCCTCATCGGTCATCAATAGCGCTTCTGAACCGCCATGTTCAAACAAGAGCTGACGACAACGTCCACATGGTGCGAGGAAATCTCCCTTGCCATCTACGCACACAATCGCAACTAAACGTCCACCACCGGATGAACATAGATTTGAAACTAAACCACATTCGGCACAGAGACCAACACCATAACTAGCGTTCTCAACGTTGCAACCAGTAACGATTCGCCCATCATTAACTAAAGCTGCAACCCCCACCGGAAACTTTGAGTACGGCGCATAGGCCATCTTCATTGCACCGATTGCTGACTGGTGAATTGTTTCCCAATTAATAGTTGTCATCGAAGCCCACCACGACGGTATGGGATTCCATCTGCAGCTGGCATTCGTAATCTCTGCGATGCCAAAGCCATAACAAGAATTGTTGCGATGTATGGAGTCATTGTTACCAACTGACCTGGAAGCTCATCAACTGCGAAGTAGAACCACAATGTAAATCCTGCAGCTGCAAGAGTTAACACTCCACCAATCTGCTTTCCGCTCTTGAACTTTCTGAAAGCAACAAAGGCCAAGATGAGGACGATAAAGAGTAGAAGTGCGTGGATCGCCGCTGAATCTCGAAGCTGCAGCGCATCAGCAAATCCAAATAATCCGGCACCAGCAAGCAAGCCACCTGGACGGTAATTTCCAAATAGAAGTGCTGCAAGACCGATGTATCCGCGACCTGCAACCTGATTCTCTTGATAATTACTTGCTGCGACGATGGCCAAGAAGCCTCCACCTAAACCGGCAAAGCCACCTGAAATAAGCACACCTGCATACTTCATCGCATAGACATTGACACCGAGTGATTCAGCTGCAACCGGCGCCTCACCTGCGCTTCGTAGACGAAGTCCAAATGCGGTGCGCCACAAGATGAAGTAGGACAATGGAACAAAGGCGATCGCAACAATTGTTACATAGGAAACATCTCCAGTTAATCCTCGAAGAATCGAGGCCAAATCAGAGATAAAGAACCAGTTGAGATTTGCAATTGAACCCAACAGATCTGGGCTCTTCCAGCCAAAGTAGGAACCGCCAGATAGGACCGGCAAGCCATTGAGTGGAATTGTTTCAATTCCTGGAGATTGAGATGGCCCTGGCCATGCCCCACTCTTGTACATAAGGGTTGATAAGTATCGAACTAATCCAGCTGCGATGATGTTGATAGCAACACCTGAAACAACATGGTCAACCCCAAAGGTAACTGTTGCGATCGCATGCACTAACGCTCCGACAGATCCAAAGATCATCGCCGCTAAAAGTCCAACCCAAGGACCATGCTGCGAACCGATGTATCCACCAGCCCATGCACCCATGATCATCATGCCTTCAAGACCAATGTTTACAACACCTGCACGCTCTGAGAAGAGACCACCCAGCGCTGCAAGAACAATAGGCACTGAGAGAAGCAAGGCTGCAGATGCAGTACCTGTACTTGTTAAATCAGATGCACCGGTGATGACTCGAATAGATGCCAAAACAAAGACCAGCATTACTGCGTAGCGCAAGAGTTTCATGGCTTTCATGGCTGCACCACCTTTGCTAGCTCCTTGCTTTGCAGCGTTAACTTAAACCGCCTTACTACCTCGTAAGCGATAACCGCGCTGAGAAGAATTGAACCTTGCATGATGACATAAGTTTCAGGAGCGATATCAATAAGCTCTAACGCTCTCGAGCTCACTTCAAGGAATCCAAATAGCAGTGCGCTCAAGGCCATTCCTCCAGCGGAGTTACGTCCCAACAGTGCAACAGCGATCGCTGAGAAACCGATACCTGCGCGGAATCCAAGGTTGTATGAATATGTCTGACCAAGTACTTCCG
The DNA here is from genome assembly GCA_964201405.1 of Candidatus Planktophila sp. Lineage (GTDB taxonomy): Bacteria > Actinomycetota > Actinomycetes > Nanopelagicales > Nanopelagicaceae > Planktophila. The sequence goes on from CAXNDW010000058.1 coordinate 4,246, forward strand.
GCAAACCTGCTAAACCTGCGATAGCACCTGAGATAACCAGAGCAATAAAGGTCATCTTCTTCGAGTTAACACCGCTGACCCGTGCTGCAATTGGATTTAATCCTGATGCGCGAAGCTCAAAACCAAAACGGGTTCGATTAACGACAAACCAGAAGATTAAGCCCAGCGCAACGGCAACAAAGAACATTCCATAAACGCCACCCCCAGGCTGATCTTCAACACCAAAGGTACGAAGTAGCGGCATTAAATCTGGAATCTGTGCAGATGCAGGCAGCTCCTTTGTCGCAAGGTTGTTAGAACCTTCTTCAACTAATGCGAAATGTTTCGACAAGAGATAAGCAGATAATCCACCCGCTAGGGCGTTGAGCATGATTGTGGAGATAACCTCATTAACTCCGCGCTTTACCTTTAAATAAGCCGCGATTGCTGCCCATAGACCACCAAATGTCATTGCAACGATGAAGACAGCAGCCACATGAAGAATGGGTGGAAGCACAAACATCGCGCCGATATAACAGCTAAACAATGCACCTAGGCGCAACTGACCTTCAACACCGATGTTAAAGAGACCTGCTCTAAAGGTAACTGCGATTGCAATTGCAGCGATGTAATAAGGAGTCGCGGTATTTACAACCTCCATAAGAGATCCGGTCTCTGTACCGTAATCCCACATAGTCTTAAAGGCTTCAATAGGTGATTTCTTACTTGCGATTACAGCAAGGCTTGAAATAAGAATTGAGAAGATAGCTGCAGCTAATGGTGCTGCGACCGCTAGCCCGATCTTTGAAGGCGACAATTTCCTTGTAAGTGCGTTGCTCATGCTGCACCTGTCATCGCAGAACCTAGCTGCTCCGGCGTAGTTTTTGCTGGATCAAGCTCTGCGGTAATCGTTCCGCGCAACATCACTAGCAAACGATCTGACATTCCAATGAGCTCTTCAAGATCTGCAGAAATCAAAACGATCGCCATTCCCTTTTCACGTGCTTTACGAAGCACATCCCAAATTGCACCTTGCGCTCCAACATCTACGCCACGTGTTGGATGAGAGGCGATCAATAACGCTGGCGCCTTGCTCATTTCACGGCCGACGATAAACTTTTGTTGATTTCCACCCGATAGTGCTGCTGCCAAGGTATCTGGACCAGGTGCACGAACATCAAACTCCTGCATGATTGTTCGAGTGCTTTCAATTGTTGCCTTTTTATCAATAACAAATCCACGCATAACAGGCTTACTTCTTTGATGCCCAAGAATTCTGTTTTCCCACAGTGGCGAGCTCATCATCAATGCCTGACGTTGGCGATCTTCAGGGATTAAACCAATTCCTAAATCATGACGATCTGCCACGCTCAAATCATTGATAGATGCACCGTTGAACTCAATAGTGCCTGTGTACTCACGCAAACCCATGATCGCTTCTACTAGCTCGGCCTGACCATTACCTTCAACACCAGCGATACCAACAACTTCTCCAGCATGCAGATCAAAGGTGATATGTGAGATTAAATCACGCCCACCTTTAGCTGTTGAGATAGAAACATCTTTGAGCGTCAAGGTGATCTCGTCACGACGAGTGTGCCCTTGTGTTGAAGGTTGTGGAAGCTCACTACCAACCATGAGCTCTGCTAATTGGCGAGCGGTCACATCCTTTGACTTTACTTCGGCGACTGTTGCACCTTGTCGAACAACAGTTACCTCATCGGCAACACGCAAAACCTCATCCAGTTTGTGAGAGATAAAGATGACCGCCATACCTTTGGCGCGTAGGCCCTCTAACGCCTTGAAGAGATCATCAACCTCTTGTGGAACTAAAACAGCTGTTGGCTCATCAAAGATCAAAATATTTGCACCTCTAAATAAAACCTTCAAGATTTCAACACGTTGACGTTGGCCAACTCCTAGCTCTTCAACTAAAACATCTGGGTCGATATCAAGACCGTACTGCGCCGCCATTTCTACAATCTTTTTACGAGCGGAGACAAAATCAATTGTTGCACCATGCTTGGGTTCAGATCCTAAAATGATATTTTCCAGAACTGTAAAGTTATCTGCCAACATGAAGTGCTGATGCACCATTCCGATACCAGCATCAATCGCATCATTGGGATTCTTAAAATGGACCTCTGTGCCATTAACCAAAATCTCGCCACTATCTGGGCGTTGCATTCCGTACAAAATCTTCATCACAGTTGACTTACCTGCGCCGTTTTCACCAACTAG
>CAXNDW010000059.1:0-6310 GCA_964201405.1 Candidatus Planktophila sp.
CCTATCCAAATAACTACAACGAACAAGGTCTGTAGAAAGAAACCAGTTCGAGAAAGGCCACGAGGCCACGTATGACAATGACAGATCCGATCGCAGACATGTTGACACGTCTGCGCAACGCGAACTCTGCCTACCATGATTCGGTTTCAATGCCGTCATCATCGGTCAAGGTACGTATCGCTGCGATCCTTCAACAAGAGGGATACATCGCGGGATACCGTGTTGAAGATGCAGAAAATGGAGTAGGTAAGAACCTTGTTCTTGACCTTAAGTTTGGTGCAAACCGTGAGCGTTCAATCGCTGGTTTGCGTCGCGTAAGCAAGCCAGGACTTCGCGTATACGCAAAGTCAACATCACTACCTAAGGTACTTGGTGGACTAGGCGTTGCAATTATTTCAACTTCATCTGGATTGCTTACTGATAAGCAAGCCAATAAGCAGGGCGTAGGCGGAGAAGTTCTCGCCTACGTATGGTGATCATCTAATGTCACGTATTGGTCGCATGCCTATCGCCGTTCCAAGCGGCGTAGAGGTAACAATCGCTGGTCAGCATGTTGCAGTGAAGGGCCCAAAGGGTTCTCTCACACTTAATGTTGCTGAGCCAATTCAAGTTTCCCAAGAAGCTGGTGTAATCACAGTTGCTCGTCCAAACGAGGAGCGCATTACACGTTCACTTCACGGTCTATCTCGCACACTTGTTGCGAACATGGTCGAGGGCGTAACCAACGGTTACACAATCACTATTGAAATCGTCGGTGTTGGTTACCGTGTTGCTGAGAAGGGCAAGGATCTAGAGTTCCAGCTCGGTTACAGCCACAACATCCAATTCCCAGCACCTGAAGGAATCACCTACAAGGTTGAGTCACCAACAAAGTTCCATATCTCTGGAATTGATAAGCAGTTGGTTGGCGAAGTAGCTGCAAAGGTAAAGAAGCTTCGCAAGGCTGATCCTTACAAGGGCAAGGGCTTGCGTATTTCAGGTGAAGTTGTTCGCCGCAAGCAAGGAAAGACAGGTAAGAAGTAATGGCTATTGGTGTAAAGGTCCGCAAAGGTTCGGCAACAAACGCCCGTGCCCGTCGTGCTTTCCGCGTTCGCAAGAAGGTTTCTGGAACAGCATCTCGTCCACGTTTAGTCGTTTCTCGCTCATCACGTCACTTGTTTGTACAGGTAATTGATGACACACAAGGCAAGACACTTGCCTACGCTTCCACAATGGAATCTGATCTTCGTGCCGACAAGGGCGACAAGACTGCAAAGTCGAAGGCTGTTGGTGCATTGATTGCATCACGCGCTAAGGCTGCTGGAGTTTCAACTGTCGTGTTTGACCGCGCAGGAAATAAGTACCACGGTCGTATTGCAGCTGTAGCTGACAGTGCACGAGAGAACGGATTGGAGTTCTAATGTCTACTAATCCAACTACCGCGCCAGCAACAGCAGGCAACGAGCGAGGCAAGGGACGCCCAGAGCGTCGCGAGCGTCGTGATGATCGTGAGAAGGAAAAGAATCCATTCATGGAGCGCGTTGTATTTATCAACCGCGTATCTAAGGTTGTAAAGGGTGGACGTCGTTTCTCATTCACCGCACTTGTAGTTGTCGGCGACGGCAATGGTCAGGTCGGTATTGGTTACGGAAAGTCCAAGGAAGTTCCAGCAGCGATTGCTAAGGCAGTGGAAGAAGCGAAGAAGTCATTCTTCACAGTTCCACGTGTTCAAGGAACAGTTCCTCACCCAGTACAAGGTGAAACTGCAGCGGGTGTAGTTCTTCTACGTCCAGCTAGCCCAGGTACCGGAGTTATCGCCGGTGGTCCAGTGCGTGCAGTACTTGAGTGTGCAGGCATCACAGATGTTTTGACTAAGTCACTTGGATCTAACAACGCAATCAACATGGTTCATGCAACCGTTGCAGCGTTGAAGATGCTCGAAAGCCCAGCACAAATTGCTGCGCGACGTGGTCGTCCATTGGAAGATGTTGCACCAGCAGCAATTATCCGCGCTTCACAGATGACGGTAGGTGCCTAATGCCACGTTTGAAAGTAACTCAGATTCGCTCAAAGGTTGGAAACAAGCCTGAACAGCGCGACACACTTCGTTCATTGGGCCTCAAGCGCATTAACGATGTTGTTGTTAAAGAAGATCGTCCAGAAATTCGTGGCATGGTGTACGCCGTTCGCCACCTGATCAAGGTTGAGGAGGTCGAATAAAGATGACATTAAAACTTCATCATCTTCGTCCAGCTCCAGGTGCAAAGAAAGCTAAAACTCGTAAGGGTCGCGGTGAAGCATCAAAGGGTAAGACCGCCGGTCGCGGTGGTAAGGGAACACGTGCTCGTAACACAGTTCGTGCAGGTTTCGAAGGTGGTCAGCTACCTCTCGTAATGCGCTTGCCAAAGCTTCGCGGATTTAAGAACCCAGCACGTATTGAGTACCAGGCTGTGAATGTCTCAACAATTAACGCGCTATTCCCTAAGGGTGGCGAAGTAACTGTTGCAGATCTCATTGCAAAGGGTGCTGTACGCGATAGTTTGCCTGTAAAGGTACTTGGCAATGGCGAAATTGATGTCAAGGTGAGTGTTACTGCACACGCTTTCTCATCATCTGCTGTAGACAAGATCACTGCAGCTGGCGGCAAGACAAACGTTCTCTAATAAGCGAACCTTTTAAGACAGAAGAGACAGAGGAGAAGATCAATGCTTTCAGCATTCGGTATGGCTTTTAAGACACCAGATCTACGGAAGAAGATCTTCTTCACTCTCTCAATCATGGCTTTGTTCCGCTTTGGTTCAGTTGTGCCAACACCTGGTGTCTCATATGCAAATGTGAAGCAATGTCTGGCAACAACTGAAAGTGGTGGTTTGTTTGGCTTGATTAACCTTTTCAGCGGTGGAGCGCTTATTCAGCTCTCCGTTTTTGCATTGGGAATCATGCCTTACATCACCGCATCGATCATTGTGCAGTTGTTGACCGTTGTAATCCCTCGTTTTGAAGCTCTTAAGGCTGAAGGACAATCAGGAACTGCAAAGTTAACTCAGTACACACGTTACTTAACAATTGGTTTGGCAATCTTGCAGTCAACAGGTTTGATCGCAGTTGCTCGTACACCTGGTCGCTTAATCGCTGGTTGCGATCTCGCAATCATTCCTGACACTTCATGGCAGCGCATCATCACAATGATCGTGGTTATGACAGCTGGAACATCTGTTGTTATGTGGCTGGGTGAGCTCATTACAGATCGCGGCGTTGGTAATGGAATGTCAATCTTGATCTTCACATCAATCGCGGCAAGCTTCCCAAGCCAGCTTTGGTCAATCAGATTGCAAAAGGGCTTGTTCGCATTTATCTTCATCTTGGCGGTAGGTGTTCTCATCATCGCAGCGGTTGTATTTGTTGAGCAGGCGCAACGACGTATTCCGGTTCAGTATGCAAAGCGCATGGTTGGACGTCAGGCATATGGCGGAACAAGTACATACATCCCAATCAAGGTTAATCAGGCTGGTGTTATCCCAGTAATTTTCGCATCCTCAATGCTTTATATCCCTTCACTGATTGTGAACTTCACAAACAGCCAGGCGGCATGGGCGGTATGGATCAGCCGTAACTTTGTTAATGGCGACAACATTATTTATGTTGCTACATATGCAGCACTTATTATTTTCTTCACATACTTCTATGTTGCAATTACCTTCAACCCAGATGAGGTTGCAGATAACATGAAGAAGTACGGTGGATTTGTTCCAGGTATCCGTGCAGGAAAGCCAACATCTGAGTACCTACAGTATGTTCTTTCACGCATTACAGCTCCAGGTTCTTTGTACCTTGCACTTGTTGCGGTAATCCCAATCGGTGCACTTGTACTCTTTGGGGCTACACAGAACTTCCCATTTGGTGGAACAGCTATCTTGATCGTTGTTGGTGTTGGTTTAGATACTGCAAAGCAGATTGAATCTCAATTACAACAACGTTCATACGAGGGATTCCTTAAGTAATGCGTTTAGTCCTGGTAGGTCCACCAGGTGCTGGCAAGGGAACGCAAGCTCAATTCCTGGCAGCGCATTTTTCAATTCCACATATTTCAACTGGCGATATCTTCCGCGCTAACTTGAAGGCTGGAACTGAGCTTGGAAAACAAGCACAAACTTTTATGGACAGTGGAGAGCTTGTCCCAGACTCAGTAACAAATGAGATGGTGAAGGATCGCCTTACTCATGATGATGTTGCCAACGGATTCATCTTGGATGGTTTTCCACGCAATGTTGCTCAAGCTGAAGTTCTTCGTGCGATCCTTGCCGAAAAGAAGAGCCCACTTCATGCGGTTTTAGAGTTTTCAGCACCAGATGCAGAGATCATCGCCCGCTTATTACAGCGCGCAGAGATCGAAAAGCGTGTCGATGATAAGGAAGATGTCATCAAGCGTCGCCTTGAGGTCTATGCAGAGCAGACTGCGCCAATCATCTCTTTCTACCGCAACGAAGGATTACTCATCTCTGTCAGCGCTGTAGGCAATGTTGAAGATATTACAGCCAGTGCGATTTCAGCACTTAGCCGCGTAGCACAGTAAGTTTTCACTCATGGCTATTCAGGTTAAAACCCTTGATCAACTAAAGACGATGCGTCGTGCAGGTTTAGTTGTCGCAGAGATTCATAAAGCGATTCGTGAAGCTGTTAAGCCAGGTATGACAACCAGCGCTTTAGATGCAATTGCAGAGGCGGTCATTAAGCGCAATGGAGCTACCTCAAACTTCAAGGGGTATCACGGCTTTCCAGCAACAATCTGTGTTTCAGTAAATGATGAGATCGTCCATGGAATTCCGGGTGATCGCATCATTAATGATGGCGATGTTGTATCAATTGACTGTGGTGCAATTATCGAAGGCTGGCATGGAGATGCAGCTTTTTCTATCGGTATTGGTTCCATAGATCCAGAGGATCAAAAGTTGATGGATGTATGTGAAGAGTCCATGTGGCGCGGAATAGCAGCAGGAAAGAATGGTGCAAGACTTTCCGATATTGGGTATGCAATTGAGCAGTACACAAACTCTCAGGGTAAGTATGGAATTTTGCAGGAGTACGGTGGACATGGCATCGGTACAGAGATGCACCAAGAGCCACATGTACTTAACTTTGGTAAGGCGGGCAACGGCCCAGAGATCATTCCTGGCTTTGTTTTAGCTATTGAGCCAATGATCACTCGAGGCTCAGCCCGCACAAAGGTTTTAGCCGATGATTGGACCGTTGTTTCGGTTGATCAATCTCGCGGCTCACACTTTGAACATACATATGCAATCCTGCCTGATGGAAAACCATTTGTGCTCACAGCCTTTGATGGCGGAAAAGAAGCGCTAGCTCGTCTTGGAGTTGAGATCTCAAATCTGCTGTAAATATCTTTAATTTGTTACCTTTTTGATACTCAAAACCCTTACATCTGGCCCCCGTAGCCTGTATTTTCACTCCATCCCTCACCCTCGAGGGCACTAACTACGGAGAACTCATCGATGAGAAAAAACTCTTTTATTCGCTTGGCTATTGCGGCAACTGCAGTTGCTGTTATGGCAAGCACAACACTTCCGGCACAGGCTGCAATTAAGCCAGCTGATAAAGCAACCGTTGGAGATGACTGCACAGCAGCAGCCGCAAAAACAAATAAGGTTGCAAAGGGCCGTGGAGTTGATGGCTCAGATCTAGTTTGTATGGTTGTACCAACAGGTTCATACAAGGGCGATACAAAATGGTGGTACAAAGATGTTAAGCCACTGAAGAACATTGATTGGACAATTCCAGCTAACCCAGGTGGTTACTCACTTACAGCTGATGCGATTACAAACTCTCTTAAAGCAGAAGGTCTACTAACAGCTACTTCATCAGTCTTTAAGCCAGGTGCTGGTGGAGCTGTTGGACTTGCTGCATTCCAAGAGATCAAGGGCAAGCCAGAGGCTGCAATTGTTACTGGTATTGCAATGACTGGTGGGCTTTACTCAAACAAGTCACCTCTTAATCTTTTAGATTCAACACCAATTGCAAAGATCTTGCGTGAGTATGAAGGAATCGTTGTTCCAGCTAACTCGAAGTACCGCACTTTGAAGCAATTAATGGATGATCTTGTTGCAAAGCCAAATGTGGTTGCAATCGCAGGTGGTAACAAGGGTGGAGTCGATCACCAAACTATTGGACTCCTTGCACAAACTGCAGGAGTAGATCCAACTAAGCTCAATTACGTTGTTTACTCAGGTGGACCAGAAGTTATTACTTCAGTTCTGAGCAATGCAACTCAGGTTGGTATCTCTGGAGCACTTGATTTTGCACCTTTCGTAGCATCAGG
>CAXNDW010000060.1:0-6286 GCA_964201405.1 Candidatus Planktophila sp.
GTACTCCTCGCATCTGCATCGCTGCATACCTAAACCAAGTGAAGTCAATGAAAAACAGGTAGTACAAACAAACAATCCATGTGATGACATAACAAACCAACCCAAACTGGGCTCTTAAATAAAAAGAGACCCGCTACTTCTGGCGGTGTCTTTCATCGCCAGCAGGTCTTCCTTTAGAACCACCGTACGCGGATCGAGCATTGCGCGGCTTGGTACTAAGCAAGCTAAAGGGCTTAACGCTTAGTTCTTGACCTAGGGAAAAGATAGCAGAGGGGAGTGACAAGCCTGATAATTAAGAGTTAACGGACACCCAATAAACACTCTCACTATCCCTCTCCAAAATCCCATACTCGATCATGTGACGCCTGATAGCTGCGGTGTCATCGTGGTACTTGGCGATGATCGCGTTGAGTTCCTTCTCGGGATACTTGGTGGTGGGGGATAGATCTCGGGCAATGTGGAGCAGGACTGCGATCTTCTTGGCGGATTTAACGGGGATGGAGATTAATGTGCCATCGGGATTGAAGAACTGGTCGATCTGCTCGGTCATAGGGGAAGTGTAAATCTTTACTGGTCGGTACGAGGGAATCGACTTTTGCACCTATATACAGGTAGTTCTCACAGGTCTAGATTCCTTAAGGATCAAGCTCTTAACGCAGGATCAGGTATGAAGCCCATTCTGGGTTGAAAAAAATTGGAGAGAAAATGGCACATGTAGTTGAGACCGGAATCGTTAACGGAGTTGAAGGAACGACACGTGCACAGCAATTAACACGACTGAAAGAGTTCAAGGATCACTTTATTAGCGAAGGTGTAGAAAAAGTGGTTGTTTCTGAAATTGGTCCCGGAAATATGAATGGTGCATGGATTATGGCTATTCATCACAAGTCAGGTGCTGCACTTGGTGCATCATATGATTCTTACTTCAAAAACCCGATGGCGTATGACACTCTCATGGAGAAATGGCAGAAGACTCCAACGCTAAAGATGACAAGCTTTGCAGTCACCTTTGAAATAGAAGATTTCTAAGCGTTAAAGCAAAAAGACCCTGCATGTGCGGGGTCTTTTTGCTTTTCTAGACTTAAGAGGTTAATTCAGCTTGCCGTAGGTGTAACTCAAGTTCGCAGCGATTGCTACCCATGCTTGGTACGGAAGAAGCGCAACTCCGATTGGGATTGAGGTTCTAAATGCAATCACGACCATGGGGAGTGTGAGGATGGCTGTTAGGGCTAGTGCGATTGATGCAGCTTGAAGATTGTGTGGGCGGTAGAACTGGAAGGCCCATGTCAGTGCGAAGATCACTGAGAGTGCGAAGAAGCCAAGATAGGTAGCTGTGGCTGTGGTGGATGCGCGTTGTGCGATGGTGACTGCGGCGACTCCCAGAATTATGAAGTTATAGGGCCAGATTATTCCGAAGATGAAATCCGGTGGTTGCCACGGTGGTTGGTTGAGATTGCGATACCAATTATCACCGGTGTTAACCCAAAGGCCAGAGCCGATTACATAGATAAAGACCAGGGCGATGCCGGTGGCGGCGAGAAGAGATTTCATTTATTGGGTTTTAGGCCGTGAAAGATATGGCAGGTAATCAAGTGTCATCCAGCCAGCTTTGTCATAGAGGAACTTGCCAGCAGGTGTTGCATGCAGGAAGAAGTTTTTGGCACCCATGTCCTTGTGGGTTTTCATTACCTGCATCAATAGTTGCTGTCCATAACCATTCTTTTGGTGTGCGGTGGGTGTTCCCATGCTCCAGATTCCAACGGTGTCTTGAAAGACCATGGCGGTCACGAGTGAAACCATCTGGTTATCTTTGAACAAGCCATAGGTGTAGTCATTGTCAGAAGCCAGGAGCATTTTCTTCATGTCGTGGATCATCTCATCGCTCATGGCATAGACATCCTTGTAGATCACGCACATGGTTTCTAGGTCGCTTTCAGTTAAGCGTCGCACAGATAATTCAGCGCGCAGAGTGAAAGAGTCAACAGAGTCATCTGCGCTCCAGATCATCAATGGTGCTGCGCCAAAGTTTTTGTAACCGTGTTCTGCCAATGCACCTGTTTGTGTAAGTCCCGGACCTGCCAAGCGAATATCAACTGGGAGGTCTAATTCCTTGATGGCATCCATAACTTCAGCCACACAATCTTTTCGACCGCTATAGATCAAAGCGGTGTTAAACATTCCAAAGCGTGAACCAATCGATGAAAGTTTCCAGCCATCACCGTGAGTGATTACCGCTTCTGGAATCTTGGCGGAAAACGCCTCTGATCCTTGATGGAATTGCTTTAGAAGCGAAAGGCGGTCTTCGTAGCTTGTATACATTTCTCGAGTTTAAGGGGTTTAGTCGTACTAATAAAGGGTATGAGCCTTTACGCTGAGTTCATGAAGCGGTTTCCGTTTGTGCGGGTTGGGCTGATATTTGCGTTTTCGCCGTTGTTGATTGCATTTGTGACTGGATTGATCCAAGGTGTTTCGATGTGGGATGAAGGTAGCGGCACGGGGGCATACATCTGGTTAATGATGTTGACCTTGCCGGTGGGGTTTGTGTTGGTGTGTATCGGGATAGTTATGAAGTTTGTTCGGATGCGATCTTAGTTTTCACGGGGAGTTCACAAGAAGTTTCCCGCTGATTTACTAGATAGACAGCGTGGCTGCGAGAGATTGCACCATGAGAAAATTTCCTACCGCTGTTGTTACAGCATTTACCGCACTAGCACTGATCACAGCTGGGCAGTTGCCAGCATTGGCCAATGGGGCCACCGTAAAGATTACTGAAATCTCATCAATCACATCTGGCGATGGCGAGGGTAGTGCTGAGATCGGCACATTCCACGCCGCTTCAAAGAGAATCTTTGCGACAAACGGTGTTAAAAACACAATCGATATCTTCGATATTTCAGATGTTGCTAACCCAAAGAAGGTTGGCTCAGTATCACTTAGCCCATACGGAAATGATGTCACCAGCGTCGCTGCTGGAAGAGATGTAGTTGTAGCTGTCGTAAATGTTTCTGAAAAGTTTTCAGCAACTGGGGTACCAACAACTACCAATGGAAAGATCGTTGTATTTGATACTAACGGCAAGGTTTTGAGTTCACCTGATGTTCTAGGAGTCTTGCCTGACTCAGTTAGCTTTGCACCTGATGGGACAACTGCACTTGTTGCAATCGAAGGTCAGCCGGTCTGTGCCAAGGATGATCCAGCTACGGCTGCTAAGGAAGATACGGATTACTCAAAGGCATCAGATCCAGTAGGCGGTGTGACAGTTGTTGATTTGAGCAACCCAGCTGCACCAGTCCTTCGATTTGCTGGTTTTGATCAGTTCTCGGTAAATGCGATGAAAGCAAAGGGAATTGCGGTTTCATCGGTGGTTAATAACGTTTCTAAGGATTTTGAGCCAGAGTTTGTATCTGCTGTAGATAACAACTACGCATTTGTTACGATTCAAGAGGCAAATGCTATTGGAAAGCTCAATATTCGTACCGCAACATTTGAAAGCGTGACACGTGCTTTTGAATCAAAGTTGGAGTCTGTAGCTCGCGATACTAGTGATCGTGATGCAGGTGCAGGTCCACGAAACTACAAGAGAGTTGTTGGAGCATCTCAGCCAGATGCGATCGCTGCATTCAAGTCAGGAGCTGGTCAGTATTACGTAACAGCTAATGAGGGCGATGCACGCGAGTACACATGTCTCGACGATGATCTTCGTGCCTCAGCGCTAAAGGTAGACCCACGCCGCTTCCCTGATTGGAAGGCTTGGTCGGCGAATGCTGCCTTGGGTCGAGCAAAGGTGAATCCTACAAATGGTGACCTTGATGGTGATGGCGATATCGACAATATCCATTTACGTGGAACAAACTCCATGACAATTTATCGCAGTGGTTCTGTTATTTGGGATAGTGGAGAATTGTTGGATCAGATTCAGACACAAGCTTTTGGTGTGGCAAATATCAACGGCTCACACTCACTGTCATCTGACAAGAACACGATGAACTATGTCGGCCAGGATCGTTCGGATGACAAGGGTGCTGAACCAGAAGGTGTTGCCGTGGGAATGGTTGGAGATCGTCGCATCGCGGTTCTTGGTCTCGAGAGAATGACCGCTTTAGCAATCTTTGATATCACAGACCCAAAGAAGCCAATCTTCCAAGAGTGGATTCAAATGCTGCCAACTAAGGCAACACCGGCTAAGGATGTAAAGCACTGGTCACCAGAGGGAATCGTCTTTGTTCCTGCGGATAAGTCCCCATCGGGCAAAGCGCTGATCATTACAAGCTACGAGCTATCGGGCTCACTATCTATCCATCAGATAGAGCCACGTAACTAATCAATCCGTACAACTAGTCCGTTAAGAGGACAGGGGCCCTGCACAAATGTGTGGGGCCCTTGTTTTCATGTGAGGATTTACGGGGTTAAGCCCCGTACTGTGTGGCTATGGGTTTTGTATCGCGGATTCCGCAGATGGTGTTGGGCTTTGCTTTGGCGTATGCGGGTATTGGGCATCTGACAACTAGTCGCACCGAGTTTCAGGCGCAGGTTCCAAGTGTGTTTGCAGATTATGCAGATTTTGTTGTGCTGGCATCTGGTGTTGTTGAGATCGCACTTGGTGTTGGGTTAATTGCGGTGTGGAAGTACCGAATACAGATCGGTTGGCTGGTGGCTGCGTTCTTTGTCGCGATTTTCTGGGGCAATATTTCGCAGTATGTAAATGGTGTTGATGCATTTGGTTTAGATACAGATACCAAGCGATTGGTGCGGTTGTTCTTCCAGCCGGTGTTGGTTGCGTGGGCGTTGCTCAGCACTGGGGCGTGGGGCAGCTGGCGTAAGAAAGCTGCGGTGCCGGTTGATCATGATTTAGATGAGGACACTATCTACGGGTAGGCTCAAATAATGACGCAGAGACAAGAGTTCAAAGTTTTACGTACTTATAAGGATTTTGAAGTGCGCGAGTACATGGCATGCGTGCTTGCCGAAGTGAAGATTGCCGCTGATTACGCATCGGCGGGCACGATGGCCTTTGGCTCCCTTTTTCAATATATCTCCAAGGGAAATAAGAGTGCAGAACAGATTGCAATGACTGCACCGGTGATTGCTGCGCAAAAGGCGGATGCAAGTGAGTGGTTGGTTTCTTTTGTGATGCCAGCAGGGAGCACCTTGGCGGATATGCCGGATCCAAATGATTCTCGAGTTGTGCTGCGAGAGTTAGGCGCTGAGATTTGTATCGCTGCATCTTTTAGGGGACGTGCGACAGAGGAGTTAGCACAACGCAAAGAAGGGGATTTAAGAGCTGCGGCTGCGCGGGAAAGTATCGCTATCTCTGATGAAACGAGAATTTGTCGCTTTGATCCACCACTGAAGCCAGGAGTATTGCAGTACAACGAGGTAGTTATTCCAGCAGTTCTGGGCTAAGCAAAAGCCCCGCAATGGTTTGCGGGGCTTTTGTTTGTAACTCAACAGATATTCGGTTCCATCAACTTAACAAGTTAATGAAACATTTTCACTTCCTTCGCAAGGTGTAAATATATTAACATCAAAATATAGGTAAAGAATGTTATCCACCGAAGAAATTAGATTTGCTATGACCAAAACAATTTTATCTATTTTTCCGTTGTGCCCTCGTAGCTCAACGGATAGAGCACTCCCTTCGCAAGGAAGAGGTTGCAGGTTCAAATCCTGTCGGGGGCACAACCTTGGTGGCTCTGCGTAACTTTTGCGCAGGGCCACTCTTATGTGTGGATTTTCGACGAGCAGTTGTCGGTAAGCCCAGATACCGTTTTCCCATGAAGAAGTTACTGGCCTTGGTGATCGCCTTGGCAGTTGTGGGTTCCGGTGTTGCGGTGGCACATCAACCAGTGGTGCTTCTTAATTCAGATACAACAGCGGCGAAGGGTCCGTTGCTGGTTGATGGAACTGTTTCATTTGCAGTTCGTGCGGCATTTGCCAAGGCTGGTGACAAGAAGGCTTTCCGTGCACAGTTTAAAGATGGCGATGCGTTAGAGATTCAATACTTGATCGTTTATAAGAAGCCCGAGAATTCTTTAAAGATGACTCAACTCCCAAGCCTTGTTGTCACAGGCCCTGGTGCATTTAAGTTAACTCTTAAATTGAATGAGCGAACCAAGTTCTTCGAGCCTTATAGCAAGACAAGTTATCTGTATTTGGGTCGTTATAGCGGAATGGCGAAGGCTGGAATCTATAGCTTTGTTCTTACGGCTCGTGGAAAATCAGCGGTTACTTTGGGCGTAGGTGACAGGGAAGTTCCAGGAGAGGTTGTGCGCGGGGCATATGTAGC
>CAXNDW010000061.1:0-6188 GCA_964201405.1 Candidatus Planktophila sp.
ACCGGAGTTCCAGTCTCCTTTGGTGAATCACTTGCTTCATCAAAAATGGCAATGCAGGTCATTGACTACAATCAAGTAGATGTCCTGCGTATTGATGCTCTTGTCATCGGCGGAGTTAAAGAGTTTATCAAAGCGGCAGATTACGCACACTCAAATGGAAAAACTTACGCAACTCATATCCATACCGAAATTCATTCACAACTGGCAGGGGCCACGTCCAACTTATATCCTGGTGGATTAGAGTATTTAGATCCACGCTATGAAATAGATCTATTTCATCACCTCTTGCACAAACCACTTGAAATAAGAGATGGAAATGCAGTTGTAAGCTCAGATCCAGGGTTTGGAATTCATTGGGACCTTGAAGCGATCAAGAAATTTGGCACATGAATGCGTAAAGTACCTTTGCCGAAAGCCTCTGAGAAATTAAAGCTGCAGAAAATTGCATTTGAATTAGTCGAAAGATTGCGTAACGGCGATCTTTTGGCCTTCCCCATAGAAAATTCCTATGTTGTCGCGGCTGATCCCCAGAATGAAATCGCAGTGCAGAGTTTTAGAGAACTTAAAGGTCACGACCCAAAAACCATTTATCCAGTTTTTGTTAATTCCATTGAAGATTTAAGGTCATTTACTGATGATATAGGCGATAAGACGAAGCTCTTGGCACGAGAATTTTGGCCGGGGATGCTGAACTTGATTTTCGCCGCTCGTGACGTTCCACTCCATAACTTTGGCAGTAACGTGATACCAGATCGACTTGTTGCTAGAAAACCTAAAAACCTTCTTCTCAACAACGTTACCGAGTTAACTGGCCCACTCATTTACTCTTCACTTCGAGGCACGGATGGATCCGTTGTGAGGGATTTACTGTCAATATCTAGCGATCAAAGGAAGAAAATAACCATAGCTATCGATAATGGCCACATTCGAGGTACTAAGGCGACAACATTATTGAATTGCATGAATGGGAATTTCGCAATGGAGCGTGAAGGTTCAATCTCTCTGTGGGAGTTGAAGAAAGCGGTACCTGAAATAAAGGAAGGCTAGATCACCTCTAGCGGCTTACCTATCTCTGGAATCCAAACCTCGCCACCAGGGTTAAGTGCTCTATATGTGTCAACAAACTCATTCAAATCTAATGTCGCGCCAGATTCGGCATCTGTTTCAGCTGGCCAAAGACCCCAATGCATTGGAACAGCAATCTTGCAGCCTTGTCGCCACGCTAAAAATCCTGCTTCCTTGGTGTCCATATTTCCCGTCACTCCATTAATGCAAATTAGAGAGATATCAACACGCCCCTCGGTGTCATCAACGATTCGTGCATCATATTCTGTATCGCCAGAGTGATAAATTCTCCACTTTCCTACGGTCACGATGTAACTAATTGCATCTGGCGTCGGTTCTGGCTCAAACATGTGTCGTGCAAAGACTGCTTCAATAGTGATGTCACCAATTTGTGTCGTTTCTCCTCGATTGAGAATCACTCCCCGATCTCCATAGAATCCACCAGCCCTTGCTAATTTAATTACGGAAAACGGCCCAATGAATTTAGTTTTAGGATGTTTTGCGAAAGGAATTACCGCTTCTGGATCTATATGGTCATCATGCGGATGTGTTGCCATTACGGCATCAAATTCACTCTCCTCAGGAGAAAGAGGTGCTGGATACCCTCGCGGGACATTGTAAGAGGTCATAACTGAATTAGTCAGGTATGCATCAATTGCTATTGTGAAGCCACCTGGACTCTTAATAACAAAACCAGCTTGGCGTAACCACCAGACATGAACGCCACCTTCTGGAACTTTCGTATCACGAATTAGTGGCCAAATTGATTGTTGTGTCATCCCTTTATTGCTCCCGCCGTTAGTCCAGAAATAATGTACTTCTGTATGAACATGTAGAGAATCACGGGTGGCAATCCATAAATCAATGCACCAGAAAGTAACTCTTGAATAGGTGTATTTAGCTGGGACATAGTCGATGCTAGTCCAACAGAAGCGGGATAGAGCTCCTGCTTAGAAATCATCGTGACTGCTAATAAATATTCTCCCCAGCTTGCAAAGAATGAAACAACAGCTACTGCCATAATAGCGGGACTGCACAGAGGAATTATTATTTTTCGCAATACAGCTAGATGGTCACATCCATCAATCTGAGCAGCTTCATTGACTTCTCGAGGTATTGATTCGAATGCAGGCCTTAGAATCCACACTGCGACTGGAATTACAAATGCTGCATGAATAAGAGAAAGTGCTGCTAAATTATTAAGTAAGTGAAGTTGATCGTATATTTTGTAAATTGGAATTACGATTAAAGCTTCTGGCAACATTTGAGTGAATAACAACATCAATCCAAAAGCCATTTTGCCATTCCACTTAAACCAAGAGATTGCATATGCCCCAAGTATCGAAAATGAAGTTGTGATAAGTGTGGCGAGTAAAGCTACTAAGCCAGAGTTTATCAACCACTTAGCCATTGGGTTATCGCTGAACAATTGCCTAAAGCCATCAAGGTTTGGATCTTTAGGGTATAAAACAGGTGGATACATCAAAGTGATATCTGGCGGCTGTATTGCCGTTACTAGCATCCAATACAGTGGAAACAGGACCATCATGCAGATCACAGTTATAAACAAGTATCTAAAAATAGATCGAGCAAGTACGATCTTTTTTGTTCCTACGACGACAGCCACTTATGCTCTCTTTTCAGACCTATTTTGTAGGGATAGGAAAACGACTGCAACGATAAATGTAATGAATAAACCGGCAACTCCAATAGCGGAAGATAAAGCGTAGTCAAAATACTTAAATGCCGTGTTATAAACTGAAATAACTAAAGTTTCTGTATCTCGCTCAGGGCCTCCACCAGTAGTTAAATAGATCATGCTGAACTGGCGAAAAGCGAATATAAATGCCAAAAGACCTAATAGATACAAAGTTGGCTTAATACTAGGAAGAGTCACATTCTTGAAGCGCTGAAAAGCTCCGGCTCCGTCTACGGTAGCTGCTTCTAGTAGATCATCAGGGACACCTTGAAGGGCCGCAAGAATGACAATTGAGTAAAAAGGAAATGTCTTCCACATTGACATTCCTATGATTGAGATAAATGCATAAGGGCTAGATGTAAGCCAGCCGCCGGAAGTGTCAAAGGGAAAATACTGATTAAGAATTCCCACTACACCAAATGCAGAGTTGAGAATCCAAATAAATATGATGACCGAGGCAATGTCTGGAAATGCCCAAGGAGCTGTAAGTAATGCTCGAACGCCGCCACGACCTCTAAATCTTTTATTTACCAGGAGCGCAGTAAGTAAACCGGCTCCAACGGAGAAAACGACATTTAGGAATGCGTATGAAACAGTGATCCTAACGCTCGCTAGAAAGTCAGAACTCTGAAACAAACTAATATAATTACTTAATCCAACAAAACTAACCTTCTGGTCTACTGCTGCGCCTAAAGTTTTATCCGTGAGACTTATGTAGATACCTTGGCTAATCGGATAAACAACTAGAAAGGCGGTTAAAATCATGATTGGTATGATTAAGACATAAGGAAGATGTTTGCTTCCGCCAATTGAACTTGGCTTTAAGGTGGTTAAGGGGGATACAAATTTACTCATTTCGTATCCCCCTTAACTCTTCAACTGTGTGTCCGAGTCAAAGCTTGACCCATGTAACGTGTTCTTCTTCTAGAGTTTCTTAGCTAGCGCCAAAAGTTCTTTCTGCGCTTTATTCATTGCCTGCTTTACAGTTGACTTTTTATTGATTGCTGATTGCAGGTTGGTCAGAATGATTGTTCCGTACTCATCACTCTTAGTAATGAAGTCACCCATCATGTCCATTGGGGTAATCGGCACACTTGGTGGAGTAAGGAATCCCTCAATCCATGGGAGTTCCTTCAAATACGACTGAAAGGCAGCAACCTTATTCATCTCTGGGAATGGAGGAATGAAGTCAAGACATGCCATCGTTAGATCGGCCATATTTTCAGGCTTAAACAGCCAGGTTAAAAACTCTGTTGCCTGCGCCTTGTTCTTTCCCAACTTGTTCAGAGAAATTGGGTGCACACGTGATGCAGCCTTTTTGCTCTTATGTGGCATTGGAACTGAGCGAAGCTTTGCATACACCTTAGGGTTTGTACTTTTCAGTACGTTGACAGCTGCAGAAACCCAGAACCCTTGAGCTATGCGCCCATTAGATGCGAGTTGAACAGCTGCTGCATTATTGATTCCCTTTGGAATAGCAGCGTTGTAAAGCTTCAACCATAGTTCTAAAGCTTTAACAACTTCAGGTGAATTTGCCTTTGGTGTCTTACCAACTGCCCACACACCGTCATACATATTCACCCAGTTCTGCATGTTGAACCAGAAGTCACCTTGTTCAGCCATGGTATTTGGATGCCAGAAACCATATTGATTAGGCCTCTTTGTCAACTTAGTCGCAGCTGCTAGCAACTCTTCAGGAGTTGTAGGTGGCTTGATTTTTGCCTTTGCGAATAACTCAGAGTTGTACAAAAGTCCAAAGTTCACTGTAACAATACTTACGCCAAAGCAAGCTCCAGCTTTGTCAGTTACATATGCGTGAATCTTTGGATTTGGTGTTACGCCCGCAGCCTTGATTGGCTCTGTCAAAGGTAGGAAGTACCCACTCTTGAAGAGTCGTACTGCAAGATCTGGTGTTGACATGATTAAGTCATCAGTAAGTGAACCCGCTTCAAGCCCCGTAAGGACCTGGTTTACATACTGTCCGAAAGGCCAACCAGATAGTTTTACTTCAGTTGTTGAACTTTGAGCGTTGAACTTGGCAATAATGCCTTCCCACGCTTCCTTGCGTCCCGGCTCAAATCCCATCCAGGTCGTGATGTTTACTTGAGTCTTTGCAGCGTTTGCCACAGGTGCTCCTGCGACAGTTGATACGGCAGCTACGCCTGCAGCTGCTCCTGCGCCCTTTAAGAATCCACGACGACCAACACCGTTTGAGAGTTCGGTTTCTTTAAGGTGAACTGCCTTTTGATCTTGTGCCATTTTTCCCCCTTTTGGAATTTCTGCATCGTGCACAGATTGTGAACAGTTTGCAGTTGACAACGAAGCGATACTTCACCTCGGTGTGATCCAAGTCAAGGATTTATCACTTAGTTTGAAGGATGTGACCAGTCATAAAAATGTTCCCTGGAGTACATCGCTAAATCAATCTCAACACTATCGCCTTCTCTGAGGCTTCTTTACGATCACTAACACCTAGTGCCTCGTAAATCCGCATCGTTTCATGGCGGATCGTTGAAACTGAAAAGCCCAACTGGACAGCAAGTTCATGATTGGTCTTACCTTGAACCATGCCTTTCAGAATGGACAACTGACGGGCAGATAGCTGCCCAGGGGTAGTTGGCGAGGTTTCATTTATGGTCTTGATTCGCAGTGTGTTGACATCAAAGGTAGGGTTCTGAAAAGAAAGATATAGCGAGATTGTTGCTGCAAAACTATCTACCCGTTCGGTGATGAGCGCTTTGTCACTTTCCGGAATAGGCGAGACAAACTCAATGATCAAATAGCCGTGAGTAACTCCGCAATCGCGCAAGGTTGTCACAAAGAATGTGTCGGTGGGGTTCCACTGTTCTTTGTGGCCACTTTTAATAATTGTGATGTCTGGAGAATCAAAGGATCGCCATTCATGACTTGGTATTACACGTTCTTTGTATTGATCGGCATCTTGGTAACCAAACTGACCTAACATCATTATCGAATCATCGGAATTAACTTGGCCAAAGCGAACGCCTCGAACTGAGAATTCATTGAGATACTCTTTTGCAACCGCTCGCGCAATTTCATCTGTGGATGGGTGGAAGCTGAGCCATTCGGTAAACTTTTTTCTTACTGGCATGTATCGCCGCCCTGAAAGTTGGTGTCATCAGATGAGAATATTGAGGTTCACGGTATCCCATTAGGGGTGAGATTGACTAGACATGCCGGTGGTCATTAGTGGCAGCTCACACAATATGTTTTGAGTACAACTACATATGGAATTCACCCTCATTCACATGAGGTCTTACTGGTGGCGGGTGAAGGATTTGAACCTTCGAAGGCAGAGCCGGGGGATTTACAGTCCCCTCCCATTGGCCGCTCGGGCAACCCGCCAAGGTCGAACAAGTAGTGCGGCAATTATGGATAGTGCGAAGGGAAAGGATACCTTAGG
>CAXNDW010000062.1:0-6087 GCA_964201405.1 Candidatus Planktophila sp.
TCCGCTTCATCCCACAACCTTGCATTCTTATCTTGCTAAAGGCAAGCAGCCACAATCGATAATGCGTGCTAAGTTGCCTTTTATGACCCGTTTACCTAAAAAACGGGGAATTACCCAGGTTGAAGAGGATAAATCCCTCATCCTCCGCCAGCCTTACTTCCTCTGTGGATAACTAAGAAGGCTCGTCTCCTCTTTTTGTCATCCTCATGGGATGAAAAACCTAAATTCGAGACACGTAATCGTGGGTGTTGCCCTCTTACTAATGATTCAGCTTGTTTCACCACTCAATCCCGCTTATGCGGGCGTCGTCACTCCTCCCGCAACCCTTTGCAATATTGAAATTGGCGATGCCCACATCTCCAAAAGTTTATTGCGGACTCGAGGCCTAATCGCCGTAAAGGTTAATGCGAAATCTCAATGCGATAAACCAATACGAGGCCTTGTCTTAACCGTGGAAATCCACAAAGACGGCCTTTTGTTTGATCATCGCGTTGCAAAGACAGAAGTTATGGTCAAAGGCATCGTTATCCAGAATCAAGTTGTCAAGAATCAAAAAACCTATGTGAAATGTAAAAGCAACAAGTGGACAAATTATTACGGAATTGCACATGGGGAGGCAATTGTGAACGGCGAAAGTATGAAGACTCTTCGAGTCAGATCAGAAAATATCAAGCGCTTCCAATGTGGGAATTGATGTAAAATTCTCCTATGAGCCAAGATGATTCGACACTTCGAGATGACGAATGGGATGCTCGCTACTTCGGCCTAATAAATGATTTAGCCGAAAAGAATTCCTCTCGCTATGAAATGCAAACTGATGAATTACTCAGAAAGCGTGTCCTAAAAATTGAATTCCGTGGGGCAAATATCGAGTTTAAGTTAACGCCACAGGGATGTTGGTTTTGCACCGATGACCCTCAGGGCCAGCAAAATACAAACTCGTGGATTCGAATGGGTTGGGGAAGATCCGCAAAGAGAAAGGCGCTGCCTTACTATTTTGCACAGGCAGAGGCTTGTGTAATCATCGATCAAGAGGAGTAATCTTTTAAAGGTTCAAATCCCTCTTCCTCTGGCAGAAATTGGAGTTTAAATGTCTGAAACCAGCTTTCTTCATCTGACAACAAAGCAGGCTTGGGAAGACGCCTTAAAGGTTGGTATTTACTCACTTTCAACCAAGGGAAAGACTCTGGAACAGGTCGGTTTCATTCACGGCTCCTTTGCAGATCAAGTTGATGAGGTCGCTGGTTTTGTATTTGGTGGATCAACCGAGGATTTAGTCCTTCTGTATTTGGACATGGATAAGTTGGCATCAAATGGCATTGAGGTGCGCGTCGAAGAGGCCAGCAATGGAAAGTCATACCCCCACATATACGGAGTGATTCCCTGCGAACTAGTTGATGAAGTGTCAGGAGCTCATATGAATGCGAATGGGCAACTAGAACGAAAGTAGAGTTAAAAGTTACTCTGAGTAATTTAGATTTTTTGTACAGTTCCTCATGAGAAAAAACAAAAAAGAAAGTGAAGCACAAAACATCGATTCCACTTGGGTTCCTGAAGATGAGGACTATGGAAATCATGAGCCAGAAGATTTCATTGATGATGAAATAGATTCGTCTTATAAGGTTTCACGAAGGACTCGTTTGGCTTGGAAAGCACAAGAAAATATCTCCAAGAAGTGGTTTAAGACTTTGGTGAAGCACTTTGGGCGAAACGTCTTCGATATTGGTCCTGGTGACTTTGGGCCTTTTGTCCAATCTCAAAGATATGCACCTAGAGCGCGATACTTGCTGCAAAACAAATGGGTCACCGCTCAATTTGGTATCTATCTAATTGAGTACACAATCGTCGCTAATGTTGCACAGAGTTTCTATTCTCTCAATTACGGAATTAGGTATATACCTTTTATGGAATCTGATCTGACAAAGAGTCAAAAGAAGAATGAAAAGATCCTTGTTGAACTATTCAAAGAAACCGAAGAGTTCTTGCATAAAACACTCGCTGATCGAACACCGCCATACACGCCGTCCTATCTATTTAGATAGGCGTAACTGAATTGGTTTAGATCTCGACGCCAATGAACTTGGTTTGTAGGAACTCGTGAATTCCATCAAAGCCACCTTCGCGGCCCAAGCCTGATTGCTTTACGCCACCAAATGGCGCAGCTGGATCAGAGATAACTCCCTTATTGATCGCGACCATTCCAGACTCCATCGCCTCTGCTGTGCGCAATGCGCGTGTGAGGTTTGAGGAGAAGACATAACTAATAAGACCGAACTCGGTGTCATTAGCCATTTCGATACCCTCTTCATCTGTATCAAAGATGACGATAGGTGCGACTGGACCAAAGATTTCATGAAGCAGGATTGGGTTGTCCTTTTCAACGATCAAAACCGTTGCTGGGTAGAAAGCTCCATCGCCTTCTGGCTTTACTCCGCCGACCTCAACCTTTGCACCTGCTGCAACTGATTCGTCAACTAGTTCAGCAATCTTGTTGCGCTCCTTCATTGAGACAGAAGCACCTAGCGTTGTTGTGGCTTCAGTTCCGCGGCCCATTACATAACTGCTCATGGACTTAGTCATTTCAGCAATGAACTTATCCGCGATTCCGCGTTGTACGAAGATGCGGTTTGCAGAGGTACATGCAGCGCCACCGTTGCGCATCTTTGCAAGTGAGAGCTGAGGAATAGTTACGGCAAGATCTGCATCATCATGAATAACAACCTGTGCATTTCCGCCAAGCTCCATTGAGCAGCGAATTACGCGATCTGCTGCTTCCTTAAGAAGAATGCGGCCAACTTCAGTTGATCCTGTAAATGAAAGGTTCTTTACTCGTGGATCATGAAGCATCTTAGAGATCGCAGGTCCTGTTTTTTCAGGTAGAACCAAGTTCAGAACACCCTTTGGTAATCCTGCGCGCTCCATCAAGTCGACGATGTACATCGCTGTTAGCGGTGTTTCACCCGCTGGCTTCAAAATCATTGTGCAACCAGCAGCTACCGCTGGCCCGATCTTGCGAGTAGCCATACCCGCTGGGAAGTTCCACGGTGTAATGAGAATTGAAACTCCGATTGGTTCATGAGTTACAAGAATTCGCTTGTCACCCGATGGTGATTTACGGAAATCTCCAGGTGTGCGAACTGTTTCTTCTGCAAACCAACGGAAAAACTCTGCTGCATATGTTGCTTCACCGCGTGCATCTGGCATCGCTTTGCCATTTTCGCGAGAAATCATTGTTGCGATTACTTCATTTTCAGCGGTCATTAACTCAAAAGCTTTACGCAAAATCTCTGACCGGTATCGAGGCGCAGTCTTTGCCCATGCTTTTGCAGCTGCATCGGCGGCAGCGATTGCGGCATCACACTGTGCATCTCCGGCAAGTGAAACCTCGGCGATTACTGAGCCATCGCTGGGATCGTAAACAGGTAGCTTTCCGATTCCATCTACCCATTGGCCATCGATATATAACTGTGTATGCATGGTGGAAGCATACGCTTTAGGCGTAAAACAGTGAAGAATGTGCGGGCTGAGGTAGAGTGATGCTTATTAAGTTGCATTGATTGCAATTAAAAGAGGAGTTTTAAGTGCCTAAGTCGTGGACCGATGATGCGCCAGCCCCTGAAGTTTTGAAGGATCACGCACATCTCAAAGACTCTTTCTTTTACACAATCAAGAGACGTTTACTAGGTAATCCTCTCAACCGTCACTCACTTGGACACCAGCGCCTTAGCAAGCGTTATGCATTGGGAATTCTCTCTTCTGACTGTATCTCTTCATCAGCATATGGTTCGGAACAAATCTTGATTGCATTGTTACCTGCATTTGGTTTAGCAGCCTTTGCATTGCTTATGCCAATGACAGCAATTGTTTTAGTAATTCTCTTGATTATTACCTTGTCCTACCGAGATGTAATTAATGTCTATACCAAGGTAGGCGGTGCTTACATTGTTTCTCGTGACAACTTTGGCCCGGTAGTTGCCCAAGTTGCTGCTGTTGCATTGATGCTTGATTACATCGTGACAATCGCGATTCAATCTGCAGCAGGAGTTGCGGCAATTATCTCGACTTTCCCATCTTTGAGTCCTTACAAGATTCCTATGATCTTGGTAGTTATCTGTCTGCTTACATATGGAAACCTGCGCGGAGTTAAAGAAGCTGGTAAAGCTTTTGCACTTCCAACCTATTTCTTCGTTGGTTGTATGTTCATTGTTTTCTCCGTTGGTCTATACAAGCAGTTCAATGGAACATTGATTAAGTTAAGTGTTGAACAACCTGGCGCAATTGAGATCGGACAAGAGCAAGGGCTCCTTACCTTTGCTGCAATCTTCATTCTGCTTCGCGCCTTTGCAAATGGTGGCTCATCACTTACTGGCTTAGAGGCGATCTCAGATGGTGTAGCTCTCTTTAAGACTCCAGAGCATGTAAATGCACGCAGAACTCTGTACATCATGAGCACGTTGCTTGGAACTTTGGTTCTTGGAGTTTCCTGGTTTGCCCACAAGATTCACGCTGTTCCTTACGAATCCGGCACTCCTACTGTTATCTCGCAGATAGCTAAAGCCATCATGGGAGATGGCGCTATTGGCCAAGTTATGTTCGTAATGGTTCAGCTCGCAACGATGCTTATCCTTTTCGCAGGCGCAAATACGACCTACAGCGCCTTTCCTATCCTGGTTAACTTTGTAGCAGCCGATGGCTATCTTCCACGTCAGTTGACCAAACGTGGACACCGCCTAGCCTTCTCTAACGGAATTTTGCTTCTAGCTGGCGGTGGAATTTTCCTAGTTCTTATCACCGCTGGTTCAGTTGAACACTTAGTTGCCTTCTATGCGCTCGGTGTATTTACTGGCTTCACATTGGCTGGTTTTGGAATGACACGGCATGCATTGCGCAATAGAACTGGCCAGTGGCGAGCCAAGGTTTTCATCAATGGGCTTGCAGGAACAATTTCCTTAATTGTTGTTCTTATCTTTTCGGTCGTGAAATTTACGCAGGGTGCATGGTTAGTGCTAATAACTGCACCGATTATGGTTATGGCTTTTCTGCGCTTGCGAGGTCAATACACGCGAGAACAAGAAGCGCTAGTGGTCAAGCAACATCAAGAGAGAGCAACATCTATCGCTCGACATGATGTGACGGTCTTGGTCGATAACGTAGATATCGCGACAGTGGGCGCAATTCGATATGCGCGAAGTCTTAAGCCACGAAACCTTGCAGCGGTTCACTTTGTTATCGATGATCGCCGTGCAGAAGAGATTCAAAAAGCATGGGCTGCTTCTGATGCACTTGATGATGTGACATTGGAACTTATTGATTGCCCTGATCGCCGATTAGCAAATGCTGCATTGGATTATTCAATTCGAATGACAGAGAAGCCAGATGTTGAATTAACTCTTCTGCTTCCGCGCCGTGCATACTCAGGATTCCTTGGTCGTTTGCTTCATGATCAAACCGCTGAAGAGATCGCTGCACCTATTTCGCAGCTTCCTCGTGTGGTTGCAACGATTGTCCCGTTTGATGTTGAGCGAATTGCATCTGGAAAAACATCATTCAATCCGCCGAAACCTGCAGCGCCAGTAGTTGCAACCCGCACTGTCCAAAAAGTTGTTCCGGTAGATGTTGAGCCTGTAAGCCACTATGCAGAAAATGTCACACCAATCGGCAAGATTGAATGGCGAAAGCGCGCACAAGTGCAAGGTCGAGTTACATCGATCAAGAGCGCACCGCGTGGCTCTGCGCCAACTCTAGAAGTTGAGATTTGGGATGAAACTGGTGGAGTTTCCCTGCAGTTCTTAGGTCGACGCGAGATAGCAGGACTTGAAGTTGGCTCTCAACTGCGTGCTGAAGGCATGGTTGGTGAGGAAGAAGGATCTATGGTGATTCTTAATCCTTCTTACGAACTTCTTGTATAAAGCTTTTAATCAAATCGCCACATTGTTCGGCTAAAACGCCTGCGCGTACCTCTGTTCTAAAGGTGCTGCGCGGATCGCGCAACAAATCCCACACCGATCCAACAGCTCCAGCTTTTTCATCCCAAGCGCCAAATACAACTGTTTGCAAACGGGACTGAGCAATTGCTCCCGCGCACAT
>CAXNDW010000063.1:0-6047 GCA_964201405.1 Candidatus Planktophila sp.
GAAATCTGATTGCCTCTGATTGAGCGTCGATACTCTTCAGATGATGCTAATAAGTTCGAATCTGAATAGTTGATCTCTCCAGATCGAGCAATGACTCCTCGTGGAAGCAAGCCGAGAATCGATAGTGCAGTCAAGGTCTTTCCAGATCCGCTTTCTCCAACAACACCTACAGCCTCACCAGGAAAAACTTCAAAGGAAATGTTATTGACTAAAGTTCTTGAATCCTCGGCGGTTTCGATTCGTAGGTTCTTGACCTCGATAAGTGGTTTACTCATGATTGTCTCCTAGCAGGATCTAGGGAGTCTCGTAAACCATCTCCAACTAAGTTCAAACCTACGACGACTAAGGTAATAAAGAGTGAAGGTGCAACCAGGGTCCACCATGCAAAAGCTGCCATTGGTTGAGCCTCTGACACCATTAAGCCAAGTGATGCATCAGGTGGCTGAGTACCTAATCCTAAGAAGCTCAAACCTGACTCCGTCAAAATTGCCCATGACATAGACAAGGCAATTTGAACAAGAATTGGAGCCAAAACATTTGGAAGGACATGGCTAATGAGAATTCGTGGTGAAGAAAATCCTAGTACTCGAACAGATTTCACATAATCGAGTTCCTTGATAGTTAGAACTGGGCCTCTAGCTACACGGATAAAAATTGGCGTATAAACAATAGCGATAGCCAGTGAGGTATCAATCCAAGAGTTTCCTAGGCTGTTGACGATAGCTAGAGCTAAGAGAATCGCAGGGAAAGCAAAAATTACATCGCTCAATCGAACTACAAAACCATCTAACCACTTCCCTAAATATCCACCCAAAACCCCTAGGAAAACCCCAACAAAGCCCGCAATTCCAACGGCAACAATCGAGACGGTCATCGATCGTCTCATTCCATCCATGGCGCGAGAAAACACATCTCTACCAAATTGATCTGTGCCAAACCAGTATGTAGAGGATGGCGGTTGTAATGCATCCATTGGATTTTGTGCCAAGGGATCATGAGTTGTCCATCCAAAGGCAGCGCAAAGAGAAATAACGATCATAATCAGAACTAGAACAGCCCCAACTACACCACTTGTACTCTTAAAGTAATAGTGGATCCAGTTTTTATCCTTTGATTTACTCTTCATTTAATTCTCGGATCTATTCGGCGATAAATTAAATCGGTGACCAAGTTGATCGTTACAAACAAGATAGCGAAAATCATCACGCTGCTTTGAACCGTTGCGTACTCGCGCTTATTGATAGCATCGAGAATTTGGCGACCCATGCCAGGCAGAGCAAATATCTTTTCAACAATTACGGCACCGCCCAATAAGTAGCCGAATTGGATTCCGGTCATAGTGACAATAGGAATTAGGGAGTTTCTCAACACGTGGCGGAATTGAACGGTTCTATTCTTCAAACCCTTGCCAAAAGCTGTTCGAATAAAGTCTTTATCTACAGTTTCCAAAAGCGCTGATCTGGTTGTGCGCATAACTGGTGCGGCTACAGCAATTCCTAAAACAATTGATGGGAACAACATTTGTTGAAGATTCATCCAAAGGTCTTCCCAAGGGGTCATGTACTCGTAGCCATTTGGAAAGTATCCAAATCTATTTGCCATGATTGTCACAATCGCCGTACTCAAAACAAAGCCTGGAACGGCTAATGCGAGAAGACCAAAGAGTTGTCCAAAAAAGTCCCGAGCGCTTCCTGGCTTTCTAGCGCTAAACATTCCAATCGCAATTCCCATGATCACGCCAGAGATAGTTCCAAAGAGAGCTAATTCGATGGTGACTGGAAGAGATGAAGCTGTGAGGGTTAAGACCGATACACCCGTTGAATATGCGAAACCTAGGTCGCCACTTAAAAATGATGTAATCCAAGAAAAATACTGAAGAATTAATGGTTTATCGATGCCGTAATAGCGCTTCAGATCTTCGATCTGCTCTGGCGTTAAAACGCCTGTCTCAATACCTAATGATCCAGTAATCGAATCGCCCGGAATAACACGGAGAACGATGAAGATGAAAACTGAAATTCCAAACAGAGTAATAAGGACACTGAGTAAGCGGGCAGCGATTCCGGATGTCCTGGCCAACCGCATAGAGTGAACTCCTGTCCTTAGTTTGTTGAGAGTTAAAAAGTAGTGCGGCGCATGAAGATTAATTCATGCGCCGCACTGGACTTTATATTAACCGAGTGAAGCTGAGCGAAGCGGCAACAATGAACCTGTTGCAAGAGCTACGAAGCCCTTTAGATTCTTAGTAGCAACGCGATACTCATATGGTGTTGCAAGCCAAACCCAAACAGCATTGTCTTCTAGCTCCTTAGAGATAGCGGTATATGCAGAGGTTCGTGTTGCAGTTTTCCCACTTGACTTGCCCTTCAAGAAATTAGCATCAAGTGTTGCTGATGAATATGTCGCAACCTTGTTCAAGTTTCCTGTAGAGGTGAAGTAGCGGGTGTACATAGTGTCTGGATCAATGCGACCACCATTGTTTGCAAGTGTCGCAGTGAAGTCAGCTCCAAGCCAACGTGGGACATATGTCGCTTGATCAACGATATCTAGCTCCATTGTGATTCCAGCGCGTGCAAGCTGTGCCTTCAAGTTTTGAGCCATTGCAACTGAGGTTGCCCAACCGTTGCTTGTGACAAGTGCCTTGAATGTAACTCCGCCAGCCTTACCTGCATCAGCTAGGTACTCCTTAGCCTTAGCGATATCAACCTTTGGACATGGTCGAGCATTGATGTCTGACTTGTAAGCAGGGCTTGTGATTGGACCAGTTACTGCACCTTCACCCAACATTGAAGTCTTGATCATCTCTGGACGATCGATAGAGCACTGAATAGCCAAGCGCACATTCTTATCATTTAGCGGTGCTACCTTGGTGTTGAGTTGAAGGGCGTAATAATTAAGTGAAGGCACCTTAAATAGCTTAAGTGATCTGGTGTTGATCTGCTTTGCAATTAGTGGATCTGTAACGATACCGAATTGAATTGTTCCTGCATTCATTGCAGATAAAATTGATGACTCATTTGGAATCACTCGGATAGTTACATTTGAAATCTTTGGTGCACCCATCCAGTAATCAGCATTTGCAGCGAATTTTACTGACTGAGTTGCTTCCCACGATAGAAACTTGTATGGGCCGGTTCCGTTTGGCTTGTTGCTTCCACCAACTTTTCCAGCTGCAATGTCATCTGCAGAAAGCATTGCCATGTTGACGCCATCAAGAGCGGCAAGAATTGGAACGTTTGGCACTGACAAGTTAAGAGTCAGAGTACGTCCTGATGCAACCATGCTTGTGATTGTTGTTAGGTTGGCGCGACCTGCTGCAGCTGTCTTTGTATCTAAGATTCTTTCGATACTTGCTTTAGCATCTGTAGCATCAAATGTTGAACCATCATGAAACTTAACGCCTTGGCGAAGAACAAGCTTGAGCTGAGTTCCAGCGCTGTTAAATGACCATGATGAAGCCAAGCCGGTCTTTAACTTATTTCCTGGACCAACTTCAACCAAGCTTGAGTACACCAAACCAAGTGCACGGACTGTTGCAAAGTTTGTTGCTGTATGTGGATCTAACTTATCAATATCCAATACTGATCCAATTACGAGTTCAGAACTTGCTGCTTTTGCTGGAGATGTGACCAAAGTGCCAGCCATTAAAGCTATGGCAATTCCCCCAACTAGAAACCTCTTTTTTCTCAACACTGTGTTGCTCCTTCCTAGATGATGTATTCGATTTGAAGACATCAGTTATTCGGACTAGGCAACATGAAAATTTCTTTCACAGCCCCGCCTCACTCATGAAAAATCATGCTGTGTATTGCGCTATCCGTCAAGCACCCAGAGAGAAAGCTTTTGAAAGGGGTGATCTCAACCCACACTCAGAATGAGTTGTTTAATAACAAATCTTGATAATTACGATTCTGTGAGCGCTTCTCTGATCCGATTGGATGAAGCATGGAGTCTGGCTCTAGCTGCATTTGGCTCAAGATTGAGTAAAAGCATCAAAATAGCGACCTTAACTTCATGGCCAGATGCCTTAAGCGCCTCGGTCGACTCTTTCTTGGAGGCTCCGGTGGCTTTTTCAATGATTCGAACCGCCCGATCCTGCAACTTCTCATTACTGATTTGAAGATCGACCATTAAATTCCCAAAGGTCTTTCCGAGTCTCACCATGGAGATAGTTGAAATCATATTTAAAACCATTTTTTGCGCAGTTCCGGATTTCAACCGTGTAGAGCCAGCCAATAATTCAGGACCTGAATCAATATCTAAAGCATGATCACTGATTTTGCCCGCTTCAGAGTTTGGATTGCAGGTAATTGCAATTGTCAATGCACCAACACTCTTTGCATAACTTAATCCACCCAAAACATATGGCGTTCGGCCACTGGCTGCAATTCCTACAACGGTATCGAGTTGAGAGACATGTGCAGCTTTCAAATCTGCAGCACCTAGCTCTGGTTTATCTTCAGCACCTTCTGCAGGGCTTCGCAAAGCTAAATCACCACCAGCGATAAATGCAACAACTTGATCTGTTGAAACGGAAAATGTAGGGCCACACTCTGCGGCATCTAGTACGCCCAGACGACCAGATGTTCCGGCGCCCATATAGATAAGACGGCCACCCTGCAACATTCGATCTACGACACCATCGATCGCCTTTTCAATTTTAGGCAGAACTAAACTGACCGCTTTAGGAACCTCAGAATCACTCTCATTCATAGCTTGTAACAACTCTGAAACGGTCATTACATCAAGCATTTGGAACTTGGCATCAACCTGCTCGGTGCGAAGTAATCCGAGCTCTGGTTCCTTCTGGTTATCTAACATAATTGCTAAAGAATAGGACACTTCTCTGAAAGTATCTAGCATCTATCGATTCCTCTAGACTTCCACAATGACAGAGTCTGGGATCCGCTACGCCCGCAAAGAGGATGCTCCACGTATTCATCAGTTGATTAAAGATCTAGCTGAATACGAGAAAGCTCCTCTGGAGGCAAAGGCAACGATCCAACAAATCGAAGAAACAATTTTCGGCGATAATCCAGTTGCTTACTGCCATGTTGTAGAAGATAACGGCCTCGTAGTTGGAATCTCTATCTGGTTTCTCAACTATTCGACGTGGGTTGGTAAGCCAGGTATCTATCTTGAGGATCTCTATGTTGATCCGGCATACCGCGGCAAAGGGTATGGATTAGCTTTCCTCAAAGAGTTAGGAAAGATCTGCGTTGAACGCGATTATGAAAGATTGCAATGGTGGGTTCTGGATTGGAACCAACCCAGCATCGACTTCTACACATCCTTAGGTGCAGTGCCCATGGATGAGTGGACGGTGTTCCGCGTTAGCGGAGATGCGCTTAAAAAGTTAGGGACTAGCTCTTAATTTGATTTAAGGGAGTTTGGCCACTTCCAACTCTAAAGATTTCTTCGAGAGCCAATCGCATGCATCTTTCGCCGCCCGATGTAGTAAAGGCCGCTGTATGAAAAGTAAGTTCAACTTTTTTGTGTTGCCATAGTGGGCTCGAAGGTGGCAGCGGTTCTGGATCAACCACATCGAGACCTGCACCTCTAAGTCGATCTGAATCAAGCGCTTCGATCAACGCGGTTTCATCAACTAATCCACCTCGTCCAATGTTGATCAATACCCCGCTACTTCTGAAATGTTTTAGGGATTGCATATCGATAATGTGCGCAGTATCAGGGGTAAGGGCAACATGTAGTGATACGTAATCACAATTCAATGCCTCCTCAAAAGAAACCTCTGTAACACCTAGTTGGGCTGCCATTTCAGGTTTTCTCGTGCGCGACCATGCCTTTACCTTCATCCCGAAAGCCAATGCTCGCTGTGCAAGGGCTTGTCCACTTGGTCCGAAACCAATGATTCCTAATGTTTGATCTCCAAGATCGCCAGTGGCGGGGAACTCCTGGGGTGCTGGCCAGTGATGTGATTGTCGAGATCTTAAGAGAAATGGCATTTGGCGGGCGTACATCAGTATCAAGAGCATGGCGTGATCTGCGAGAACATCGGTGAAAGCGCCAGGCACATTGGTTACGAC
>CAXNDW010000064.1:0-5940 GCA_964201405.1 Candidatus Planktophila sp.
TACCAATTGGGATGGATCAAAATTTTTGAGATCCAATGAAGCGCCAAGTTCTTGGGCGTTACGCAAGACGGCAGCGATACGGGCATGTGCATATTGAACGTAGTACACGGGATTCTCATTGGTGTTTCGCTTTAACACATCTAGATCCATCACCATTGGTGTATCTACTGGGTAGCGAATCAAGGTGTAGCGGGCAGCATCAACGCCAACTTTTTCAACCAACTCTTCAAGGGTAATGATCGTGCCGGCGCGCTTGGAAAGCTTGACCTCTTCGCCGCCTTCCATGATCTTTACAAGCTGGCCGATCAACACATGGATGTTGTATTCAGGATCATCTCCGGCGCATGCTGCGGTTGCTTTTAAGCGACCGATGTAGCCGTGGTGGTCTGCGCCTAACATATAGATACAAATATCAAAGCCACGTTCACGTTTATTGATGTAATACGCGGTATCTGAGGAGAAATAAGTAAGAGAGCCATCGCTTTTTGTCATTACGCGATCTTTATCATCACCAAAATCTGTGGTTCGAAGCCATACCGCGCCATCTACTTCAAAGACATGACCTTGTGCGCGAAGTTTTTCCATGCCATGTTCAACTGCGCCTTGTTCATGCAGTGAACGCTCTGAAAACCACACATCAAAATGCGTATTGAAGGTATCTAATACTCGCTGTTGATCCTTGAGTTGTAACTGGTATGCAGCTTCTCGGAAAGCGATGACACGTTCTGCTTCAGGTAAATCTTTAATGCCAGCATTAACAGCAACTACTTCGGTAGCTAAATCTTTGATGTACTCGCCTTGGTATCCATTTTCAGGAACAGGGTTTCCAAGTGCAACCGCTTCAACAGATTGACCAAAGTAATCCATCTGGTTACCACGATCATTAATGTAAAACTCGCGAGTTACTTGTGCACCAGCTGCAGTTAAAACACGTCCTAACGCATCACCGACCGCCGCCCACCGAGTGTGACCAAGGTGCAAAGGTCCAGTTGGGTTAGCGCTAATAAATTCAAGGTTGATCTTTACACCAGCGAGCGCATTACCTTTTCCGTAATCCTTGGTTGCAGTCAGAATCCTTTCGACGAGTGCTGCTTGGCTGGCGCGGTTCAAGGTGATGTTGATAAAACCAGGGCCAGCAATATCTACCTGCGAGATTCCATCAACACCATGTAATTGGTCTGCAATTATTTGTGCCACTTCGCGGGGGTTCATGCCTGCAGGCTTAGCCAGCTGAAGTGCAATAGAAGATGCATAGTCACCGTGTGAGCGATCCTTGGGGCGTTCTAGCTTTATTGAATCTGGAGCCATCCCCGCGATAGAGCCTGAGTCCAGGGCGCGACCGATGGCCGCCTTGATGGCCGCCTCGAGCTGTTCAACCTGTGTGGACATTGGACAAGGCTATCGCGCGGGCTACCGAGCGTTACCGAATCGTTAGATAGAGGGGTGAGATTTCTGAGAAAATCTAGTGACCTTTCGCAGGTATCGGACTACTTTTTAGACACGTTATGCCCTCCACATCTGGCCGAAATAGCTCGGCCGGGGGCAGGACACCTTTGAAAGGTTCGATATATGAAGAAGCTTCGTTACGCGTTGACAGCACTTGTTGCTGTGTTCGCACTCGTACTTACAGGTTGCTCAAGTGCAGATGATTCTGCTGACGCTTTCGTCGGTGTGATTCTTCCAGATGCAGCCTCATCAAATCGTTGGGAAACTGCTGACCGCGGATTCCTACAAGCGGCCTTTGATGCAGCCGGAGTTAAGGTTGACATTCAAAACGCAAACGGTGACAAGGAACAATTCGCAACAATTGCAGATCAGATGCTTACAGCTGGTGCAAAGGTTCTTATCCTTGTAAACCTAGATTCAGATTCAGCTAAGGCTGTTCAAGACAAAGCTGCAGCTCAGGGTGTAAAGACAATCGACTACGACCGACTGACACTTAATGGTTCAGCTTCATACTACGTTTCATTTGATAACGAAGCAGTTGGTCGTCTTCAGGGTGAAGGCATCAAGGCATGCCTTGATGCAGCAGGAAAGACAAATGCACGTATCGTTTACTTGAACGGTTCTCCAACAGATAACAACGCAACTCTATTCAAGGCTGGTTACGATTCAATTCTACGTCCTTCAATTGATTCAAAGGCGTACACATTGGTTGATGACCAAGCTGTCCCAGACTGGGATAACGCAAAGGGTGGAGTAATTTTCGAACAGCAGCTCACAAAGGCTGGCGGAAAGCTCGATGCAGTTGTTTCAGCTAATGAAGGTCTTGGACTTGCAGCTATCGCTGTTCTAAAGAAGAACAAGCTAAACGGCAAGGTCTGTGTATCTGGTCAGGATGCAACTGTTGATGGACTGCGTGCAGTTCTAACAGGAGATATGTCAAACACTGTGTACAAGGCGATCAAGGCTGAAGCAGAAGCTGCTGCAGCACTTGCTATCGCACTTCTACGTGGCGAAGAGGCAACAACAGCTACAGGTTCAGTGAACAATGGATCAGTAGATGTGCCTTCAGTTCTATTAGTTCCAACTGGTATCACAAAGGCTAACGTCAAGGATGTTATTGCTGATGGATTCCAGACTCGCGAAGCAGTTTGCGAAGGAATCGAAGAGCTCTGCACAGCTAACGGAATCTAATTTCCGAGAGTTAAAGCAGTAAAAAGAATAGGTTGCGGCTCGGAGTTATCTCCGAGCCGCAACTTCTTTACACACAGATATAAAGAGTCAAACTTCAATTAGAAAATGGGAGCTCATGACATCACCACTACTGTCCTTACGAGGAGTCAATAAATCCTTTGGACCCGTTCATGTACTTAAAGATGTTAACTTCGATGTTCATGCTGGCCAGGTAACCGCCCTTGTTGGTGACAATGGCGCAGGCAAGAGCACGCTCATTAAGTGCATCGCAGGTATTTACACACCTGAAGCTGGTGAATTCCTATTTGAAGGTAACAAGGTTTCAATCGGTGGTCCTCGTGATGCCACCGCACTTGGAATTGAAATTGTGTATCAGGATCTGGCATTGTGCGACAACTTAGATATCGTCCACAACATGTTTTTAGGTCGTGAACAAAAGCGCGGACCTGTTTTAAATGAAACCTCTATGGAGGCACTCGCCCGTAAAACTTTAGATGGCTTGAGTGTTCGCACCGTTAAATCCATTCGTCAAACAGTTTCATCTCTATCGGGTGGTCAGCGCCAGACAGTTGCAATTGCACGTGCAGTTTTGTGGAACAGTAAGGTCGTCATCCTTGATGAGCCAACTGCAGCGCTAGGTGTTGCGCAGACTGAACAGGTTCTTAATCTTGTTCGACGTCTAGCAGATAACGGTTTGGCTGTTGTTTTGATCAGCCATAACCTCAACGATGTATTTGAGGTCGCAGACAATATTGCGGCGCTCTATCTAGGAAATATGGCGGCCCAAGTTAATAAAAATGAGGTCATCCCTCGACAGGTAATCGAGTTAATCACTACTGGAAAATCCGCTGGAGTCGATGCTCCATCTGCAAACACAGGAGCCAAGAAATGAGTATGAGCAACGAGGCTGGGGTTCCAACAATTAAAGGTGCCATCACCGATTACTGGGCACGTGTAAAGGCTGGAGATATTGGCTCATTGCCAGCTGTTCTTGGTTTAGTTGTCCTCTGCTTAGTCTTTGGCTCTTTGTCTAGCGTCTTCTTAACACCTGGAAACTTTGCCAACCTCATCACCCAAGCAGCAGCGGTAATTGTCATCGCTATGGGCCTTGTCTTTGTTCTCTTATTGGGCGAGATCGATCTATCAGCTGGATATACCGCCGGTGTTACAGGTGCGGTCTTAGTTATCTTGATTACCAATGAAGGACAGCCTTGGTATGTAGCTCTTCTTGCAAGTATCGCTGTCGGAGTATTTCTTGGTTTCTGCTTGGGAACTTTAGTAGCTCGACTTGGAATTCCATCTTTCGTCGTTACATTGGCAGCCTTTTTAGCTTTTCAAGGAATTCTGCTACTTCTTGCAGGAGAGGGTGGAACTATCCGCATTGAAGATCCAACTGTTTTGGCGGTGCAAAACTCAAACATGTCACCAACGGTTAGCTGGATCTTCTTTCTAGTTGTTGCTGTTGCATATGTGCTTTCAGGTCTTACCTCGATGAACTCTCGCCGTAAAGCAGGTTTGAAAACCGAGCTGAAGAAGCTATGGATTATCAAAACCGCTGGACTTTTGTTGATTACAGGCCTTGCTGTATTTGCACTAAACCTTGAAAGAAGTAATAACCCAGATCTAGTGAGTCTTAAGGGAATACCTTATGTAGTGCCGGTTATTTTATTGCTCCTTGTTGTAGGAACATTTGTATTGGGCCGCACAGCATTTGGTCGCCATATCTATGCTGTCGGTGGAAATGCAGAGGCTGCACGCCGTGCAGGTATTGATGTCAAGAGAATTCGAATCTCAGCCTTCATGATCTGCTCAGGTTTAGCAGCAATTGCAGGATTGATCTTTGCTTCTCGTCAAAACTCAATCTCACCAACTACGGGTGGAAGTTCCACACTTCTCTACGCCGTAGGTGCAGCGGTGATTGGTGGAACCTCGCTCTTCGGTGGTAAAGGAAAGATGCGCGATGCGATCCTAGGTGGACTCGTTGTCGCCGTTATTGATAACGGTATGGGTCTTTTAGGGTATGCCGCAGGAATCAAGTTCATCGTTACAGGACTTGTTTTGTTGGTCTCTGCAGGAGTTGATGCAATCTCTCGCCGCGGGGCTAATGCCACGTAGCGGGGCTACATAACTTTACTTACAGAATCTAGAGACCCATCAGGTGCTCTAGAGCTAACTGATCCACCGCTTCATACCCGTATCCGCGCTTGCCCGCTGCTTCTACATCAAATGAATCCTTTGCAAGATCCTTCCATGTTTCACCTGCGGCAAGTGTTGGTTCTGCAAGACCTGGAATATTTGACTCTTTCATGGCAGCTATAACGCGAGGATCTGCACGGAAGGATGCAGCACGCTCTTTGAGCGCAAGATAGGTGCGCATATTTGCAGATGCTGATTCCCACACTCCTTTGTCATCTTCGGTGCGAGCTGGCTTGTAATCAAAGTGCTTAGGACCGCTGTAGTTGTAACGCTCTAGTAGATCCACCAAGAAAAATGCAGATTTCAAATCTCCATGACCAAAGACTAAATCTTGGTCATACTTTGGTCCATGTTGACCATTCAGGTCGATATGGAACAGCTTCTTGTGCCACAAGGCTTGTGCAATTCCATGTACAAAGTTAAGTCCAGCCATTTGCTCATGGCCTACCTCTGGGTTCAAACCAACAAGCTCTGGTCGATCTAGTGAGTTAATAAATGCAAGTGCGTGGCCGATTGTTGGCAGGAAGATATCTCCGCGAGGCTCATTGGGCTTTGGCTCAATTGCAAACTTAATCTCATAACCATTGTCAGTTACAAACTCACCTAATGTATTGAAGGCTTCGCGGAATCGATCTAATGCAATATAGGCATCCTTCGCCCCATCAGATTCAGCACCTTCTCGGCCGCCCCAACATACATATGTTGTTGCACCCAGCTCAACTGCAAGTTCAATATTTTTCATCACCTTGCGAATTGCATAGCGGCGGATATCTTTATCATTTGAGGTAAATGCGCCATCTTTAAAAACTGGATGTGTAAACAAATTAGTTGTTGCCATCGGCACCTTCATGCCGGTTTCAGCTAAAGCTTTCTTGAAACGATCGATGTGTCCACGTCGAGCGCTCTCATCGCTTCCAAATGGAATCAGATCATCATCGTGAAATGTAACTCCATAAGCACCACGCGCTGCCAGCTCATTGACTGTGCGAACTGGATCAAGGGCATCACGGGTGGCATCGCCAAAGGGATCACGAGCCTGCCAGCCAACGGTCCAGAGACCAAAGGTGAACTTGTCTGCAGGGGTTGGAGTAAGTGACATTGCGCGTG
>CAXNDW010000065.1:0-5938 GCA_964201405.1 Candidatus Planktophila sp.
GCTCTGCAAACTATCGGAGTATTGGGGATCGGCTTTTTAGATTCACAGCAACTCTTTATCGCTTCCGCTTTGATAATTGGTTTTGGGTTTGGTCAACTAGAGGTTCTTATAACTTCTATCGCAAGAGTTCAGACAGAACACGTTGGAAATTTACTCACCAGGCTTGGTATCTACCTTGCCTCTGCTGCTTTTCTTACACCTATCGCAATTATTGGATTAGATTTAATAGGAGCTTCTAGGGCAATTTACTTAATGATTGCCTCCGTATCCCTTTACCTTGTGATCTCTTTTAAGACTGGACAGATTTACACTGAAAGCAAGAATCTTCTAGTTCTGAAACTTGCAAATGTAAAAGTCTATTTATTGGTTTTTGCAATTACATTCTATGTTGGTGCTGAAACAATTCTTGCCGGGTGGTCAGCGGTTTTATTCTCAGAAAACATTAGCGATAATCTTGTAAGCGCACCTTTGGGCACATCAATATTTTGGGCGGGAATGACTCTCGGGCGCATTGTCGGAACTTTTGTAAGTTCAAAGAATTTCTCTGCCAAAGCTACCGCAACTCTTTGGTCACTTGGTCTATCCATATCTTTGCTGTTTTTATCCCGCATTACTCAAGAAGCATCTCAAGCAGCTTTTCTACTAATTTTGGTTATAGCAATTTTCTTTGCTGGGCCTTGTTATGGTTTTATCATTGGACTTGCAGTAAGCATTTACGAGCAGTCACTTGCAATAAAGAGTGCTGCATTTTTTGTTCTCATCGGCTCATTTGGTGGAGTTATGGTTCCCGGACTTGCTCAAATCTTCCTGGGTTCCGACTCTGAGGGAATAATTCTTGGAGCAGCCATTGCCGCAACTCTTTCTACCCTATTTTTGATACTGAGCTTTCGAGAAACGGCACCCAAATATCCTCAGTCTTAACAAACTCATCATTTGTATGTAACCGATTACTTAACATCACCGCTGAAAAATCCAACTCTGGTGAAAATCCAAAGGCGACTCCGGTAAAACCTGTGTGCCCATAAATGCGCACCTGTGCACCCTTAGCCGGAATAGACCATGTCCTAAAGCCCATACATTGCATAGGGTCAGCGCTAAGCTCTAGAAATGCTTGCAGCGTCTCGGCTTTGAAAACTCCATTGCCATCAAGGGTCGCTAAATAGGTACGGGTCAGATTAATGAGATCTTCGGCATCGGAAAACAGACCTGCATGAGATGAAACTCCGTTAAAGAGATGGAATGCATTTCCATCATTTACTTCTCCATCAAGAATATGACTGCGCCAATTATGAAAATCCTCAACCTTCTCTGGAACGCTGTATGGAATCTGAGTAGAGATCATATTCATCTCATAAGAATCACCAGAGGAAGTCGCAGCAACGTTGTTTTTTCCTGCCGGGGATGAAAAATGCGTACTATGTAAATTCAATAAACCCTTTAACTCTTTTTCAAAGATATCTTCTAAATTAGATGTGTAGATTTCTGAGAGAATTTGTCCCAAAACGATGAATCCAAGATCTGAATAGATGCGCTTCTCGCGCGGGCTACATGCCAATTGAGAGTTCGCGATTCGATCAAAGGCATCGTCAGGCGATGTAGCGCTAACGTAAAGTGGCAACCAGGGTTGTAAACCAGATTGATGTTCTAACAAATCTCGAACGGTTATCTTCTCTTTATCACCGAGATTCCAAGATGGAAGATACTTTTGTACCTGGTCGTCGACACTCATCAGTCCACGATCCACAGAGAGCATCAACATATTGGTGGTGAAAATTATTTTAGTAAGGGAGGCAAGATCAAACTGTGTCTGAAAATCCATTTTTTCTGGGCTAACACAATCTAAACTCCTTCGATACCCTTCAAAAGAGGTGATGGTCTCTCCGTGAAAATTGGTTGCAGATACGGTTCCCCAGGATTTCATTGGACAACACCGCCCTCGTACCTCAATTTCTCCTGAAGGTACCACCATGCTGCATCTAGATCATGGGTTTCTTCGGGGGCAAACTGATCAGCCAACTTCATAGCTGCGCGAACCCCAAGTGGGCTTTCAATCATGCATCCAAAGGAGAGCTTTAAACCGCTGCTCAACGCTACCTCTGCCATCTCCTTGGCTGGAGTTACGCCACCTGCCTTTAAGATCTTGATGTTCACCCAATCAGCTGCCTGCATCTCAATGATTTGATGTAGATCTTTAAGATCAAAGCATGACTCATCTGCCATTATCTCCGTAGATGAACTCTTTCGAATCAAAGAGAGACCATCGAGATCATCCCTCTTGACTGGCTGTTCAAGGTATTGGAGCTTGATCCCTAATGAATCAATGGACTCTAAAAATTTAAGTGAGTAATCCACGCTCCAGGATTGGTTTGGATCAACTCTTAAGATACTGCCGCTCGGCACAAGGTCAGCAAGAGTCTTCATTTTCTCAAGATTGTGCACCAAGCTATCTTCGCCCAACTTGATTTTAAAGGCGGAGAAGCCATTGAGCACTCTCTCTTCAACTATGCGGTCTAATGATTTGATCTCGCAAATTGGAATTGTCACATCGGTTTTAATCTCGTAATTCTCAGTTGGCGGTTTTGCTGACTGAAGCGTTAAATCACCTAAAGCCCTTGCAGTGGGATTATGTGGAAGTGCTAAAGCAAGAGAGCTGTAAAAAACTTTCGAATCTTCAAGTGAAGTTTTTCTGAATAGGGGTATGACAAACTCATTAACATCACGTATTAAAACCTCTGCGGTGATGCCAGTAATAGCTGGAGTAGCTACAACTTCCCCCATTAACTCTTTGCCGCTAGATAATTCAACCCTTAACTTAAAGACATCAAAGTTATCTATCGAACGCAATGCGGTCTGAAATCGACTCTTCAATTGAATCTGGTAGGTAGAGAGCTCTATAGCTGCGACTTCAAGCATTAAAGTCTCCGGTATGTAGTAATCTGCCAGTTATGAAATTGAGATTAGCCCATGCTTCAGATCTACCTGATATCGCTAACTTGTTTTTAAAGTGTTGGACAATCTCATATGCCGATGTTTTGAGCCAAGAAACTCGAGAAGCAATGACCCTTGTTAGCGCAGTTGAACTCTGGGAGAAGGCTCTAACTACAAATCTTGAGCGAAAGACTGTCCTGGCAATAGAAAACAATGAGCTTTTAGGGATTTTTAGGGTTGGAAGCGATCCAAAAGATTCACTGCGTGGGCATCTCTTTTCTTTATATATCTCGCCAGATTTTGCCGGAAAGGGATTCGGGAAAATACTATTGGAAGCAGCAATCGAGGAAATCAAAACCCAAGGCTTCAACGCAATGAGTCTTTGGGTTTTTGATGATAACAAAATTGCAAAATCTCTTTACGCAAAGTATGGATTCGTTGCTACGGGCGAGAGTAGAACTACGCCTGAATGGAATGCCCTAGAGATTGAAATGCTAAATCCGCAGATCACTTTAAAATCTTAACTCTTTTTGGCATAGTCGCGATTTTTTGAGGAACTATAAAGGCACCTGCACCTGGTGTTAGCGATCCCAGAACTCTTTCTCCACTTGCTCCAGTACAGCTAGGAATCTGCCCTGCCAGACCATGCAGAGATAAGAATCCAATAAGTGCAAAAGCTATCGCCTCTTTGGATTGAGTAGATATTCCAAGTTCAGAAATAGTTAATACCTTGCAAAGCGTTAATCTTTCTTGCAACCGCTTCATCAATTGCTTATTTGCAGTTCCTCCTCCAGCAACGTAGAGAGTGCTCAGTTTAAATCTCTCGACTTCTTGGGCTACTGTTTCCACTGTTAACTCAAGTAGGGTTGCTAGAACATCCTCAATAACCCAGCTCTCAATCGGACCTAGAATCTCCAAAAGATAGGGTAAATGGAAGATTTCTTTGCCAGTGGATTTCGGAGGCTGTAGTTCATAATAAGGGTGCTTGAGTAAGGCTTCTAATTGCTTTGGATTGACGGTGCCTTGAGCTGCGAGTTGTCCATCTTTATCAAAAGTTGTTTTCCCTGATGTGTAAGCGACAATAGCTGCATCCATCAATCCATTTGCCGGTCCAATGT
The DNA here is from genome assembly GCA_964201405.1 of Candidatus Planktophila sp. Taxonomy (GTDB): domain Bacteria; phylum Actinomycetota; class Actinomycetes; order Nanopelagicales; family Nanopelagicaceae; genus Planktophila. The sequence continues at coordinate 4,047 of CAXNDW010000065.1, forward strand.
CATATGCGATCGGTTTCATGGATTGTGAAGTAACGGTTATATTGGAAATTCCCCCTAAATTAAGGGCTCCTTGGGCTGTTTGGCTATCTGAGAGCAGTAGCTGGTCCAGAATACTTACAAGTGGCGCACCTTGCCCACCAGCGGCTACATCTCTTGAACGAATATTTGAAAGTACCTGAACTCCGGTGCCTTCAGCAATCCAGCTTGCCTCACCCAATTGAAGAGTTCCTCGCGCCTTGTTCTCTTCATCAATCCAATGGAACATTGTTTGACCGTGAGAAACAATGAGATCTGGAGTTACCTTTCCATTTGCTATCGCACTTTTTGCTGCGTCGGCAAAGGATTGGCCAATCAAGGTATCTAAAACGCACACATCAAGCATTGATGTGCTTAAGGGTGGCATTGCAGCCAGAATTCGAGCTCGTACATCATCCTTATAGTTCTGAGATTCAAAATGTAGCAGTTTGATTTGAATCTCATCGTTAACGATATTGAAATCACAGAGTGCTGAATCAATTCCATCGAAAGATGTACCTGACATCATTCCAAGAATTTTCATAGTTCAACCTCTGTACATGCCACTGTGTGGACCTCATTAACCTTTAGTAGTTCTGGGGTTTGCACCTTGCAATTTGGGGTTGCGATTGGGCATCGAAGATGGAAGGCGCACCCGCTTGGCATGTTCGCAGGATCGGGGACTTCGCCCATCAGAGCCTTCTCGTACTTTGTTTCTCCTACATTTTCATGATCGGGCATCGCATCAATTAATGCTTTTGTATAAGGATGCTTAGGGTTATCAAGAACATCAGACCAGAGTCCGTATTCGACAACTTTACCCAAGTACATAACGGCAATGACATCACTAATGTGGCGAACCATTGAAAGGTCATGGCTAATAAAGATGTAGGTCAAACCAAACTTTTCTCTAAGATCAAAGAGAAGGTTCATAACATCGGCCCTGACAGAAACATCTAATGCCGAAACCGGCTCATCTAAAATAAGCAGGTCGGGTTCAGAGGCTAAAGCCCTTGCAATACTTACTCTTTGGCGTTGCCCACCAGATAGTTGGTGCGGATACCTGTGTTGTAAGTCAGGCGCAATTCCTACTTCTAGAAGGAGTTCATCCACTCTTCTTTGAATATCTCCAGCAGCCCGAAGTTTGTGGGTTTTAATCACTTCGGTGATGCACTCTCCGATCTTCTGACGAGGATTGAGTGATGAGTAAGGATCTTGAAAAACCAATTGAATATTTGAATGGTGACTACGCCACTTACCAGCGGCTTTATTGCCGATCGGAGTTTGACTCCAAGTGATTTCACCACTTGTCGGTGTTTCTAGTCCTACGATCAGTCTAGCTAGGGTTGATTTTCCGCATCCGCTTTCGCCGACAATTCCTAATGTCTGTCCAACCTCAAGATCTATAGAAACACCATTAAGAGCATTGATTGATGCCTTGCTTGATCTAACCTCATATTTTTTGCCAACATTATTTATTTTAAGGCTCATTTGCTCTTTCCAATCTCATGGAAACAAGCTGCGCTTGTGAATTGGTTGGCCTTCAGAGTTGGAGTTTGATTGAAGCACTCAGTGGTTGCTCTGCCACATCGTGGGCTAAAGGCGCAGGAGTTTTCTACCATCCAAGGCTTAGGGGGCACTCCAGGAATCGCCATTAATCTTTCGCGGCTCTTTACATCTGATTTCGGTAAAGAGGCAAGAAGTCCATGGGTGTAGGGATGTTGTGGGTTAGTAAATATCTCTTTAACAGTTCCTACTTCGACAATCTGTCCGGCGTACATCACGATAACTCGGTCTACTAGATTTGCAACAACTCCAAGATCATGTGTAATCCAGAGCATAGACATACCGCTCTTGCGACGTTGTTCAGAAACCAA
>CAXNDW010000066.1:0-5809 GCA_964201405.1 Candidatus Planktophila sp.
TCAATGGAATTACTGGGTAAAGAGGCCTGTTTACTGCGTATTACCGCGGGATTGGCGCTCTAAAACCGCTGGTATTCTTTGCCATTGCAGTACAAGGCTCCACAGCCTTGGGGTATGGGGTAATTGGCAGCCCTGCTGATTCTGGTTCAGTAAGTCTAGGTTCGAGTCCTGGTACCCCAGCGCAGTACACCTAGCTTTTAAGAAATTAAGAGCTAGGACAACTTAATATCTTGTCCTAGTAATACAAGGCATGGCCCCGTCGTCTAGCGGCCTAGGACTCTGGCTTCTCAAGCCAGCTACGAGGGTTCGAATCCCTTCGGGGCTACAACCACAATGACCGGCTGATTCATGAATTAGTCGGTCATTGTTCATAATAAGTCGTTGCAGTTCATGCAAGGTTTGGCACAACGTATTCTAAATTTAAGATGAGATTTTCCTGAAGAACTAACAACGTTCACATTGCAACCCTTAACTCCTCTCGCTGGCGGATGTCAGCTCAAAAATAGGGGAGTAATTGTGAAGAAATCAGCAATTAAGAAAGGCGCAATTCTTGCATCAGTTGTAATTGCACTTTCATCAAATGTTGCAGGCGCTTATTCGGCAGCACCTGTGTACATGGAAGGCGTTGCTAGCTCTGTGAAACTAACACCTGTTGTTTCAGCTGGCGACATGGTTGGCACATACCTAGTACCAGGAATTCCTGATGGTTTGGGAGTAGTAAAGTCTGGAAACAAGCTTCGTATCATCACAAATCACGAATGGAGCGGGACTAACGCTATCGCCGCTGGCCGCAATTCATCAAGTGGGCTAACACAAGGCTCATTTATTAGCGAAATGCACTACGACCTGAACACGAAGAGTGTTACTAAGGCAAAAGACTTCATCACCGATACTGTTTGGTACAACTACGCGGCATCAAAGTTTGCTTCAAAGCCAACAGCTCCAAGTGGCGCAGCAGTACTTGATGAATACAAGACACCAAACCACACATCGCTTTTAAACCGATTCTGCTCGGCAACATTAGCGCCAGAGGGATCATTCTTCGATAAGAATTCTGGCCTGGGTTATCCGGGTGCAGTATTTCTTACTGGCGAAGAAGGCGGAGACGAGTCTCGAGGATTCGTCAGCAACATGGAAGGTCAATTAGTTCAGATTCCTGGCTTTGGACTTTCTGCTTGGGAAAATCTAATTCCAGTTCCAAACAAGGGTAAGACAACCGCAGTAATGGGCATGGAAGATGGTGCTGCAACTGACAGTCAGTTATGGATGTATCAGGGTACGAAGTCAAAGACGGGCGCATGGTATGAGAAGGCTGGTTTTGTTGGCGGAAATGGCTATGTTTTAGCACAGGATCCTTCAGCTCCAGTAGCAAATGACAATGAAATCCGCGCGACCTATGGCAAGAACAAAGCATTCAAGGTTAAGTTTGCCAAGATTGATATTTCTGTAAATGGAAAGTTGCAAAATGATCAAGCTCGTGAAAAGGGAATCGAACTAGCACGAGTAGAAGATGGCTCATTTGATCCTAAAAACCCTAATGACTTCTATTTTGTAACAACTGAGTCAAATAAGGATCCAAAGGCTACTGCGCCAAATCCAGCAACACCTACAGTTTCACGCGACGGTGGCGCGCTATGGCGTCTGCGTTTTGCAGATGTAGCTAATCCATCAAAGGGCGGAACTCTAGAAATGCTTCTTGATGGAAGCGAAGCTCCATTCCTTAGCAAGCCAGACAACATGACTGTTGACGCAGCTGGCAATGTCCTCATTCAAGAAGATCCAGGCAATAACGCACTAGTTGCTCGAATTGTTTCATACCGAATCAAGGATGGCGCTGTTGGTGTTGTAGCTAAGTTCAAAGATGAGTACTTCGCAGAAGGTGCTGCTTCATTTATTACTAAGGATGAAGAGTCAAGCGGAATTATCGATGTTACAGAGTTCCTGTCAAAGGGAAAGAGTGACAAGAGCCGTTACTACATGTATGTAGCTCAGATTCACGGTCCAATTGCTAAGGCTCGTCCAGATGTTGCAGAAGGTGACCTTTCCTTGCCTAAGGCAATAGAAGGTGGCCAGTGGTACATCATGCAGATTTCTGATTGGGCTGCTGTTTACTCAAAGTAGATTCTGTCGAGGGGATAGGAAGGCAAAGGCCAGGCTGTATGCCTGGCCTTTGGCCTAACATCACACTTTTCATGGTTTCATACAAGTGATGTTAAGAGTAGATTTGTAACATGCGAGTAATTAATACAGAACAACTAAAAAGCATTCTCGCTAACTTACCGAGCAATCCACGAATTATCGCTTCAGGAAACTTTTCAACTCCACGTACCTTGTTAGCGATCGCCGATGAGGTAATCCCAGAGTTTAAGCTTCACATGCTGAATGGCCACGGCAATGGAATTCCCGATCGCGAAGGCATCACCTACGAAACCGCATTTGTTGGCCCTGCCATGCGCAACCATCCACGTCTTGAGTACATTCCATCTCGTCTTTCACTGTTGCCGGTTTTGATCCGTAACTTTTATCGTCCCGATGTTGTTTTCATTCACACATCCCAGCAACGCTTTGACACTGTAAGTCTTGGTACTGAAGTAAATATTTTGCCACGCGCAATCGAAACCGCTCGCGCGCATGGGGGATTGGTTATTGCGCAATCTAATAAACAAATGCCTTACACATATGGAGATTCACAGATTTATGACAGTGAGATTGACTATTTAGTCGAAGTCGATGAACCGTTACAGGAAAAGCCGGCAACTCAAATTACCGATGTTCAAGCAGAGATCGGAAGCCGCATTGCAGCCCTGGTAGAAGACCACTCCACTTTGCAGCTAGGAATTGGCGGAGTACCAGATGCGGTCTTGCTAGCGTTAAAAGAACGCAAAGGTTTGCGCATTTGGACAGAGATGTTTTCAGATGGAGTTTTAGAACTATCTAAAGCGGGAACATTAGATGATGAGGTATTGATTACCGCATCCTTTATTTTCGGAAGCCAAGAGCTTTATCAATGGCTGGATCTGAATAAAAAGGTTCGCATGCTGCGCACAGAACGCACTAATGATCCAAGTCAGATTGCACGACAAGCCAAAATGACCTCAATAAATAGCGCTCTTGAAGTGGATCTCTTTGATCAAGCAAATGCCAGCCATGTGCGCGGGAGTATTTATAGTGGATTTGGCGGATCAACTGATTTCATCGTTGGTGCGCTTCATAGTAGGGGTGGACAATCATTTGTAGCGCTTCCTTCATGGCATCCAAAGGCCGATGTATCAACAATCCTTCCTCGCTTACAGGCCAATGTCACCCATTTTCAGCATTCATTTGTTGTAACAGAGCAAGGAGTTGCAGCTTGCTTCGGGCATAGCCAAAATGATCAAGCGCTTAACATCATTAAGAACGCTGCTCATCCTTCAGTTCGAGAAGAGCTGACAGCAAAAGCTGCAGAGTTTGGCCTTATCTAGCCCACAGCATTAGTGGGGGCGCGTCATCGTGCATATTTTGCGCAATCCAGGTCGCTCCATCTAAATTATCGCTAGGAGAATGAATTATTAGAGCATGCGGTAGCTTCGCATTTATCTCTTGTGCAATCTTTGCCGAATAAGATGCGTTTCGAGAAGGACCACCTTGGATGAAAATTTCGGGTGAATCACTCTTTCCACCACCACATCCATACCAGGTAGCGACCACCGTTTGTGCCAGCAGGTATGCACCTTCATCAACAATTGCAGTTGCAGTTGATACTCCAGCATCTGCGGCTGCAAGAACCTTCTTTGCTGTATTGATTGCAAGAGTTTGTGCTTCCGCCCCATCACAAACACCTAAGTCATAATATTGTTTGATTTCATCTTTAAAGTACTGCGCCATTGCGGGATCATCATTTCGACCTTGGTGAGAGGCGAGTGCCTTAGTGATACCGGCTCTTCCAAGCCAGAAGCCTCCACCTTCATCACCGAAGGTACTTCCTAATCCATCTCGGTGAGCAAACTTTTCATTTAATCCGCCAATCGAGACAACGCCTCCACCCACAGTCAGTACAACACCATTGCGCCCTCTTAATGCGCCGATAAAACTAGCAAAACCATCATCGATCACAGCTACCCTTTTAGCTCCAAAGTATTCTGCGCACAATTGCCCATATTTATTTGGTTCAAGAACCACTCCGTTTAGCCCCGTACATGAGAGCGCAACTACATCTGCACTCAATTTTTCTATCGAATCAAACACCGCACGTAATGCAGGTAATGGCATCTCGCCAGCTAATTTGCCCCGATCACTACTGATCAAAAGATCACCCTTACGGATGCGGCACCCAGACTGCCCTAAATCGACTGCTAGCACTTCATTGGTTGCCATAGCGCAAAGGATACTTGAACAGATGTGGGAAGATAAGCACATGAGTTCATTAGGCGCCATCATGGCTTCAGAGATTGCTGAAACCCCAAAGGTTTTCAAAGCGATCCTCGACAATAAGGCTGCTTTTGATGTCGCAAAAAATGTATTAGTTGAACAGAAAATTCAATCAGTTCTTATCTTGGCCAGAGGCACCTCTGACAACGCCGCTCACTACTTAAAGTACTTAATTGAAACTCAGATCGGATTACCGGTTGGGTTGACCTCACCATCATCAGTAACTGTCTATGGCTCAGAGCTTAAGTACTCAAACACCTTGGTTGTCGCCATTAGCCAAAGCGGACAGTCTCCAGATTTAGTTAAGTTTGCAACTGCGGCTCGTAAATCAAATGCTTATGTCATTGCTATGACAAATGATGATAAATCACCTCTTGCAACAATTGCTCACAATCACTTCTCGCTACTTGCAGGCCCTGAACTGGCAGTTGCTGCTACTAAGTCTTACAACGCTCAGCTGCTGATCTCATATCTTTTGGTTGCCGCCTGGACAGGAAAGCAGATCAATAGTGAGCAGATTGTTAGCGAAGCAACCCGACTGGCAGCAACTCCAGATCTAGTCAGCAAGGCTGTGGCTCTTGCATCTCGCGATAAAGAGGTTGTAATCCTTGGGCGCGGTTTTGCATATCCAAATGCTCGCGAAGCGGCGCTGAAAATTCAAGAAACCTGCAAGATCTCTGTTCAAGGACTCTCGACAGCTGATTACCTGCATGGCCCTATCTCTGCATTAACACCAGAGACTCAACTCTTTATCGTGGCTCCATCACATATGCCAGCTCCTTCAATCACTGAAGCAACGGTAAAGATTCGCAAGACCAGCTCTCGAATCTTCTGGATTGGTAATGGGGGAACTCCTGAAGGTGATGACATCGTTTTGGCAGGATCTAACTGTGATGATGAAATCGCATCAACAATCGTGGATGCGATTGTTTTGCAAAGATTTGCTCTAGAGTTCGCGGTCGCATCAGGTTATGACCCTGATGCTCCTGTTGGTCTTTCTAAAGTAACTTTGACTAATTAATTACAGTTATAGATTGATTCTTGCTGTTATAGCTCAGCAGCTCTGCTCGCATACCGATTGCAATTTCACCACGGTCGGTTAATCCAAAAGCTCGTGCAGGTTGTGTTGATGTTGCATGTACCGCTTGTTTCAGAGATAAACCGCAATGGTTGATCAGGTTAATAAAGGCCTGTGAAATTGTAAGAGTGCTTCCTGCGAGCTTCTGGTTTGAACTCAGGCGTGCAACGCCATCCTTGACCTCAACAGGAAGAGCGCCAATTGTGTACAAACCATCGCCATTACCTGCCGCAGCCATTGCATCTGAAACTAAAAGTATCCGATCACCGATCAAAGCAAACAGCTCTTGAACCTTCTCAAATGAAAGGTGATGACCATCAACGA
>CAXNDW010000067.1:0-5620 GCA_964201405.1 Candidatus Planktophila sp.
ACGACTCGTATCGCTGCGAGAACATGAGCAAAAAAACTTTGAATGGAGTCCTCGGGGTTAGTGCTTAGCCACACAGTTGGCATTGATGAGCTTTCAGCCCATTGCGAAACCAAGGAGCTCTTTCCATACCCGGCTGGGGCCGCTACAACGGTGACTCCTGGTAACCCTGTCTCAAAGAGGTGAAATAGGTGTTTTCTTGAGATGAAGTTTGCCGGGACAGCTGGTACGACGATGCGTGAGCGATCAATGGATGGGGTGATTGGATCCTTTGGGCTCATGCCTCAAGGGTGATGCCTATGGTGGTGAGAATCAAGAGAACCTCACCCCATATGGGGTGAGATGTGGAGGTTATTTTAAAATTGGATTAAGCGAAGGTGCCGGTAACCAGGAAGTAAACCCGGCGCGCAACGGAAACAGCGTGGTCTGCATAGCGCTCGTAGTAGCGACCAAGGAGCGTTAGGTCGATCGCCGTCTCAATGCTCAACCCGCTACCTCCATTAATAATTGATGAGATCACCTTCTTGTGGAGGTCATCCATCTCATCATCATCTTTTTCAACCTGCAACGCCATTACTGTGTCACGGGTGGTGATAACACCGGCGACCATGATCGAGAGCTTTTCAGCAACATGACCCATCTCGGTGAAAGGTAAAAGTAAGGCATCTGGAATAGCGCGGTCTGGATGGCGAAGGCGTGCAACCTTGGCGATGTGGTGGGCTAGATCGCCCATTCTCTCTAGATCAGCGCTCATGCGCATTGCAGTTACAAGAGCACGTAAATCTGAAGCAACCGGTTGTTGACGTGCAATGATGTCGATGATTCGCGCATCTAACTCATGCTGGAAATCATCGATCCGCACATCTGCTGCGATGACCTCTTCAGCTAATGCCAGGTCGGCGGATTGAACCGCTTTCGAGGCCTTAACAACTGAGGCGGTAACCATGTTTGTTAGGTCAACGAGGGATTGGGAAACACCATCGAGTTCATCCTGATACGCCGAGCGAATAAGAGCCATACGCAAAAGGTAGAGGTAGATGCTGAACATAAGCAAGCCAATTGGTGAACGGAAGGTTAACTCGTGTTTTGTACCGATAGAGTTTAATTATGAGGTTTAAGCGTCAGGTTGATCAATCGCCAGCGCCTGCCGGAGTCCCAGATTTACTCCTTCACACCCTCGAAAACCTTGATGGAGACTCCTTAATTCTCGCACCGGGTGATGTGGCTATCTTTAAAACCGCTGGTGTGGAAAAGCTTGGAATCTTAAAGGAAGGTCGTCTAGATAACCCGGAACTTCTAGCAACGGTGCGAGTCGTTCGACGATCAAACTTAAAGCAGACTGGTCGAATAGATCTACCTAGAGGTCCCATTGGCGAAGGTAAACATGAATTAACGGTCAATGTTTTGCCGTTAACAGAAAATCAATATGTGTTGGTTTTAATCTCTGATGAGAGCGAAGCCCAGAGAATTCATGATGTGCGCCGAGATTTTGTTGCAAATATTTCACATGAATTAAAAACACCGATCGGTGCTCTTTCATTACTGAGCGAGGCGGTACTTGGAGCGAAGGATGATCCTGAGGCGGTCACAAAATTTGCCACTCGCATGCAATCGGAGGCAAAACGCCTTACCGATCTAGTTCAGGAAATTATCAACCTCTCTCGGCTTCAAGATTCAGACCCGCTGCAAGAACCACGAGAAGTTGCGGTCTCATATCTCGTGAAAGAAGCGATTGATCAATCACAGATTAATGCTGAAAATAGAGGTGTGACAGTTACATTTACGGAAGATGCCACCGCAATGCTCTTGGGTGATCGAGATCAACTCATTATGGCTATGCAGAACTTGATTGATAACGCCATTAACTACTCACCTGAGAATACAAAGGTCGCAGTCACAAGCCGTGTGAAAGAGGGAATTGTAGAAATTTCTGTCACTGACCAAGGAATTGGTATTCCAGAATCTGATTTGTTACGTATCTTTGAACGCTTTTATCGTGTTGACCCAGCTCGATCTCGCCAAACTGGTGGAACTGGTCTAGGTCTGTCAATAGTTAAACATGTCGCCGCTAAGCATGGTGGGGATGTCAAAGTATGGAGCGCAGAAAATGTGGGAAGTACTTTCACATTGTTGCTACCAGCACACACAGGAACATCGGAGGAAACATCATGACTCGAATTTTGATTGTGGAGGATGAGGCTTCCTTTTCAGAAGCACTTGAATTCTTGCTGGCAAAAGAAGGCTTCGAGGTCACAGTCGCAGAAGATGGCCGTCAAGCGATAGATATCTTTAATGCGCAAGGCGCAGATCTAATCTTGCTCGATCTTATGATTCCCGTTGTTTCCGGCGTTGAAGTTTGCAGGAGCATCCGAACACATTCTCAAGTTCCCATCATTATGTTGACCGCAAAAGATGCTGAGATAGACAAGGTTGTAGGCCTAGAACTGGGTGCTGATGATTACGTCACTAAACCTTATTCTTCTCGAGAGTTGATAGCTCGAATCAAAGCGGTACTGCGACGTGGAATTCCTGATGATGGTTCGGTTCAAGACCAAGATCTCATGGAAGTCGGCCCAATTAGATTGAACACCGGCAAGCACCAAGTCTTTGTCAATGGGAACGCTGTTGCTCTTCCCCTTAAAGAGTTTGAGTTGCTTGAGTTTTTAATGCGCAACTCGGGTCGTGTACTTACTCGCTCACAATTAATCGATCGTGTGTGGGGCGGGGATTACTACGGAGATACAAAGACCCTTGATGTGCACATCAAGCGGTTGCGCTCAAAGATTGAAGTAGACCCAGCAAATCCAGTTTTGATCCAAACAATTCGTGGGCTTGGATACAAGTTAGAGAGCCTATAGAGAGACAGCACTCTTTAAAGAACAATAGTGGGAGATCGCCGATCAAAAGTAGGCAGATGTAATTATCATCAATGCATGACAACTCTAAAAGATATTCGTTCGGCTTTAGAAAATCCACAATTTACATACAAGCAAAGAGTTGCTGTACTTGCTAACTTGGCAGAGAATTTGTTGGATCCGCCTCCAGTGCGCAAAGAGTGCCAGGATGCGCTAGAAGCACGAATCATCTGCGACATGTACGAGGGCAATGCTCCATATCGCCCACGTTATCTGCTTCCTGATTACAAGAAGGTTCTCGATAACGGATCTGCTTTTTTAGAGATTCCAGCGGCGAGCAACTTGGATGACGCACTTGCCTTTCTGCTTATTGCATATACATCAACACCTTCAATAACCGGATATCCAGTTTATTTCGGGGATCTCGATACCTTACTTCTGCCCTATGTCGAAGGGGTTAGCGATGAGGATCTTTATGCAAAGTTGAAGCGTTTTTGGATAAGTCTGGATCGAATGTTTCCAGATGCCTTTGCCCACACAAATCTAAGTCCCGTATATAACCGTGTGGCAAGAATGATTTTTAGGTTAGAACGAGAGCTTTTACAAGTGGTTCCAAATATCAGTTTAAAGGTGGATCCATTGCTCACCAGCGATGAATACATTCTTGATGCGGTACAAACCGTCTTTGCTTGCGGTAAGCCTCACTTCATCAACGATCCAATGATGCAATCAGATCTCGGGGCTCGATATGCAGCGGTGAGCTGTTACAACTCACTAAAAATTGGCGGAGGCTCCCACACCTTGGTTCGAATAAATCTTAAATCCACCGCCGAGCAATCCACTGGTGGCAAACACCAATTCTTCGAGGAAACCCTTCCTTACTACTTGAATCTAACAGCCGAGCTCATGGAGTCTCGCATCAATTATCTTGTGGAAGATTCACATTTTTATGAAAGTAATTGGTTGGTGAATGAGGGCTTACTAGATTTAGATAAGTTTTCGGCGATGTTTGGAATCTTTGGATTAGCTGAATGTGTGAATATTTTGATGAAACTAGAGGGTGAAGCAGGAACCTATGGTCACAGTGCGATAGCCGATGATCTTGGCTATGAAATTACCTCCTTTATCGCCGAATGGGTATCGAAAAAGAAGATGCCTTACTGTGAAGGAAACGATGGACGAGCCTTTTTGCACTCTCAATCTGGCATTGATTTAGATATTGGGGTGACGGCCGGAACTCGAATTCCAATTGGAACAGAGCCATCTCTGCTTCCCCATTTGAAAACAGTTGCAAGACATCACCATCTCTTTGCCTCCGGAATCAGCGATGTCTTATCATTTGATGAGACCGCTGTAAAAAATCCTCAAGCCGTAGTTGATGTTATTCGGGGTGCATTTAAAGATGGAATGCGAGATTTCACCTTCAATTTAGATAGCAATGACTTCATACGCATTACCGGATACCTTGTTCGCAAATCAGATTTGGCAAAGATGCCAACCGCCCGACACGCAAGTACCTTTCTAGGAGCAGGTTCGGTAGCCGATTCTCATGTTGACCAGCGCAATATAAAGAGGGTTGTGAGTCATGAAAGCTCTCCACGCGCAGGTAGCTAATTTCATACCTTTTTCCTGGGTAGATGGCCCCGGAAATCGCTTTGTTCTCTTCTTGCAAGGGTGCAACTTTAACTGCATTGCCTGCCACAACCCGCAGACAATTCCTTTAAATACTCCGCGTGCGACCGAATTAACAGTGGTTCAAGTATTAGATCTCGTTCGCGAATCGATGCCATATATCTCGGGCGTTACTGTTTCAGGTGGCGAAGCAACGGTGCAATATCAATTTGTGGCTGAGCTTTTCCAGGCGATCAAGGGTTCCGATGAGTTCAAAGCTTTATCTACTTTCATCGACAGCAATGGAAATACACCTATAGAGGTGTGGGAGCAGTTATCGGCAGTAACTGATGGCGTGATGCTTGACCTGAAATCCCTTGATAATCAGCGCCACATTGACCTAACGGGTAGTTCAAATGAGAGCGTGCTGGAGTCAATTAGGTACCTATCTCGCATTGGAATTTTGTATGAAGTTCGACTGTTGCTCATACCTGGCCACAATGATTCAGATGAACAGCTCATCAACACAGCGGCCTGGCTTAAGGGTGTTGATCCAACAATGCGAATTACAGTAAATGCTTTTAAGACTCATGGGGTTCGAGCTGCGGCAAGAGATTGGCAAGAGGTAACTTATAAAGACATGGATCGCTACTTAGGGATTATCTCTTAGGGCTTTTCCGAATCATCCGCTGATAAAACATTCCAGGTTTGCGAGTGCTTTCTGTATCCCCGCCCATCTTTACAAATCCAAGTTTTTCATAGGCAGCAATTGCACTGTAGTTGTCGGTCCAGACTCCTAAACCTTGAACCTTCCAATCTTTTTCTTGTTGATCAATAAATGTAAACATCGCACGCATCAATCCCTTTCCACGAAAACGTGGGTCACTCCAGCAACCGCCAATCCAACAGGTTGCACCAAAGTCGCCATTAAGAACTTCAACAGAAAGCATGGCGGCATCGATGCCATCTACAGATGCAATCAAAAAATCTAACTTTTCAAATTTGTTGCGCCAAGTGATTTCATCTTCTGCGCTCTCAGCCTCCAAAGTTCCACCAAAGGCATGCCCGCTTTCAGTCAATGCTTCTAAACGAATAGAACGTAGGCGCTGCCACTCATTTGGTGCAATTAGCTGCACTACTACCTCGTTATTCATGTC
>CAXNDW010000068.1:0-5547 GCA_964201405.1 Candidatus Planktophila sp.
CGTGAGGGTGAAACAGGCCCCTTTGATGAAAGAGCTGAAACCAGGCGTGGATCTTCAGTTAAAAGAGCAGCCTCCATCTCTTCCAGGAGGCGCTTTTCACGATCAGATAATGGCATAGGCCCACAATAGAACAGATTGTGCCTACCCGCTACTTCTTTTCCTAATCATCAGAATTTTCTAAGCCTCATCTTCCAGGGAAGGCTTAATCAATCGTGCAGGTCGCACAGAGCCATGGCCGAAACGCTCGCGGGCCTTATCCATAGCCCCTTCTGCTTCGCGCCACCCCTTTTCACGCTCACCCAAGATCATCTGAACCGGTGCTCCCTCACTTAAGTTCTCAAGGGATACACCCACTAGTCGCAACCGAGCTCGTTCAATGCGAAGCGCCTCATACAAACCCTTTACCACCTCGTACACATCATGGGTGCTGTCGATTGGTAGTGGCAATGTCTTGGAACGATTGATCGTTGAGAAATCTCCAAAGCGAACCTTGATCGAAATCGTCTTGGCGAACAATCCCTTGTCTCGCAACCTAGATGTAGCGCGCTCGCAGAGCCGCAAATATTCGCGAAGGATTTCTTCAGGATTATCTAAATCAGAGGGAAATGTTTCGGCAGCGCTAATGCTTTTCTCGACATCGTGCGGTGCAACATCACGGTAGTCGCGACCCCATGCAAGTTCATGCAAGGTAGCACCCGCAGCTTCACCTACTGCGCGAATTAAAGTTGTGCGTGGAAGCTTTGCAATATCTTCAATTGTTCGCAGACCTAATCGCTCTAGAACTTCTGCCGTCTTTGGTCCTACTCCCCACATCGCAGATATTGGTAGCGGGTGCAGGAACTCAAGAATTCGATCGCTGGTGATTTCAAGCATTCCATTAGGTTTGCAATGGGTCGATGCAAGTTTTGCGATGAACTTAGATGGCGCAATACCTACAGAACATGTAATGCCCTCTTGCGCTTCAACCTTGGCACGGATCGCTGCTGCGATTTCACGACCGGTGCCTAGCAACTTCTTGGCACCGGTTACATCGAGAAAGGCTTCATCAACCGATATCGGTTCAACATTAGGAGTGAAGCTTTCAAAGATCTCCATGATGTGACCAGAGACCTCTTGGTATCGCGCCATATCAACCGGTAAGAAGATTGCGTGCGGTGCTAAGCGACGTGCTTGTCCCACCGGCATCGCAGAGTGAATACCGAATTTGCGAGCTTCATAATTTGCAGCAGATACAACCCCGCGTGTGCCCATTCCAATAACAACCGCCTTGCCCTTTAGCTCGGGGTTATCTTTTTCGGCCACCGATGCAAAGAAGGCATCCATATCGACATGCAGAATGGTTGCCTGGGTTGGCTTTTCCTCTGCGCTCATATTGCGAGCGTACTTTGTTTAGCGCTCCAACTTTCGTAAGCGGCACGTAAATCCCAAGCCCCTGTAGCCCTGATGGAGATGCCTCTGGCACCTGTGCGACGGGTAACGCCCCGAACCAGCAGTAGCGATGTCGAATACAAAACATTGGCGTACTCGCTTTGAACATCGGTAAAGAAGGTTGAATCACTACAGCCATACCCATCATCAAGGGTGAGGAAAATGACACGTTTGCCCGAACGTACCGGTGGTGTCTGCATTGCAACCTTAATTCCTGCAACTAACACCGATGATTGAGATCGTTGCTTGAGCAAATCACTAGAACGGACAGCACCGATTGCGTTAAGGAACTCGCCATAAAATTCAATCATGTGACGGGACATATCGATTCCTAATCGATCGATCTCGTACTTCACACTTTCAGATGCGGTCATCGCTGGCAAGCCGCTGCTGATCAACGCTGGTGGATCAAACCCTAAGTTCATCTGCGCACCAGAGACCGCAGCACTTGGTGATTTCTGTAGATCAGAAAAATGAAGCAGCAAGTCACGTCGATTCACATCGGCATGCAACGAATCAAAGCCACCTGTAAGAATCAAACTTTCAGTAACTGGTGTGCTGCACCCAGATCTGCGAACAAAATCATTTAAATCGATGTAAGGGCGGCCGGCGATAATTGATTGGATTTCACCATCGCTGATTCCGCCAACCGTTGATAAAGCGATGCGGATCACGTTGCCATGATCTTCTACACGGTAGACCGCATCAGATGCGTTGACATCAATCGGTGCAATAGTGATTCCCATCTGCCTGGCCTCATCAACAATTAAACGCTTGGGATACATACCGGGATCATGGGTTAAAACAGCTGCAAGAAATGCTGCGGGGTAATGGGTCTTAAGCCATGCCGATTGATATGTAGGCAGTGCAAAAGCTGCAGCATGTGCTTTGCAAAAACCAAAGGATGCAAAGGCGCGCAGTACATCCCAGATCTCCTGAATGATTGGTAGCTCATACCCCTTGGCCGTTGCTGCAGGAAAGAACCAATCACAGACCTCTTGTTGGCCGGCGCGATCTCCTAGCGATCTGCGTTTTTCATCGGCCGTTGCCAGTGAAACTCCGGTCATCGTTGCGATGATCTGAATAACCTGTTCATGGAAGACGACAACGCCTTCGGTATGGGCCAAAATCTCATATAAATCAGGGTGAATTATCTGCGCTGGGCTCCACCCATGACGAGCCTTGAGAAATGGTGTGATCATGTCGCTCTTAACCGGCCCTGGTCTAAACAAAGAGATATCAATAATTAAATCGGTAAAGGTTTTGGGTGCAAGCTTTCCAACAAGTTCACGTTGTCCTGGACTTTCCACCTGAAAGATCCCCAGTGTTCTGGTTGATTGAATTAACTCATACGTTGCTGTGTCATCTAACGGCACCGCATCAATATCTATTCTCTCTTTATGAACCCGCTCGATCTCTTTCATGGAGTAAGCAATAGTTGATTGCATCCGAACACCTAGGACATCTAGCTTTAACAAGCCAACCGCTTCGACATCATCCTTATCAAAGGCGACCATGGGATAGCCACCAGCGCTGCTCATCAATGGTGCGCGATCTAGAAAACCACCATCAGATAAAACAATGGCACATGGATGCATCGCAAGGTGGCGTGGCAGGCCATCTAGACGTTGTGCCATCTCAATTGTTGCCGCCATTAATGGTGCCGATGTATTGAGCCGCCGGAGTTCAGGCAGGGATTCAAGAGTTGCTGCAATATTGCGGGCACGAACATGTGGCATGGATTTGGCTAACATATCGATCTCCATACCAGGTAAACCAAGGGCTGCTCCTGCATCACGGATCGCATGGCGTGCACGATAGGTATCGACCATGGCAACAACTGCGCATCGTGATTGATTAGCAGGTGAACTCCAATCGCTATCGCCATATCTTTTAAAGACCATGTCATAAATTTCAAGCCGCCTAGCTGATTCCACATCGATATCAATATCTGGCAAAGCTCTGCGCAAGGGAGAACAGAAGCGCTCCATTAATAAACCATGTTGCATCGGATCTACACCTGAGATTCCAAGTAGGTGACAGATCAAGGAACCTGCACCGCTGCCACGAGCTGCAACACGGATTCCTGCATCCCTTGCCATATCTGCGATATCTGCAACGGTTAAAAAGTATGACTCGTAACCAAGGGTTGCAACAGTTGCGAGTTCATCATCTAAACGCGCACGTGCTTTGCTGATCTGATCGCTGCTGTTGTAGCGCCAATTGATTCCAGCTTCACTGCGAGAACGCAGCACGGTACGCATCTCTTGGGCGGTATTTACCCCTACAACATGGGGCTCAGGCAGGTGGGCTCCCCCTAAACCAATGTCGCGCTGAGGTGATAACAAGGAACGTTCAGCCCATTCGCGGGTTGTCTTTAACAGCGCACGTGGTGTTCGTTCTCCTGCGGCGCGTGCAATTTCGGCAGCTAGTGAAATCATCTCATCACTTGATTTCAAAAACCCTTCAGCGTTACGTCGTTCGATGTGGCGATCATGCAATGGCACCAGCTGTCGCACACAATCTAAAACATCTGCAACCGGGCCATCGGTGCGATCCTTCATACGGACAGCGTTGGTAATAACCGCATCAATATCATTGTCGCGGGCAAAGATTAGGGAACGGGCTGCATGTTCGGTAGAACGAGGGCCACGACCTGCGACAAGGTGGGAAACACATTCAATGGCGTTGTTAGCAAATAGATCACGGGTTTGATTAAAGATATGGAGCGCTTGATCAAAGCGATGGTTGTGTATCGCATCGCTGATAGGTGATTCAGGGCCATGCATCGCATAAACATTGGTGCTGTAATTACTGAACTGCTGTAAAAAATCTAAGGTAAGAACTGGCACACGAGTTTTGCTAGTCATTGTTAGCGATGTCATTAATCTGCACAGCGAGCGCCATCCTCCATCGCTATGTGCCAACAAGGTGATGCGACCCTTGCCCAATCCAAATTTTGTTGGCCCCAGGTCAATTGCACAGTTGACCCCGATGATGGGTGCGATTCCATAATCAACACAACTTTGAGTAAAACGGATGGCGCCAGCTAACCCATCACGATCTGTTAACGCGAGCGCCGGCATTTCAAATTCGGCTGCACGTTGAACTAGATCCTGGGGTTGTGTTGTTCCATATTTCAACGAATACCCGCTGGCAACGTTGAGGTGAATAAAGCTCATACGTTACGAATAATCCACTGACCTGTTACTTCATCACGTTCGAGTTCAAAGGTTGTTAACGCACCAATGGGTGCCGCCTCTACCCTCCACACAGCCCGTGCTTGATCATCGGGGCGGTACTTTCCATCGCTGATTCGATTCCACCAACCACCTGCTTCACACCAACGTGACAACACCGCATGGATGCGAAACCGTTTTCCTTTGTAGGTGAACTCGATAGGAGTTGTTGCGCCATCGATAGTGACATCGAGGGCGGGGTTAACCTGCGTGGCTGACATTTTTGGGTGGACCTTTCACAGCTGTGGGTATTCGAACAGATGTTCGAAAAATAGCCCTCTCCACTGACAAATAGCAAGTGCGTGAGCGTGTCCCGCTCTAAATTAGTTGAAATTTCAACTACTATTACTCAGTAAGTTCACCATCAACCAATACTTCAAGGAGTCTCCATGGACATCGTCCTCATCATCGGTCGCGTACTTTTCGCTTTGCTCTTCATCTCATCTGGCGTTTCCCACCTCACAAAGCTTGAGGCGATGACTGGCTACGCCCAGTACAAGAAGGTTCCAGCAGCAAAGTTCAGCGTGCTTCTTTCAGGTCTCATGATTCTCGTCGGTGGTCTCTACATCGCATTTGGCGTGTACGCAGATCTAGGTGCGCTACTTATCGCACTATTCCTCATCCCAACATCATTCTTGATGCATGCATTCTGGAAGGAAACAGATGCAACAGCTAAGCAAAATGAAACTATCGGATTCTTCAAGGATCTCTCCCTTGCAGGTGCTGCTTTGATCATCTTCGCACTAGTAGCAACAGGAACTGAGTTCGGTCCATCAATCACAGGTGCCTTCTTCAACATGTAATTATTCCAACTTAAACGCCCGTCGGTTTCATACCGGCGGGCGTTTTTGCTTCATGATTGGCCAATGGAAATCATCGG
>CAXNDW010000069.1:0-5403 GCA_964201405.1 Candidatus Planktophila sp.
ATCAAAATAAATATTGGCCATACAACATAGAACTGTTCTTCCACAGCCAGCGACCAGTAATGAATAAATGGCGAGGGGGTTGCATTTAGATTCTGGTAGTCATTTTGCCACCAAGCAAAAAGGTAGTTCGAGATGTAAGCAGCGGCGGCGAAGAGGTCTCGTCCTAACGCTTCGCGGGTGATTGCAGGCAGTACGAAGATTCCAACTATGGCTGTTACAAAGAGAACAAAAACTGAGGTAGGAAGTAAACGCTTTATACGTCTTTGATAAAAGGCGTTTAGGTCCAGCCGGCCAGTTTTCTCAATCTCTCTGAGGATGAGACCGGTAATCAGGTAACCAGAAATTACATAGAAAATATCCACGCCAATAAATCCGCCTGGCATGAGGCGGGCATGAAATATCGTTACAAGGAGAGCGGCTAAGGCTCGCAATCCTTGAATTTGCAAGATACGCATTGCTAAGAAACTACCAGTGAAGTAACCGGGATATGCGGATATTTCTCCAGAAGTCTTTCTCTTCCGGGTAGGCCATCAATCTCGAGAAGTGCCAATACATGTACAACCTGGCCATCTAAACGTTGAATAAGTTCAATAGCCGCAGCAATGGTTCCACCAGTGGCGAGAACATCATCAATTAAAACAACCTTTGCACCAGGTGTGATCGCATCGATGTGCAACTCCAGTGTGTCATCACCGTACTCGAGCCCGTAGCTCTCAGAAATTGTTAAGTGGGGGAGTTTTCCCGCTTTACGAATAGGAACAAATCCGCTGCGAAGTTGATTAGCCACAGCTGAGGCAAAGATAAATCCCCGCGCCTCGATTCCAGCTATCAGAGTGGATGAATCTGCGTACCGTGCAAATTTTTCAGTGATTGCAACAAATGCTTCACCGTTAGCCAAGAGAGGGGTAATATCTTGGAAACGTATTCCTGGTTGCGGGTAATCGGGAATTTCACGGATGAGCGCGAGAGCATCATCGATCTTCATGTGTCCGAGAGGGGACTTGAACCCCTAATCCCTTGCGGGAACTAACACCTCAAGCTAGCGCGTCTGCCAATTCCGCCACCCGGACTAAGTGATGGGAAAGGATAGCAATTGGGTGCAAGAATAGCGAAATGAGTACTACACACACAGAACTTGAGTTAGAGGCAATCCGTATCTGTCAGGAGCTAATCCGAATCCCGAGTGTGAACTTCGGAGATGGAAAGGGCGATGAAAAAGCAGTTGCCGAATATGTTGCTCAGTTGTTATCTGAGGTGGGTATTGAGCCAACGATTTACGAATCTGCTCCCGGACGATGCAATGTGATTGCTCGCATCAACGGTAGAAACCCAGATCGACCTGGATTAGTTGTACATGGTCATATCGATGTTGTTCCAGTGAATGCAGATGATTGGTCTGTGGATCCTTTCGGAGCGGTCATTAAAGATGGCTTCATCTGGGGTCGAGGCGCTGTTGATATGAAGAACATGGATGCGATGATCCTTGCGACTGTTCGCGATTGGGCACGATCAGGTTATGTTCCAGAGCGAGATATTGTTTTAGCATTCTTTGCTGATGAAGAAGCCGGCAGCGTCTATGGTTCGCACTTCATGGTCAAGGAACACCCAGAAGTTTTCGCTGGATGCACAGAAGCAGTCTCTGAAGTCGGAGGCTTTTCAGTTACCGTCGCAGGAGGAAAGCGCCTCTACCTCATTGAAACCGCTGAAAAAGGAATTCATTGGATGCGTTTAACCGCTGAAGGTCGAGCAGGACATGGTTCGATGATGAATGAAGAGAATGCAATCACCCGTTTATCAGAGGCGGTAGCGAAAATTGGAAAGTTTGAATGGCCACAGCGATATAGCAAAACAGTTAAAGCCTTCTTTAAAAGAATCGCTGAAGAGACAGGAAAGCCTTATAACGAGGAAGATCTCCGACCATTGTTAAAGGAGATCGGTTTCGCATCCAGCATGATTGGTGCGACGCTGCAAAATACTGCTAACCCGACAATGCTTGGTGCAGGTTATAAAGCAAATGTGATTCCAGGATCTGCAACAGCAACAATTGATGGAAGGTTCATCCCTGGCTTTGAAGATGAGCTCAACGCAACTATCAAAACTTTGATCGGTGAAAACATAACCGTTGAAACAATTACTCGTGACAAGGCTCTAGAAGTTCCATTTGAAGGCGATCTTGTAGAGGCAATGTGCAACGCGCTAATAAAAGAGGACTCTGTGGCTATTCCAGTTCCTTATGTGATGAGCGGTGGAACAGATAACAAGGCGCTAGCTGATTTGGGAATAATTGGTTACGGCTTCTCACCTTTGAAGCTAGATGCCGATTTTAACTTTATGGCGATGTTCCATGGCGTAGATGAGCGGGTTCCGATTGAAGGACTTACCTTTGGAACTCGGGTATTGAAGGATTTTCTAGAAAACGCCTAAAGGCTAATCTCATCCAACGCTGTTCGAACAATATCGGGAAGGGATATCTCTTCACTCTTTAAAACTCCACGCAGTTGTGCACCAGTCCTGGCTCCTATAAGGGCGCTGGTTACACCTGGTGCATCACGTACCCAGGCGAGTGCTACTTCTAATGGAGAAAATCCAAGCCCTTCTGCGGCTACAGCCACAGCTTCAACTATTTTAGAAGAGCGTGCATCTAAATAAGGCTCGATATGTTTTGCAAAGTGTGGTGCCGCCCCACGAGAATCACTCGGAACGCCTTTGCGGTATTTGCCCGTTAGTACACCTCGCGCTAATGGGGCCCAAGCCAAAAATCCCAAACCGCATTCGATCGATGCATCGATCACTTCATACTCGGCGCTGCGATTTAACAATGAGTACTCGCCTTGAACCGAGGTCAGGGGAGCCTTCATTGAATTGGATTGTTGCTTTGTCGCAGCTCTAGCAACCTGCCATCCTGAATAGTTGCTCACACCTACATAACGGGCGCGACCGGTTGTGTAGGCGTAGTCGAGAGCGGACAAGGTGTCATCTAAAGGTGTTGATTCATCCCAATTATGGATCTGCCAGATATCTACAAAATCTGTGCCTAATCTATTCAATGATTTATCTAGCTCAGCTATTAATGAATGTCGTGATGCATCAACCTTTCGCACCCCATCAGAAAATGTTAAACCCGCCTTTGTCGCGATTATGACTTCATCTCTATTGAAAAGGGTTCCGATTAATCCACCAATTACCCTTTCACTGTCTCCATCACCATATGTGGCAGCGGTATCGAGAAAGTTGCCTCCTGCATCGAGAAAGGCTCGACATTGATCTGCAGCCTCAATCTCATCGGTATCGCGTCCCCAGGTCATGGTTCCTAATCCGAGGCGCGAGAGTGCCAATCCGCTTGTGCCGGAGCGTCGCTTTTCCATGGGGCGACCTTAGCAAGGCTGAGTACCAAAAGCTGCGATAGCCTTTCAGTATGCGTTTAGTTTTAATCCGACATGCCCACTCCACCTCAAATGCTTCGGGGGTTTTGTCAGGTCGGCTTCCAAATATTCACTTATCTGAAAAGGGTGTCAAGCAGTCGCAACAACTTTCTGATCGTCTCGGAAATTTTCCGATCGCTCAGCTGAGAATCTCGCCTATGGAAAGGTGCTTTGAGAGTATTAGCCCATGGCTCAATGATGTTGTGTTGAAGCATTCTCCCAATTTTCAGCCGATTATCGATCCTTTGCTCAACGAGGTTGATTACGGTAATTGGAGTGGAAAGAAGCTTGCAATACTTTCTCGAAAGAAGGAGTGGAAGACTGTCCAGGAGTCCCCAAGCCGTATGTACTTTCCAGATGGTGAAGGTATTGCGGCGATGCAATCAAGGGCTATGAGTGTCGTGCATGAATTAGCTGCACTTCCTGATTCAAAAACTGCGGTAATCGTCAGTCATGGCGATGTCATTAAATCCATACTTGCCTCTGCTCTAGGAATGCATCTAGATGAGTTCCAACGAATCATTATCGATCCTGCATCTGTTTCAATCATCGAGTATGCGGGTATCAAACCGAGAGTTCTTTTGATCAATGACACACGCGCAGTTATTACAGATTTACTACAAGCACCTAAACGATCCAAGAATCTTTTGGGTGGCGGCTCCGGGAAATGAGATTCACCTTTACCAATCCGCAGCGGTGCGTCTCTGGAACAATCGGTGAGCCTGGAGAGCGTGCATTTTTCATACAAGTACGTTCTGATAACAGAGTTATAAGTGTTGCCTTAGAAAAAGCACAGGTGCAAGCTGTTGCTAATCGTCTGGATTTAATGATCGCAGAGGTCAAGAAGGCCAACCCGCTAACAATCATTGAATCTTTTGCAGCCGATGATGCTCCTTTGGAAACTCCTGTTGATGAGGAGTTTCAGGTAGGAGCAATCTCCTTGGCGTGGAATGATGAATCTCAACTTGTGGTCCTCGAACTATACGAACTGGAAGATGATGAAGATGGGTCCGAGGGTAGTGTTCTAGAAATCAACTTCTCCTTGGGGATGGCCTCAGCCTTTGCAGCGCGATCTAAGGCGTTAGTAAATGCGGGTCGCTTACCCTGCCCATTCTGTGGGATCCCCATCGATCCACGAGGTCATTTATGTCCGAGGGCAAATGGCTACCGACGATAAGTTAAAGATTTTGCGTGATGGCACTCTTAACGTTACCGGCAGATTAGTTGATGCATCAAACGCCACCTTGTACGCAACATCTTCACTCAACAATGAAGAGCTAATCTGTATTTATAAACCAATAGCAGGGGAGCGTCCCTTGTGGGACTTTTCCGATGGTTGCCTGGCGTATCGAGAGTATGCCGCCTATTTATTGAGCAGCAGAGCTGGTTTTGATCTTGTTCCACTCACCGTCCTACGTGATGGCCCATATGGTGAAGGGATGGCTCAAGAATGGGTAACGATCGATGAATCTATTGATCTCGCCGCTTTCTTTTCCACCGATCATCCATCTCTTCGTTCCATGGCCTTGTTTGATGCGATCGTAAACAACACTGATCGGAAGATTGGACACCTACTACCTCTAACAACTGAGAGAGTTTATGGTTGTGATCATGGTGTGACATTCCATGTCGATGACAAACTTCGCACCGTTTTATGGCAATGGTCTCAAGAGCCTTTCACAGATGAAGAAGTTGAGATTTTGAGGAAAACACAAGCCCTACTATCTGGAGAACTTGGTGATTTACTGCGTGCCTACATATCTGATGAAGAGATTGCTGCGACGCAGATGCGTGTTTCTCGATTAATATCAGAGAGTAGATTTCCGATACCGAACCCCGATTGGCCAGCTGTGCCGTGGCCGGCTTTCTGATTAAGTAATACGATAACCACATGAAATCTTGGGCTCAGGTGAATCTCCCACCTCTGACAATGACCAAGGATCTCCCGCAGTTGATGCTCTCTGATACAGCTTCCCGAGTA
>CAXNDW010000070.1:0-5399 GCA_964201405.1 Candidatus Planktophila sp.
TAAGCGAAGAATCGACGGCGATCTTTGTCATGAGACATATAAGAGATTGAATAGATGTGGATCAAAGTTCCTACACCTGTAATAAGAAGAACAAAGCAGATAGAGAGCTGATCTAACAGCAAGCCCGCATCTACTTTGAAATCTCCGACATGAATCCACTCAAATAATTTTTGTGATGCTGGGCGCTGCTCTGTTGGGCGATCCAACATCAACATCATTTGGTACAAACCAACACCAAATGAGGATGCCGACAAGGCAGTAGCAAGAAGGTGACCCCACTTATCGGTACGTCGACCCCCAAGTAGAAGAATCGCTGAACCAGCTAATGGCAGCGCAATCAAGTAGACCAAAGTATTTGAAATAAACATGGCTATCGCTTCAACAAACTAGCATCATCGACAGATGCTGATCGGCGTGAACGATAAATCGTGACAATAATTGCAAGGCCAACCACTACTTCGCAGGCTGCAACCACCATCGTAAAGAAGGCCATTACTTGGCCATCGAGATTTCCGTTGATGCGTGAAAAGGTTACAAATGAAAGATTTGCAGCGTTGAGCATGAGCTCAATACACATGAAAACAACGATCGCGTTGCGTCGAACAACAACACCGACAGCTCCGATGGTAAAGAGGAGCGCTGAGATGTAAAGATAGTTAGTTGCATCCATTACTTCTCCTCCTCAATCTGAGTATTAACTTCAGCAAGGTCAAAGCTCTTGTAATCCAACATATCTCCACGTGCCTCGAGGCTGGCGTTAACTGAAGTTGGAGCAGGAGTTCCATCTGGAAGAAGAGCAGGAACATCTACCGCGTTATGACGGGCATAAACACCAGGACCTGGAAGTCCTGCCGCGCTGCCTAATGATTGACCGCGGAAACGATTGATTGATAGTTGGCGCTGAGTAGGACGCGCCGTTGTGCGCTGGCTGTGTGCAAGAACCATTGCACCCATCGCTGCTGTAATGAGAAGTGCAGATACAACTTCAAATGGAAACACATAGGTTGAAAAAAGCGCCGCTGCGATTCCTTCAACATTGCCCTCGGCATTAGCTTGCGCCAACCCGACTGGAGTGCGGCCCAAAGTTGCACGACCCAAAAGCGCAACCATCAATCCACCAAAACCAACTGCGGCTGTAATTGCTATTGGTCGAAGACCAGGAATTGTTTCAGTCAATGAATCTGATGAATCAACACCGACGAGCATCAAAATAAAGAGGAAGAGCATCATTACAGCTCCGGTGTAAACAACAACTTGGACAATTCCTAGGAATACCGCATCTTGCGCGATGTAAAAGATTGCTAAGACAACCATTACAAATGCCATCAAGATCGCTGAGTGAACCGCTTTCTTAACAAGGAGCATTCCTAGCGCCGCGATAACCGCCATTGGTCCAAGGATCCAAAACATAATCGCTTCTGGTTGTGCTGTCTGGCCAGCTTCAAGGGCGAGTTGCATCATGCTTGATCATCCTTTGCCTGAGATGGATGAGCGCTCTTTACATCACCATTGTAATAATTGGTATCTGTCATATCTGGATACATTGGATGTGGAGGCATAAGCATTCCTTGGCGCAATGGAGCCAATAAATCCTGCTTCTCAAAGATCAACTTTGCACGTGAATCATCTGCAAGCTCGTACTCATTTGTCATTGTTAATGCGCGTGTAGGGCAAGCTTCAATACACAATCCGCAGAAAACACAGCGAAGATAATTGATTTGATACACCTTGCCGTAACGCTCACCTGGAGACATGCGATTTTCTTCAGTGTTGCTTTCACCCTCTACATAAATTGCATCTGCTGGACATGCCCAAGCACAAAGTTCGCAGCCAATGCACTTTTCTAATCCATCTGGGTGGCGATTAAGTTGGTGACGTCCATGAAAGCGTTCCTCAGTAGGTGCTTTAACCTCTGGATACTCGACGGTCAATGGCTTCTTGAAGATCGTTGAGAAGGTAACCCAAAACCCCTTCATGTGGCCTAAGAAACCAACTGAAGGTGTTTGCTCTACTTCATAAAATTCAACATCGTTAATGCCAAGATCTTTTGGCTTTAACGGTTCGAGGTTTTCAGCCACGGTCGCCTCCTGAGCTCTTTGAGACATTGATAGTTGAAACCTCCATTGGAAGTGAAGGAACTGCAAATGATGGAGCTTCTTTGTTATCGCCATCGGCTACAGCTGCTTGCTTTTTCTTTTTAGAGCTTTCAAATCCAACATTGACCGCCATGATGATTACAACGACAGTGCTTGCAAAGGCGATTACCACTGATCGTGGAGCTCCCTGTAGTGAAAGAACGCGCAAAGTTGCAACAACCAGGATCCATAGAATTGAAATTGGAATCAAGACCTTCCAACCAAACTGCATGAACTGGTCGTAACGAAGGCGTGGAAGTGTTCCGCGGAGCCATACAAATACAAAGAAGAATGTAATTACCTTGGCAAAGAACCACACCGCGGTAAACCAGCCACCAAGCCAGGCTTCAGTAAAGCCAAGCCCTGGAGGCGCTTTATAGCCACCCAAGAACAAGGTGGTTGCAAGTGCAGATACAGCAACAATATTGATGTATTCAGCAAGGAAGAAGAGTGCAAACTTTAATGATGAGTACTCGGTGTGGAATCCACCTACGAGTTCACCTTCTGCTTCTGCAAGATCAAAGGGAGCACGGTTAGTTTCACCGACCATTGAAATCGCATAGATCGCAAATGATGGGAAGAGAACTACTGCGTACCACCATGAAGATTGAGCAGCAACGATCTCTGATGTTGACATTGAACCTGCGTAGATAAAGACAGCCACAAGTGAAAGTCCCATTGCGATTTCATATGAAATAACTTGCGCGCTGGATCGAAGTCCACCAAGCAATGGATAAGTCGATCCTGAAGACCAACCAGCTAAAACAATTCCGTAAACACCAACTGATGCAACTGCAAGGATGTAAAGCACTCCAACCGGCAAATCAGTTAACTGCATAGCTGTCTGCTTGCCAAATAAATTGACTTCGCCGGTAATTGGAATTACTGCAAAGGCCATGAAAGCTGCGGTCGCGCTGATGATTGGAGCAATAACAAAAACAATCTTGTCTGCAGCTGTAGGAATGATGTCTTCCTTCAGCGCAAGCTTTACTCCATCTGCAAGGGATTGAATTAAACCAAATGGACCTACACGGTTTGGTCCTGGGCGTTGTTGCATGCGACCCACAAGACGTCGCTCTCCCCATACCGCCATCAATGTCAGTACTACACATCCTGCAAACACCAGAAGCGCTTTGACGAGAATGAGCCAGCCTGGATCTGCTGCAATTAGTTCTGCATTTGTCATGCCTTCACCACCGTAACTACTGCGCCATGTGCGACGCCTAGGTTTACCAACAATTGAGAACCACGTGAGTTACGAGGTGCCCAGACAGCATCATCATGAATGTTTTCAACCAGCGCTGAAAGGGTTACAGAGCCTTGTTTTGTTGAGATCTTCAGTTGATCGCCATCAACTACACCCATTGATTGAGCACGCTTTGGCGAAATAACCGCAACTGTTCTGCGAGCAGTGCCAGCAAGGTGTTCTTCACCTTCCTGCAAAGTTCCCAGATCCAACAAACGACGCCAAGAAGTAATCAAAGCTTGATCGCTGCTCAGTGATGGCTGTGGTTGCTGCGCCACCTTATTGAACTGTGCACGTGCACCATCCCAAGCACCCAGAGATGCGATCTCCTTGGCCGCTGCCGTTACTGTTCCAAGATTTAAAGAGATACCCATCTCTTCGGCGATCATAGAAAGAATTCTCAAATCGCTGCGATTGAGTGAATCGGCAACCGCTGCATCAAATGAACGAGCGCGACCTTCCCAGTTAAGGAAGGAGCCAGATTTTTCCGTTACCGCTGCAACTGGAAGAACAACATTTGCACGAGCTGTTACAGCGCTTGGTGCAATTTCAAGTGAAACAACAAATGCTTTATCAAGAGCTGATAGTGCGGCATCACCGTTGTCGCCATCAAGTGGATCTACTCCACCAACTAATAGCGCACCGATCTGCCCTGCATTGACCGCCTCAATAATCTGTGAGGTAGAACGACCAATTTCAGATGGAATTGAATCTGTATTCCATGCTGCTGCGATATCAACACGTGCTGCCGCATCTGTTACTGGACGACCACCAGGAAGAAGATTTCCAATTGCGCCAGCTTCGATCGCACCACGTTCACCTGCACGACGTGGAATCCACGCAAGCTTTGCACCCGTTGAATCTGCAAGAGCTGCAACCGCACTTAGAACTCCAGCACTTTCAGAGGTACGTTCACCAACAAGAATGACAGATTTATCAGTCAACTTCTGTGCAGCAACCGCAGCTGCTTCTTGTCCTGGAGCAACCTTTACAAACTCTGCCTTGAGCTTATCTACCGCAATAGATTCCTTTGAACCGATTGAAACCACCTTCAAAGCACGCTTGCGGTACTGCTTATTGATACGTAAGAAAACAATTGGTGACTCTTCTTCTGGCTCGAAGCCAACGAGAAGAACCTGATCAGCCTTATCGATATCTCGGTAAGTTGTAGATGATCCAACTACACGTGATGCGATGAACTCGCGCTCTTCATCGGATGAAAGACGTGAACGGAAATCAATGTCATTTGTTCCAAGTGCCACACGTGCAAACTTGCTATATCCATATGCATCTTCATGAGTTGCACGTCCACCAACAAGGACAGCAGCCTTTGCCGATTTAAGTCCCTCTGCAGCAACTGCAAGGGCTTCTGGCCATGAAGCTTCAACAAGTTCTCCTGAAGCGTTACGGATCATCGGAACCTTAAGGCGATCAACCGCTGTTACATACTTAAATGCCCAACGACCCTTATCGCAGTTCCACTCTTCATTAACTGATGCATCTTCTCCAGCTAAGCGACGCAAAGTTTTTCCGCGACGAACATCGGTACGCATATCGCAACCTGATGCACAGTGTTCACATGCAGATGGAGTTGAAACTAAATCAAATGGACGTGCACGGAAACGGTATGCAGCGCCTGTAAGTGCACCTACAGGGCAGATCTGAACAGTGTTTCCAGAAAAATAGGATTCGAATGGTTGGTTCTCGTAGATACCAACTTGTTGTAATGCTCCGCGCTCGTTTAACGTAATAAACGGATCGCTAGCGATTTGTTCTGAGAAACGTGTGCAACGTGCGCAAAGAACGCAACGCTCGCGATCTAGAAGAACTTGAGAAGAGATGTTGATGGGCTTTTCAAATGTGCGCTTAACACCTTCAAAACGTGAAGAGCCCTGACCATTGCTCATCGCTTGGTTTTGAAGTGGGCACTCGCCACCCTTGTCACACACTGGACAATCAAGTGGGTGATTTACAAGCAAAAGCTCCATAACTCCACGCTGGGCTTTTTCAGCGACAGG
>CAXNDW010000071.1:0-5255 GCA_964201405.1 Candidatus Planktophila sp.
GTCGGAGATTTCAAAGTAGATGCGGGCTTGCTGTTAGATCAGCTCTCTATCTGCTTTGTTCTTCTTATTACAGGTGTAGGAACTTTGATCCACATCTATTCAATCTCTTATATGTCTCATGACAAAGATCGCCGTCGATTCTTCGCTTACCTAAACCTATTTATCGCCTCTATGTTGCTCTTAGTTCTTGGCGACAGCTATCTCAACCTCTACGTTGGTTGGGAAGGCGTGGGTCTTGCCTCTTACCTACTTATTGGCTTCTGGAATCAAAAGCCTTCATATGCAACCGCTTCGAAAAAAGCCTTTGTTATGAACCGCGTCGGCGATATGGGATTGTCCTTTGCAATCATGATCGCCTTCGCAACCATGGGCACAGTTTCATTTGTTGGAGTTAAAGAGCAGGTAAGCCAAAGTTCCGAAGGCGCTTTAACGGCAATAGGACTCATGCTCTTGGTGGCCGCCGCAGGTAAATCAGCCCAGTTCCCATTGCAAGCATGGCTTGGCGATGCGATGGCTGGTCCAACCCCTGTTTCTGCACTTATTCACGCAGCGACGATGGTTACCGCAGGTGTTTACTTAATTACCCGATCAAACTTTGTCTTTGATGCAGCACCTACCGCCCAGCTTATGGTTGTCATTGTTGGTGCAATCACTTTGATGTTTGGTGCATTAATCGGTACCGCTAAAGATGACATTAAGAAGGCGCTGGCTGCTTCAACCATGTCGCAGATCGGTTATATGACATTAGCTGCTGGATTAGGCCCAGTTGGTTATGCATTTGCAATCATGCACCTGCTAACACATGGTTTCTTTAAGGCAGGAATGTTCTTGGGTGCAGGCTCTGTCATGCATGGAATGAATGATGAAGTAAATATGCGAAAGTACGGCGCGCTTCGTAAGTTCATGCCAATCACCTTTGTGACCTTTGGACTTGGATACTTAGCAATTCTTGGTGTTCCACCATTTGCAGGCTTTTATTCGAAGGATTTGATTATTGAAACCGCATTTGATGCGGGCGGTGCTAAGGGAATCATCCTTGGCATTACAACTTTGATTGGTGCATCAATTACAGCTTTCTACATGACTCGCGTAATGATCCTGACATTTACAGGAACAAAGCGTTGGGATGAGGATGCGCATCCTCATGAATCTCCATGGTTAATGTGGCTTCCGATGGCTGTACTTGCAGTCGGTTCAGTCTCTTCAGGTTTCCTACTCTCACGTGGCGATGCTTTAGAAAACTGGTTACACCCATTGTTTAACCACAGCGATGAGTATCAGAAGCACTTGATTGAGCCAATAGTAGTTTCTGCAATGGCCTTAACCATGGTGGCGATCGGTGTAGCAATCGCTTACTTCAAGTATGCACGTCAGGAAGTTTCAGCGGTTGCTCCAGATGATGTTTCAATCTTTACAAAGGTTGCACGTCAAGATTTGATGCAGGATCGCTTCAATGAGGCTGTCTTTATGCGTCCAGGCCAGGCTCTAACAACAACACTGGTGGCAGCTGATGAAGTTGTCGTTGATGGTGCGGTTCGAGGAGTAGGTCAAATGGCGCTGGGTTCAGGATCAGCACTTCGAGGCATTCAGAATGGCTACGTTCGCAGCTATGCAGCCATGATTTTGGTTGGCGCAATTGCGTTAATCGCAGCGATTTGGGTGGTGGTTCAGTAATGAAGTGGTTATCACTATTAATGCTTCTACCTCTTGCAGGTGCAGCAATCATCTCGACTCTTCCAAAGAGCAGCGAGAAAGCGGCCAAGCAAGCAGCCCTTGGGACAACCCTGGTTGTCATGGCAGCAACTATTGCAATGGCGGTTGGCTTCCAGCGTGACAACGTAGATCTGCAATTTGTTGAAAGTTACGCATGGATTCCAACCTTTGGAATCAACTTTGCATTAGGTGTAGATGCAATTGCACTTGTTTTGATTTTGATGTCAACAATCCTTGCACCAATCGTTGTGCTTGCGGGTTGGAATGAGGCACATGGGGGCCGTTGGAGTGTAAAGACTTTTTATATTCTCATCCTCGTACTTGAGACGATGATGATTGGTGTATTCGCCGCAACAGATCTGTTCTTGTTCTACGTAATCTTTGAAGCGATGTTGATACCTGTGTACTTCCTTATTGGTGGGTATGGAACAGGGGAGCGCTCGGCAGCAGCGGTTAAGTTCTTGTTGTACTCATTATTTGGTGGCTTATTGATGCTTGCAGCAATAATTGCCTTGTATGTGATGTCAGGTGCTCAAGGTGGACATACCTTTGATATCGACAAGCTCTCACAACTTCAGATGAGTTCAACGACGCAGAACCTACTGTTCCTTGGATTCTTTATCGCTTTTGCTATCAAAGCTCCGGTATGGCCATTCCATACCTGGTTGCCAGATGCAGCAAACTCTGCAACACCAGGAACCTCGGTTCTTTTGCTTGGCGTTCTCGACAAGGTTGGTACCTTCGGAATGATCCGTTACTGCCTCACCTTGTTCCCAGATGCGAGTAAGACATTTACTCCACTGATTATGATCCTTGCGGTCATCTCAATTGTTTACGGTGCCTTCTTAGCGATTGGAGCTAAGGACATCAAGAGATTGATCGCCTATACATCGATCTCTCACTTCGGCTTCATCACAATGGGTATCTTCGCGATGACAAGCCAGGCTCAAAGTGGTGCGATTTTGTACATGTTTAACCATGGATTCTCTACCGCAGCGTTATTCCTAGTGGCTGGCTGGATGATTTCACGCCGTGGCTCTTCAACGATCTCTGACTTTGGCGGCCTGCAGCGAGTTACTCCAATAATGGCGTGGAGTTTCTTCATTGCGGGGCTGTCATCACTGGCTTTGCCAGGACTTTCAAGTTTTGTGAGCGAGTTCCTTGTTCTCGTTGGAACATTTACTCGTTACCCAGCGCATGCGATTATCGCAACCTTTGGAATTGTTTTGGCCGCTTTGTACATTTTAATTCCAGTTCAAAAAGCTTTGCATGGGCCAACAACGCCAGGTAATGAGAATCTTAGAGATCTCAACCTTCGCGAGAAGATAGCGATCGCACCAGTGATTGCAAGTATTGTCGCTTTGGGCTTTTACCCTGCACCACTATTAAATGTGATTAATCCTGCTGCGACTCATGTAATTTCTCAAATGGGTTTCACTGATCCTGCGCCAAGTAATGAGGACAAGTAATGACATTTACATCGCCAGTTCTTTCCTACACGCTGCTTTCGCCAATTCTCATTTTGCTGGGTGGAGCGCTGATCGGTGTTCTTGTCGAAGCCTTTGTATCTAAAGCACTTCGTCCGGTAGTTCAGCTAACGCTGTCCCTTGGAACTTTGATGCTCGCGCTGATGCAGTTGTGGCGTATTCGCGGAGAGCAATCCTTGACTCCTGCAATGGGGTCATTAGTTGTAGATGGTCCTGCAGTCCTTATTCAGGGATCAATTCTGATTATTGCAATAATCTCAATCTTCTTAATTGCAGATACCGAGCACTTCACTCCGTTGGCAGCAGCACTTCCTGGCTCTGCTGAAGAGCGCGAAGCGGCGCAAGCTGGCAATCAAGTAACCGAGGTCTACCCACTTACATTGTTTGCTGTTTCCGGAATGATGATCTTCCCCGTTGCAACAGATTTGATAATGCTCTTTGTCGCACTCGAAGTCTTATCGCTACCGCTGTACTTAATGGCGGGGCTTTCACGCCGCCGCCGCTTGGCTTCACAAGAGTCAGCGCTGAAGTACTTCCTTCTAGGCTCATTTGCCTCAGCATTCTTCCTCTTCGGAGCCGCTTATTTGTATGGTTTTTCAGGCTCAATCACCTTCTCTGGCATCCGTGAAGCGGTAGTCGGCGGCAGCGGAAATGATGTCTTCCTTCTCATCGGAATGTCATTCCTATCAATTGGATTGCTCTTCAAGGTGGGCGCAGTTCCATTCCATTCTTGGTCACCAGATGTGTATCAAGGTGCTCCAACTCCAATCACAGCATTTATGGCAGCGGCCACCAAGGTTGCAGCTTTCGGAGCGATGCTTCGTATTTACTACACAGTTTTCGCAAACGCTGAATGGTCTTGGATTCCAGTTATCTCGGCCATTGCAATTGTCAGCATGATCTTGGGATCACTTGTTGCAATCGCTCAGCGCGATGTAAAGCGCATGTTGGCTTATTCATCAATTGCTCATGCAGGCTTCTTGCTTTCAGGCATCATTGCACTGAATAAATCAGGGTTAGATGCAACAATCTTCTATCTCTTTGCATACGGTGTAGCAACCGTTGGCGCATTTGCCGTCGTAACCCTTGTTCGGGATTCATCGGGTGAGGTTACAGATCTCAATCGTTGGAAGGGTCTTGGAAAGCGATCACCATTTGCAGCCTCTGCATTTGCACTCTTCTTACTTGCCTTTGCCGGTATTCCACTAACAAGCGGATTCATTGGAAAGTTTTCTATCTTCTCTGCAGCATATGAAAACGGCGCGACAGCGGTTGTTATCACAGGCGTGCTTTCAAGTGCGGTCGCAGCTTTCTTCTACATCCGCGTGATCGTGTTGATGTTCTTTACAGATGCTGTTGAAGATGGAACAGCGGTTGAAGTGCCTTCAATCCTTACTCGTGCAACTGTAGTTATCTCGGCGGTAATCACCTTGGTATTGGGTATCTATCCAGCCCCAGTACTTGATTTCATTACAGACCTAGCTATCTTCATTCGATAATGTCCACATTTGGCATTCCCAACGTTGCACCAGCATTAGCGACGCAACTTGTTAGCCAAATGGCCGAGGTCGAATCACTTTTACGTAGCCATACCCGCAGCGAGTATCCATTTGTTGATGAGACCGCACATCACCTTGTGGCCGCTGGCGGCAAGCGTTTACGCCCCCTTTTAACCTTGTTAACCGCTCAATATGGGGACCCAACGGGTCAGGGTGTTATCGCTGCAGCTGTGGCCTGCGAGATTACGCACTTAGCAACCCTGTATCACGATGATGTTATGGACGAGGCTCCACTTCGCCGCGGCGTAGAAAGCGCCAACATGCGATGGGGAAACACAATTGCGATCTTGACAGGTGATTTTCTCTTTGCAAAATCTTCAGATCTATTAGCAGATCTAGGACCTGCTGCGGTTCGTTTGCAAGCGCGCACCTTTGAGCGATTAGTGATTGGTCAGATCATGGAAACTCAGGGCCCCAACCCTGGTCAGGATCCACTAGAACATTACCTAAAGGTTGTTGCAGATAAGACTGGTTCATTGATTGCTGCATCTGCACG
>CAXNDW010000072.1:0-5230 GCA_964201405.1 Candidatus Planktophila sp.
GGGTTAACCAGGTACGCAGCAAGGGATGTGTCAAAGGTAATGCCGGTTAAGCCATTTATTCGCGCAAGGCTCTTTGCATCATGTGCGATCTTTGAAACACCAACATGTGTAGCCCACTCCCCCATCTCTGCAGAGTGAACAAGGAAAACTTCTTCAGCGGTTAACGCAACTGCATATCGATGAAGTTTTTCATCTATCAATTGATATGCGAGTGCGATATCTCCTGAGTGCTTCGCTATCTTTTCTGAAAGCTCTACGGGTGTGAGAACGCCTTCGGCGATCTCTGTTGCAAAAAGCTCTAGTGCTGGCTCACTTGCTTTTGAATTGGTTTTCAAAAGAATCGGTTTCATCCGATCTTTGAGGGTTTTGAACTCAAGTTTTTCAAAGAGTGGATTGGTGTGGTTCTCATCTACTCCGCTCCATGCCAAAGCATCGATGCTTAGCTCTAACGGAACATTTGCAACCAGCTGAGTTAACTCGCGATTGCGGATGACATCATTGACTGAATCACGCAAGGATTGACCAACCTTGCCCCCAATCTTGTCGATGTTTGAAATTAGCTCATGTAATGATCCATATTCGACCACCCATTTAGCAGCGGTCTTTTCTCCAACTCCAGGTACAGATGGAAGATTGTCGCTGGGATCTCCACGTAACGCTGCAAAATCTGGATACTGCTCTGGAGACATTCCATACTTTTCCTGAACTGCTTCTGGCGTCATTCGCGCAAGATCGCTAACCCCACGCTTTGGATAAAGCACTGTTGTCTTCTCATTTACTAATTGGAATGAATCACGATCGCCGGTACAGATGAGAACTTCAGCGCCTTCGCGTTCTGCCTGCTTTGCGATGGTTGCAATGATGTCATCAGCCTCAAAACCCTCTACCTCAAAGGTTGAGATACCAAAGGCGTTTACTAGTTCGTGCAAATAAGACATCTGCGAACGAAACTCATCGGGGGTCTTTGAGCGATTTGCTTTGTAATCGAGAAAGATCTCAGATCTAAAGGTCTTTCGTGAAACATCAAAGGCCACCGCTACGTGTGTAGGTTTTTCACTACTTAACAGGGAAAGCAACATCGTCGCAAAGCCGTAAATGGCGTTGGTGTGCTGACCCTGAGCTGTCGTGAAGTTATCGGCGGGTAAAGCGAAAAAGGCCCGATACGCCATTGAATGCCCATCGATAAGCAATAGGCGCTTGGTCATGGATGCATCGTAGAGTGCCAGTTAGACTCTGCCCATGACTGAACCGGATTATCTCTCAATTATTAAAGAGCGTGGCAGCGGTGCCCTAGATAAGAAGATGGGTATTGAGATCACAGAGGCTTCACTTACAAGACTTGTCGGAACAATGCCGGTTGAGGGAAATACACAACCCATGGGCATTCTTCATGGTGGAGCAAATGTTGTGTTAGCCGAAAGTCTTGGCTCTATTGGTACACAGCTCAACGCCGGCGCAGATCGCATGATCGTTGGAATCGACATTAATGCCACTCACCACAAAGCAACGGCAACAGGGGTTGTTACCGGAGTTGCAACCGCAGTTTCGATCGGGAAAACCCTGTGTTGCTGGGATGTTGTCATTACAAATGAAAACGGACAGCGCACCTGCACCGCCCGTATCACCTGCATGATCCTCGCGGAGCGTTAAGAGACTAGTGAGCTCCTGTTCCCAGGTATGCCGCACGAACCGCTGGATCATTGAGAAGATCTGAAGCTTTAGCTTCCTTAACAACATTTCCAACTTCCAAAACATAGGCACGGTGTGCGCGTTGTAGCGCTTGCTGTGCATTTTGCTCAACGAGAAGAATTGTTACACCTGTCTTGTTGATCTCGGTGATGATGTTAAAGATGTTTTGAATCATCAAAGGAGCAAGACCCATTGAAGGCTCATCGAGAAGAAGAACCTTTGGACGTGACATCAACGCTCGACCAATCGCAAGCATTTGCTGCTCTCCACCTGACAAAGTTCCGCCAGCTTGGAATGCACGCTCCTTGAGACGTGGGAAGAGGTGATAAACCTTTTCTAGATCCTCTGCCATTTCCTTTTTGCGATCCTTGCGGTTGTACTTACCCATTTCGAGGTTTTCCAAAACACTCATACCAACGAAGATTCCGCGACCTTCTGGTGCTTGTGAAAGACCAAGATCGGCTCGCTTGTGAGCCGGCATCTTTGAAATTTCTTCACCATTGAAAAGAATCTGACCACTTGTTACTGGACGCAGGCCTGAGATTGTCTTGAGCATTGTCGTCTTGCCAGCGCCGTTAGCGCCAATTAAGGTAACAATTTCGCCTTCATTAACAACAATGGAAACACCCTTGATAGCTTCGATCTTGCCGTAGTGGACATGTAAGTCCTTAATTTCAAGACGCATCAGCTGGTGCTCCTAAATACGCTTCAATAACGCGTGGATCGTTTTGAACTTCTGTCGTTGTGCCATCTGCAATCTTGGTTCCGAAATCGAGAACAACAACGCGGTCGGAAACTCCCATGATCAAGGACATATCGTGCTCAATCAACAAGATGGTGTATCCCGCATCACGAATCTTCTTAATTGTTTCAGCCAATGCAACTTTTTCAGCAGGATTGAATCCTGCAGCGGGCTCGTCCAAGAGCAATAGCTTTGGGTTAGTAGCAAGTGCGCGTGCAATCTCTAGTCGACGCTGATCACCATATGGCAAATTCTTTCCTAATTGGCCAGCACGCTTCCTGATTCCTATGAACTCCAAGAGTTCCAGGGCTCGCTCTAGATTAGCTTTCTCTTCACGACGTGATCGCGGCGTTCCAAAGATCGAGCCAACAACACCCGACTTTGAGTGCACATCTGCACCTGTAACAACATTTTCGAGCGCGGTTGACTCACCAAATAAGCGAATATTCTGGAAGGTACGAGCGATTCCAAGCTTTGTAATCTTGTGACGTTTTTTCCCAACAATTGATGAGCCTTGGAAAAGTACATCTCCAGATGTTGGCTTGTAGACACCTGTAATTACATTGAAGACAGTTGTCTTACCTGCACCATTGGGACCAATTAGGGCAAGGATTTCGCCCTTTTTCACGGCAAGGTTGACTTCATTGAGAGCGGTAACGCCACCAAACTTCATTGTGACGTTCTTTAGCTCTAGAACATTTTCGCTCATTATTTGATCTGCCCTTCGCCTGATTCTTCAACTGTGTGCCAATCAGGATCGAAATGCTCGCGCTTTTTCTTAGGCAAGATTCCATCTGGACGTAGGTTCATCATGAGAACCAAGGCCATTCCGAAAACCAAAATACGTGGCTGGCTTAAGAAGCGAATTCGCTCTGGAGTAAATGCTAAAAGTACCGCTCCTAGAATAACTCCCCAAACATTTCCGATTCCACCAAAAACAACGCAGGCAAGAATCAAGATTGAGATGTTCAAGTTGAATTGATCTGGCACGATTGACATGATCTGTGATGCATAAATAACACCACCCACACCTGCAACCGCGGCGCCAAGTACAAAAGCCCAGACCTTGTATTTACGCGTGTTGATACCCATTAATTGCGCAACATCATCATCTTGGCGAATCGCATCCCAAGCACGTCCTGGGCGGCGAGCTGCCATGCGGCGCACCATCCAAATAATTAACAAGGTAAAGGTAAGCAGCAACCAGTAATAAGGCTTTGGATCCAGGATTGTGAACTTTGCATTGAAGATATCTGGAGGCGTTGGAATACCAGCTACACCGCGCGCTCCGCCAATCGCTTCGGTGTTGACGGCAAAGATACGAACAATCTCACCGAAACCAAGGGTCACAATCGCTAAGTAATCACCACGTAGTCGAAGTGTCGGTGAGCCAAGCAAAACTCCAGACAACATCGCAAGACCTACTCCAATAGGCAGAATTTCCCAGAAGTTGAGTGAGGTCTTAGTTCCAAGGATCGCCATCGTGTAGGCACCGATTGCAAAAAATGCAACATAGCCAAGATCGAGAAGGCCTGATTTACCAACAACGATATTCAAGCCAATTGCCATCATTACATACATACCTACTGGATAGAACAAAACAGATTGGAAATCTGAACCAGGTGTATTAATCAGAGGGTTGTTAAGAAAAGGAAGTGCGTAGCACAGTGCAATAAAAGTCACTGCAAGAAGGATGCGACGCCATTTTGGCGAACGCTCCCAATACTCAGCGCCCTTATCGCGCAAATTAATCCTTGACTTTAAATTAGCCATTAGACCCTCGCCTGCTGGATAGATTCTCCAAATAAACCTGTCGGTTTAATCAGAAGAACTAGTACCAAGATGGTAAATGAGATAACCGCTTTCCATGCTGTACCAAATACAGCAGAAGTCCATGTCTCCATGAGTCCTAGTGCGAAACCGCCAAAGAGCGCGCCTTTAAGGTTTCCAATTCCACCTAAAACTGCGGCGGTGAAGGCGCTAATTCCTAAGAAGAAGCCGACCTTAAATGAGGTGTTCTCGTAAACCAAGATGTAGAAAAATGCTGCAGCGCCCGCCATGAGACCGCCTGCAAAAAATGTCACTGTGATAACTCGGTTGATATTTACGCCCATCAAGGTTGAGGTGTTCTCATCCATCGATACTGCGCGAATCCCCTTACCGAGTCGTGACTTAGTAATAAAGCGTTCTAGGGCAAACATCATTAATCCAGCAGCGATAATAACAATCACCTTGTCATTACGGATGTCGGCACCTGCGTAGCTAAATAAAAATGTCTTTTCCATAATGCGTGGAAATTCGCGAGGAAGTGAGTCGGTGATAATTCTAAAGAATTCAACCAAAGAGATTGATACACCGATTGCCGAGATCAAGGTTGCAAGCTTTGTTGCACC
Source organism: Candidatus Planktophila sp. (assembly GCA_964201405.1). Taxonomy (GTDB): domain Bacteria; phylum Actinomycetota; class Actinomycetes; order Nanopelagicales; family Nanopelagicaceae; genus Planktophila. The sequence continues at coordinate 4,825 of CAXNDW010000072.1, forward strand.
GCGTTGTCGCAATCGTCTGTAGGCGACAATCTCTACCAATACTGCGGTAATGGCCGAGGCCAACATCGCAATAACTAAACAGATTAAGAGTGTGAAGATCATGGAGACGCCGGTGCGAGGTTCATCCTCAACATTTACTCCCATGATTCCAGAAGCTGTTACAAGTGCAGCAAAGGTGCCGATCATAAATACTTCAGAGTGCGCAAAGTTGATCAGACGAAGTACGCCGTATACCAATGTGTAACCCAGTGAGATCAGAGCATAAATCGCTCCTAATGCGATGCCATCAAAGGTTAACCCCCAGAAGGCATCCCGTAATAATGCAAAATCCATTTCTCACCTTTACTTTATAAGGGTCAGAGTGGGCGGGAAACCCCACCCACTCTGACCGTACTTATTTAAAGCG
>CAXNDW010000073.1:0-5220 GCA_964201405.1 Candidatus Planktophila sp.
GCAACAAAATCATCATAAACAGAACCTTGAACAATGACACGTGTTGCTGCGGTGCAATCTTGACCCGCATTGAAGTAACCAGCGATTGCGATCGCTTCAGCAGCTGCTGCTAAATCTGCATCGGCAAAGACAACTACTGGTGCCTTTCCGCCGAGTTCTAAATGAACCCGCTTAACCTGCTTTGCCGCAGATTCTGCAACCTGAATTCCTGCGCCAACAGATCCTGTAATGGAAACCATGTCAGGGCGCGTGTGGTTAACGAGTGCAGCACCTGTTTCGCGCTCGCCACATACAACATTAAATACTCCGGCAGGTAAAAACTCCGCCATTAAATTAGCCATCCAGACAGTAGATGCAGGAGTCGTATCACTTGGCTTTAATACAACAGTATTTCCTGCAGCAATAGCAGGTGCCCACTTCCAGACCGCCATCATCATCGGGTAGTTCCACGGAGTTACCTGACCGATAACGCCGACAGGTTCGCGGCGTATCATCGATGTCATTCCTGGCATGTACTCGCCGGCAGATTTGCCTTCAAGATTTCGCGCAGCTCCTGCAAAAAATCTAATCTGATCAACCATCGGAGGCACTTCTTCAGATGTCGTTAGGGACACTGGCTTACCTGTATTTTCAACTTCGATGGCGATAACTTCTTCAGCTCGTTCTTCAATAGCATCTGCAATTTTTAATAGCGCTCGTTGGCGCTGTGATGGAGTTGAATCACGCCAATCTACAAATGCATCGCTAGCTGCCTTAAATGCCGCATCGATATCTGCAGCATTTGATTTAGGCGCTGTTGCAAAAGGTTGACCAGTTGCAGGGTTAACTAGAGTTGTTGTCTCTCCCGAAGTTGATTCGACAGATTTTCCATTGATGAAGTTACTGAGCTTTTTCATGTTCCAGAGCCTAGCAATTAGCCCTAGAAGTAACTAGTCACAATTTAAGCGACCGGCTTGCCTTTTTCCGCCGCCGCCAACTGGCCACATGCCCCATCGATTTCACGGCCACGTGTATCTCGGACAGTTACTGGAACTCCATAACTTTCAAGGATCCGAACAAACTCAGCTTCATCTTCACGGCGCGATGCTGTCCACTTTGACCCTGGGGTTGGGTTGAGAGGAATCAAGTTCACATGAGCGTTGCGGTTTTTAAGCAGTCGGCCCAACAGATCTGAACGCCAGGATTGATCATTGATGTCACGGATCAGCGCATATTCAATTGAGTAACGGCGGCCAGTCTTCTTTTCATAGGCATCGGCTGCAGCCAGTACTTCACGAATATTAAATCGATTATTGATCGGAACCAAGGTATCCCGAAGCTCATCATCTGGAGTGTGAAGGGAAACCGCCAAGGTGCAGTTGATTCCCTCATCCATTAACTTTTCAATTCCATTGACTAGGCCCACAGTTGAAACCACAACGGAACGGGCGGAGATCCCCAGACCATCTGGATTTGGATCTGTAATGTTGCGAAGGGTACGAACAACTGCGTTGTAATTAGCAAGCGGTTCTCCCATTCCCATGAAAACAATGTTAGATAGTCGTGTTGGACCGCCCGGTAGTTCGCCATTGGCACATGCTCGTGCGGCGGCCACAATCTGATCGGTAATTTCTCCCGCTGAAAGATTTCGAGTTAATCCCGCTTGGCCTGTTGCACAGAATGGACAGTTCATTCCGCATCCGGCTTGAGAAGAGATACACACAGTTACTCGATCTGTGTAACGCATCAAAACACTTTCCACCAAAACACCATCATGTAACTTCCACAAATCTTTGCGGGTCATTCCATTATCTGTTGTCCGTGTGGTCACAAGTTCAATCATCTTGGGGATCAAAGCATCAGCAATCGCCTGACGTTCTGCAGCTGGAATATCTGTCCACTCTTCTGGATTATTAGAAAGATGAGAAAAGTAATGGTTAGCTACTTGGCTGGCACGAAATGGTTGAAATCCAAGCTCTTTGGCAAAGGCTTTTCGATCAGCGGGTGCAAAATCAGCTAAATGCTTTGGTGCTTTTTTTCGCTGAACCGGCTCATCAAAAACTAGATTAATTTCAGGGATTTTTCCGCTCATAAGTAGTGCTTCACAAGCTCAAGGGCCAACCACATCGCGGGTGCTGATAGGACTACAGAATCCAAACGATCTAACATGCCGCCATGTCCGGGAAGCAAGGTGCCCATATCTTTCAAACTCAAATCACGTTTCATCGCGCTTTCGATTAAATCTCCACAGGTGGCGGTAAAGACGATCATCAATCCAACGATGATTCCTATCCACCAATCCATATCCATGATGTAGGTGAAAGCTAATGCGCCACCGATCATGGTGAAAATTAGTGAGCCAACTAAACCTTCCCAGGTCTTCTTCGGAGAAATCTTTGGAACCAGTGGATGCTTTCCAATCAATACTCCAACTATGTAACCAAAGGTGTCATTGCATCCGACTAAGACAACAAAGGTCATAACCCGTTGAAAACCCGTGCTTGGTCTTGCTAAAAGAATGAGAAAGCCTGCCAAGAAAGGTAGGTATAAAAGCCCAAAGGTAGTTGCCGTCGCTTTGGCCACAAAACCTTCTGGACCTTGCAGAAGTGCGCGAATTAATAACAGTGGAAATGCGATCGCTGTTGCGATTGCAAGACCTGCAACTCCCCCAACCCAAGCTGCATATGACAATCCAATTGCAGCCAAGGTAAGGGTGTTAAATGAAATTATGATTCCACGCGCCGCACATGCACGGACTAGCTCTCGTATACCCAGTACAACTGCAATAGCAACGACAATCGCGAAGATTGCTCGTTGATAAGAAAGTGCAAACCAGACTAATCCGATCAGCGACAGGCCAACGGCGATAGAAGGTAGAAGCTTTCGCCCAGCCTTTTTATTGATCGCTTCGTTGATCGAGTGCAGATCTGACATAAGAGAGCCCCTATACCTCTAGGAGTTCGACCTCTTTGTGCTTGAGCAGCTCATCGATTTTTGCAACATGATCGGCTGTAATTTTCTCTAGCTCTTTTTCGCCACGGGCTAAATCATCTTTTCCAATTTCGCCATCTTTTTCCAACTTTTCCATCGCCTCTTTTGCTGCACGACGGATATTGCGCATTGAAATCTTTGAATCCTCAGCCTTGGTTTTCACAACTTTGATGTACTCCTTACGGCGTTCTTCAGTAAGTTGTGGAAAGTTGATGCGGATGACAGAACCATCATTACCGGGATTTACACCAAGATCGGATTCGCGGATCGCCTTTTCAATAGAGGCCATTGCACCTTTATCAAAGGGAGAAATCAGAGCCATACGTGCCTCTGGTACCTGAATCGTTGCCAATTGCGAAAGCGCTGTATAGGTGCCGTAGTAATCAACCATAACCTTGTTAAACAGAGATGGATGAGCGCGACCAGTGCGGATTGTTGCGAAATCATCTTTAGCAACATCAACCGCTTTATTCATCTTGGTTTCAGCGTCCTTGAGGGCGCTTGCTACATCTGCCATTTCTCTGCTCCTCTTACTGCTTCTTGCTGCTGGCTCATCGCTTATGCGACGAGGGTTCCAATTACTTCGCCACGTACCGCGCGGCCGATATTTCCATTTTTCATTAAATCAAAGACAACGATGGGTAACTTGTTTTCGCGACATAGAGCAAAGGCTGCTGCATCAGCAACTGCAAGTGATTTAGACAAAACCTCATCATAAGTAATGGTGTCGTACTTGGTTGCTTGTGGATCCTTCTTGGGATCTGCGCTGTACACACCATCGACACCGCTCTTGGCAAGCAATAACGCCTCTGCGCCGATTTCAAGTGCACGCTGTGCCGATACGGTGTCAGTTGTAAAGAATGGCATTCCTGCACCGGCACCGAAGATTACAACGCGACCCTTTTCCAAATGTCGGATTGCACGCAAAGGAATGTACGGCTCTGCAACCTGGCCCATCGTGATGGCGGTTTGCACGCGGGTTCCAACACCCTCTTTTTCCAGAAAATCTTGAAGTGCCAAACAGTTCATCACCGTTCCGAGCATTCCCATGTAGTCAGCTCGTGAGCGATCCATACCGCGCTGTGAAAGCTCTGCGCCGCGGAAGTAATTTCCACCGCCTACAACTATTGCGACCTGAACTCCGGTTCGAGCAACATCTGCGATTTGTTTAGCAATATCTTGAACAACATCGGGATCAACACCAATGCCCTTTTCGCCACCAAAAACTTCTCCAGAAAGTTTAAGGAGCACTCTGCGATACGTTCCTCGTGTACCGGGCATGAGTGCTCCTCCAACTTTTAATTATTCGGCTATCAACCGCTGGCTATTGAACCAAGTCTAAGCGATCAGACCTTGGCCTTATTGACCCACGCGGAAGCGATGGAAGGCCTTAACAGCTGTTCCAGCCTCATCGAGGATCTGCTTTACGGTCTTCTTTGCATCCTTGGCAAATGACTGCTCGATCAAGGAAACTTCCTTGACGAAACCTGCCACGCGGCCTTCGATGATCTTTGTAAGGGCAGCCTCTGGCTTGCCCTCTTCGCGCGCTGTGTCTTCTGCGATACGGCGCTCGTTTTCAATTAGTTCTGCAGGAACTTGTTCGCGATTAACAAACTGCGGAGCAAATGCTGCAATGTGCTGTGCGATGTCCTTGCCAACTTCAGCTGCATCCTTAACAAGCTCAACCAATACACCAACCTGTGGTGGTAGATCTGGGCTTGTACGGTGCAGGTAAATTCCAACTGGTGAATCTTTGATAACTGCAATGCGGCGAACTTCAATCTTTTCACCCATAGTTGCATTTGCCTCATCAACAGTTGCCTGAACGGTATTGCCGTTAGCCATTGTTGATGCCAAGAATACTTCTAGAGAATCAGATTGTGCGTTTTGTAGATGTGCTAGCAGCTCATCTGCAAGTGCAACGAAACGCTCACCCTTTGCAACGAAATCTGTTTCACAGTTCAGTTCTAGCATTACGCCAAGGTTGCCCTCGACCTTTGCAACAACTGCACCATTTGAAGTCAGACGACCTTCGCGCTTTGTGATGCCCTTGAGCCCCTTAACGCGAATAAGGTCTAGCGCCTTGTTATAGTCGCCATCAGCTTCATCCAAAGCCTTCTTGCAGTCAAGCATTCCTGCTGCAGTTGCTTCGCGAAGCTTCTTTACATCTTCAGCTGTGTAGTTAGCCAATTTATGCCTCCGGTGTTGTTGGTGCGTCAGCTGCTGGAGTTGCAGCTGTTCCGTCGAGAA
>CAXNDW010000074.1:0-5072 GCA_964201405.1 Candidatus Planktophila sp.
GCGATCCTTGATGCTAATCAGCTAACCCCTGCCGATGTCATCTCTGTTTTCTTCACCTCGACGGTAGATCTCAACGCGGCATTTCCCGCTGCAGCCTGCCGAGAGATGGGCTTTGCCAATGTTCCTTTGATCGGCTCCGTTGAAGTTGATGTACCAGGTGCTCTCGATAGAACGATTCGGGCTATGTTTCACGTTCAAACAGCCAAATCCGCTGAGCAGATGAGCCATATCTACCTCCATGGCGCTGCGGCTTTACGCAGAGATATCGCCCAGTAATGTCCTCGGCACAGCTCACAAAGGTACGAATTGTTGGCTCGGGATTGATCGGAACCTCGATTGGGCTTGGCTTAGTTCAGCGTGGAGTTTTGGTAGAGATGGTTGACTCCGACCCCACATCTCAGGCCTTGGCAAATGATTTGGTTGGTGGGGTAGAGGTGACAGCCCCTGACCTGGTTGTGTTAGCGATGCCGAGCTCACAGCTCTCTGAGGTCATTAATGATGAGTTTGCTCTAAACCCACACTCGACATTTATAGATGTAGGTAGTGTGAAAGGTGAAGTTGAACTGCAGGTTAAGACAATTCCAACGCTATCTAGATGTTTTTTGCCCACCCACCCTATGGCGGGGCGTGAGATTGGCGGCACCGGCTCGGCAAGGGCAGATTTATTCCAGGGGCGCAGTTGGATACTTACGCCTAGCCAGGAGTTAGAGGCAGATGCCAAGGCGGTCGTTCTAGAGCTGATCAGCCTGCTGGGTGCAACTCCGATTGAACTCTCAGCGGTAGATCATGACCGAGCCGTTGCCAAGATCTCTCATCTGCCGCAGATCGCTGCCTCACTTATCGCAAAGCAGCTGACCGGAACTCCGGCGGAGTGGATGGAGCTGGCGGGGCAGGGGCTACGGGATACAACCCGGATCGCAGCCTCAGATGAATCATTATGGAAGGAGATCATCTTCTCCAACCGTGCAGAGCTTGAACAATTGCTAATAAATCTACAAAACGATCTTGGCGCCATGGTTGCCGCCTTAGATGATCCTGAAAAGATCGCAGCGTTAATCGCTGCAGGCCGTGCAGGAAGAGCGTTGATTCCAGGAAAGCATGGTGGAAAAGCGCGTGAGTACTCATATCTACCGATCGTTATTGATGACAAACCTGGGCAATTAGGAGCGATCTTTAATGAGTGCGCAGCTATGGATGTGAATGTGGAAGATTTAAATATCGAACACTCACCTGGTCAATTGAGCGCACTTATAACTCTTGCCTTATCTCATTCAGATGCTGAAAAACTCTCATCACACCTTAGCTCGATCGGATGGAATGTTCATCCGATTCGTAAATAGAAGTAGGCTCATCACATGGGCATAGTCGTAGCAATTGATGGCCCAAGCGGGGCTGGAAAATCAAGCACCGCAAAAGCAATAGCGGTTCGTGCAGGTTGGGATTACTTAGATACTGGTGCGTTATATCGTGCGGTGACATGGCTTGCGCTGGAATACAAATGCGAGGAAGCATTCTCAATTTTGCAAGCGATAAAAGATCATCCGATTAAATTTGTTGCCGATCCATCTTCGCCAAATGTTTTTGCGGGTGATACCCAGATTACTCATGCGATCCGTGGCACATCTGTCACCGACAGTGTTTCTCGAATTAGTGCAATGCCTGAGATTCGAAGAGAGTTGTTGAATCTCCAGCATCGGATCATTGATGCCGCAGAACGCGGAATAGTTGTTGAAGGTCGAGATATTGGAACGGTTGTAGCCCCCGAGGCTGGTTTGAAGATTTATCTCACCGCTGATTTAGATGCACGTGCCACAAGGCGTGAAAATGAAACAGAGGACAAGAGCGTCGATGTTAAACAATCTTTGGATAACAGAGATGCAATCGATTCAACCCGCGCTGTTTCTCCCTTGGTTATGGCTGCCGATGCTGTCGAAGTTGATTCGACCTACCTTGACCTTGATGAAACCATTGAACGAATTTGGGAGCTCTTAAAGAAGCGTAATTTGCTGGGTTTACCGATCGTAGCGATCTTAGGTCGTCCGAATGTTGGTAAATCAACACTGATCAATCGCTTCTTAGGAAGACGTGAAGCGATTGTTGAGGATACTCCTGGTGTAACTCGTGACCGAGTTCAGTATGAATGTGAATGGGGCGGTCGCCGATTCATCATCATGGACACTGGTGGTTGGGAAGCAAAACCTGATGGAATTGCGGTTCAGGTAAGTGCTGGATCTGAAATTGCGATGCAGGAAGCTGATGTTCTCTGCTTTGTTGTAGATGCGCAGGTTGGCGCGCTGGATGAAGATGACACATTGGTTCAACATCTACGCAAGGCGAAAAAGCCAACCATTTTGATCGGAAACAAGGTTGATGGCGAACGTGAAGAGGCGGAAGCTCACGCATTGTGGAGTTTAGGTCTGGGCGAACCTCGCTTTGTATCTGCATTGCATGGACGCGGCAGTGGAGATTTATTGGATCACATCGTTAATGTGTTGCCTGAAGTTGGTCGGGCTCAAAATCAAGATGGTTATCGCAAGGTGGCATTAATCGGTCGACCTAATGTTGGTAAGTCATCCTTATTTAATGCAATCGCGGGGGAGTCTCTATCAATCGTCGATGATGCGGCAGGAACAACCCGTGACCCAGTTGACTCATTGTTATCTTTTGGTGGATCAACATGGAGATTTATCGACACCGCGGGATTGAAAAAGCGAGCAAATCAAGATTCTGGAACTGATTACTACGCATCATTGCGAACCGCTACTGCGCTTGAGCGTTGCGAGGTTGCCGTGGTTGTGTTGGATGCATCGGAACCGATTACTGAACAAGATTTACGTGTTATCACCATGGTCGAAGAGGCTGGTAAAGCGATGGTGATCGTGATGAATAAGTGGGATTTGGTAGATGAGGATCGCCGCAATCAATTAGAACGTGAGATCGATAGACACCTTGATCAGGTTGAATGGGCACAGCGGGTAAATATCGCGGCAAAGACCGGTTGGCATAGAGATCGTTTGGCCCCTGCCCTGCGAACAGCTTTGGATAGTTGGGAGCGACGGGTACCAACCGCCAAACTCAACTCATTCCTTGGGGCACTTATCGGTGCCACGCCACCACCTGTCCGCGGTGGAAAACAGCCAAAGGTTTACTACGCAACCCAGGCAGGAATTGCTCCTCCCAAGTTTGTGGTCTTTTCTAGTGGATGGATCGAAGCCTCCTATCGTCGCTTCATTGAGCGCCGCCTGCGCGAGGAGTTTAAGTTCCCTGGAACTCCAGTTCAGGTAGCGGTCCGAGTAAAGGAGCGCGACAAGGAATGAGCCAATCTGTGATCAGCGTTCCTAACGCTCTCACCTTTCTTCGTTTCTTAGGCATCCCACTCTTTATCTATCTCACCCTGTCACTGGAGGCGGATGGTTGGGCGATCGTGGTTCTTGCGATCGGTGGAGCAACCGATTACTTCGATGGAAAGATCGCCCGAGCGTGGAATCAAACCTCTCGTTTTGGTGAGTTGGCAGATCCTGCAATAGATCGTTTGTATATCTTCGCGACCTTGCTGGTGTTCTTAATTCGCGAAGTTGTTCCGGTGTGGTTGATCGCAATCATCATCGGTCGAGATCTGATTCTGGGAGTTGTTTCTCTGGCTATGAACCGGCGAGGTTTTCCACCTTTCACCGTCACCTATCTTGGCAAAGCGGCAACCTTTAATCTGTTGTACGCCTTCCCATTCCTGTTGTTAGCCCAATCAGATGGCAGATGGGGCGATATCGCATTTGTTGCGGGGTGGAGTTTTGCTATCTGGGGTGTTGCCCTCTACATTTCGACAGGTATCAGTTATGCACGCGAAGGTATTTCGCAGATGAGAGGAAACCATGTCATCAATTCCTAATGAGTTGTCCTACACCAAGGAGCATGAATGGGTTTCAGCGGTTGAAATGACCTACACAATGGGAATCACCGATTATGCGCAAGCAGCGCTAGGTGACATCGTCTATGTCCAACTTCCAAAGATTGGTGAGGTTGTCGCTGCGGGTACGGTGTGTGGTGAAGTTGAGTCAACGAAGAGTGTTTCAGAAATCTTTGCACCTGTTTCAGGAACAGTAGTTGCGATCAATGACTCCTTATCTAATTCTCCAGAAACAATCAACTCCGATCCATATGGAGCGGGCTGGTTGGCAAAGATTGAGGTTACTTCAGCGCCACAGGAGCTATTAACCGCCGCTCAATACGGTGAAATTACCGCTTGACCTTATCTCTCTAACTCTCTAGTGTCACCCTTAAGTTGACGGTGAGGAGGTAGGGCAGTGGCGGCAGAGCAAACGCAGAATGAACTCACTACCACTATTCACCTCGGTCTTCGTGAAGTTTCAAACCCTTCAGAAAAACACCTAGAGGAACAGCTTGCCTCACTTTCCCCTGAGGATCGCGCTGTAGTCGCGGAGATTCAAAGCTCTGGTGGCGAAAAGGCGATGATTCTCATCGCACGTGGAGCCAACAAGGGCTCTCGTTTTTTGATTACCTCTGAAGGTGCAACTGTAGGTCGTTCAGGATCGAGCGAGATTTTTCTCGATGATGTAACGGTTTCACGAACTCACGCAACAATCTCTAAGCAGGGCAAGAGCTTTGTTTTAAAAGATGAAGGTTCTCTTAATGGAACCTACATCAACAATCTTTCCGTCACAGAGCATGTACTCGTTTCTGGTGATGAGTTTCAAATAGGAAAATTTCATTTGCTTTTCGTCAGTTCCAACTAGGGGAGTAGTCATGGCAGTTCCAGCACGCGCATATTTGAGCATCGGTGAAGTCCTAAATCGTTTGCGTGGAGATTTTGCGGATATAACAATCTCAAAGATTCGCTTTCTTGAATCTGAGGGGTTAATCGAGCCGCAACGAACACCATCTGGTTATCGAAAGTTCACCAGTTCTGATCTTGAACGTCTGCGCTATGTATTGCTGGCACAACGCGATCAGTATCTGCCGCTCAAGGTAATCAAGGACAATCTTGATGCTATCGACCGAGGACTGCAGCCAGCTGCTGTAGGTGGAGTTCCTGCTCCACGACCAACTCTGGGCTT
>CAXNDW010000075.1:0-4955 GCA_964201405.1 Candidatus Planktophila sp.
GGCACAAATGGCATTAAATACATAGCTTTCATCGCCCCCGCCCTGTTGGCTAATACTGCAATTACAGGAATTATGGATGAAACTGTTTTTCCAACAATTGAAGGTTTTAAGTGGCGCAAACTCTTCTTTGCGCAAAACGCGACTCCGATTACCGGTCCACAGATCGCAATCGGTGTTTATCTAGCTGCGCTTGTCCGTGCGATTTTTGCAGTAAGTGTTTACTACATTCTCTTGCTCGCCTTTGATGTTGTTAACTTCGGAATCAGCGTTTTGCTGATGCCAATCGCCGTGCTTGGCGGTGGTGCATTTGGTGCACTTATGTTGTTTGCAGCTGCAAAGATTGAAAAGGAAGATCAGTTCTTCAATATCTTAGGTCGCTTGGTAATAATGCCAATGTTTCTTTTCTCCGGAACGTTTTTCCCATTATCTTCAATGCCGATTTATCTGCAGCCAATAGGTTGGATCTCACCGTTGTGGCATGCAACAGAGTTAGGTCGAGAAGCCGCATTTGATTACGGTATCGGCACAACGATGGTGGTTGTACATCTCGCCTTTTTGATTACCTTGCTTGTAACTGGACTTGTTCTTGCTACCCGCCAATTTGAAAAGAGGTTGGCAAAGTGAAAAGTGCAGTAGAGATTGCAGAGAGCAGAAAATCTAGCGCTATGTACGCTGGCCGTCCCTATGTTCTTTTAGAGCGCGGATGGATCGCATTTAGATCTACCAATTGGGTTCCAGTTGTAACAGGCTTTGTTGAGCCGGTTCTCTTCTTGTTGGCATTTGGTTACGGAATGGGAACCCTTGTAGGGGATGTAACTACAGGAAGCACGACAATTGATTACACCTTGTTTATCGCACCAGGTTTGCTGGCAAACAGCGCGATGAATGGTGCCATTTACGATTCAACATGGAATGTTTTCTGGAAGCTCAATGAATCCAAGCTCTACAAAACGATGCTCTCGACCCCGCTGGGGCCACTCGATATCGCTCTTGGGGAGATCACCTGGGCGCTCATTCGTGGCTTGGTGTACTCACTTGGCTTCTTAACGGTGGTTACAGCCCTTGGGTTAACACCAAGCTTCTGGGCGATCTTGGCAATCCCAGCCGCATCTCTGGTTGCATTTGGCTTTGCCTCATTTGGAATGGCGATTACCTCTTTCTTCAAGACTTATCAGCAGATGGGGTTCATCAACATCGTTCTGCTACCTATGACATTGTTTTCAGGCTCTCTCTACCCGATCTCTGTCTACCCAGATTGGTTGGAAAAGGTAATCATGGCCCTGCCTCTTTGGCATGGAATTGAAATGGTGCGCGCATTTTGGTTTGGAAATCTAACCTCAGGAGTATTGGTGCACATCGGATACTTCTTGGTCATGATCGCCGCTGGATTGTTTGTTACATCTCGCAGATTACGAGCCTTGTTCCTTCGTTAATCCTTGCTGTAACGCGCATCAGGAAGTAATGCTGGACATTTCCACCCTGGCGCAATCACAGGTTCGAAGTGCCACCATTCGTTTTCAAAAACACGGCACAAGCCAAATTTAGATCCGTGAATTTCCAGCCATCCTGCACCAATTGGTTCATTGGGATAGTTCACATCAATTGCGATTCCCCATGGATGATGAGAAACCAAGGGTGGTGCAACCCACTTACTTGCTTCTGTTATTGATCCATACTTTCGGATAGCGTTTGCAAACAAGGTTTTTTGTCGGCTCAATGTTCGATATCCCGAAACAATATAAATCCTCTGTCCATCTTTTTTCGCTGCAGCTTGCGCAGCTTTGAAACGGTACACAAGTTGTTTATCTAATTTTGATGGTCTAATCAATGAACGGGAAATCGCACCTGCCCCAAGTGAAACCTCATCTTTTTCACAGCCTTTGATTACATGAGAAACTCGAAGATCAAATGACTTTTTATTCATGCAAGTTAAAGGAATTGTGTCCGATGCATGAGAAAACTCAGTAAAAAGGGAAAAAACCAATAAAAAGGCTGTAAAAACCCTGGTTTTTCTCATGTCTCCAGTCTACGGGGTTGCTTTTTAAATAAAGCATGGGAGAATTAGGCCTTAGTTAAAACTAACTAAAAAACGAACCGGGAGAGTACTTCTCAAACGAGTTTCAAAAGCTGAAACCTTTGCCGTACAAGTTTTACAAATGCTTACACAGACAAACCATAGAGAGACATTTAGATTCGTTCCGTCCACTTCAGTCCCAGTAGATCCAAAGCGGGTCGAAGAGATACTTAAGCAAGAGTGGCAACTATTTACTAAGGGAACAGACAAGAGCGCAGAAGAGAGCCGCCGTTCATTTAAGGCGTTGCCACTAGGCGTTACTTCAAGCTTCCAACACTGGGACCCATATCCAATCTCAATTGCAAGCGCTAAGGGCGCATACATGACAGATGTAGATGGTCGCCAACTGCTCGACCTTTCAATGGGGTTTGGAGCGATGCTTGCAGGTCACTTAAATCCAATTGTGGTTGAAGAGATTGAAAACTCCTTAACTACTGGAATGCTTTTTGTTACTCCATCACCAATTTCAACAGATGCGGCAGAGCGAATCTGTAAGCGATTTGGTATTGATCAGGTTCGTTTCACTAACAGTGGAACTGAATCAACAATGTATGCGGTCCGTGTTGCACGTTCTGCAACTGAAAAAATGGGAATTCTTAAGGTCGAAGGTGGCTACCACGGTAGCTATGATCCATTTGTAGTTTCTAGCAAACCTGCATTAGACAAGATTGGTGATCCTGAAGATCCAATTCCAGCGATTGATTCAAACTTAGTACCAGGAGATATCTACGTTGTTCCCTTCAACAACATTCCAGCTCTTGAAAGAATGTTTGAAAAGAACGCAAAGAAGATTGCCTGCTACATCGTTGAGCCGGTACTAGAGAACCTAGCCATTGTTCTTCCAGATGAAGGTTATCTAGAGCGAGTTCGCGAGCTGTGCGATGAGTACAACGTAGTTTTAATCTTTGATGAGGTAAAAACCGGGCTTACAGCTGGTGCACACGGTGCATCTGCTCGTTTAGGTGTCCAGCCGGATTTAATCACCCTTGCTAAATCAATCGGTGGAGGACTTCCACTTGCTGCATTTGGTGGCAAGAAGAAGTACATGGATTATGTAACTAACGGAAAGATGGCTCACTTTGGAACATTTAACGGTAATCCATTAGCAATGGCCGGAGTACGTGCAATTGATCGTATTTGTACCGATGAAGCACTTGCTGCCGCTGAAACTTTAAATCAGCAAGCACTAGATCGCATCAGTGCAATCATCGAGGAGTATCAACTGCCTGCACACACAGTTGGATTTGGCGTAAAGGGCTGTGTTACTTGGTCGACGGCACCAGTGCGCAACTACCGCGATTACAAGGCAACTGATTTTGGTATTGCTGAAGCTCACTGGCTCTTTGCACTTAACCGCGGAATCATTACTCCTCCGGGATTAGATGAGCAGTGGCTAATCTCGTTGGCACATGGCCAAACTGAAATTGATTTATTGGTTGAAGATTTCCGCGAGTTTGCTAAAGCACTTCGAGCATAGCTCGTACAGCTTTAACCATCTGATCTAAAGGCATCGTAGGTAATCCAGGGAACTCCCCTGCCTGTTCATCCATTAGTGGAACATGCACAAATCCGCTCCGTACTTGAGTGCCAGAAAACTTGTTCTGGGCGAGGTAAAAGATGTGATTACATAAAAAAGCTCCAGCACTCAATGAAACTGCTGCTGGTACTTCAATTGCCTTTATCGCCTCAACAAACTCTTTGATCGGTAAGGTACTTTCATATGCAACAGGACCACCGACAAGAATCGGAACATCATTTCGCATTACGCCTTGGTTATCGGCAAGACGTGCATCATCCAAGTTAATTGCAATTCGTTCAGGGGTTATCTGAGTGCGACCTTCCGCCTGACCAAGAGAGATAACAACATCGGGTTTATGGTGCTCAATCAAAGCAAGTAGCGCTTCTGCTGATTGCTCATACGCGACCGGCAAGATCGCGGTAACAATATTCTCACCGCTAATCTGCTTAACAATTTCACCTGATGGGTTAAGGCTAGCCTTTCCAAAGGGTTCAAACCCTGTTAGCAGCACCTTGGTCATGTTCTGATCTTACGGGCAGAAGAAAAGCCCCGAGTGTGAAAGGCACTCGAGGCTTAACTTGTGCGCGCGAAGGGATTCGAACCCCTAACCTTCTGATCCGTAGTCAGATGCTCTATCCGTTGAGCTACGCACGCTTATTTATTTGTGAAACGCAATAGTACCCGCTTTTTATTCATCACCCAAATGCTCGCAAACCCTTATAAATCAAGCGTATTACAGGGCCGGTTAATTTGAAGAAAAGGCAAAGGGCGCCCGATTGCTCGAGCGCCCTTTGACTTACTTACTTATTAGCCAACTTTCTTAATACGACCATCTGCAACAGGAACCTGAGTTACCTTTCCAGCGGCCATATCTGCCTTAAGTGCATCTACAAATACATCTAGTAGTGCGCCCTTAACACTTGCTTGTGCAGGTGAAAATACATTGACATATCCATCTCCACCGTAGATAAGGAAGTCAAGGGTAGTAAGTGTGTACTCCTTTGAATCCTTTGCGATTGCTGTTCCATCAAGCTTTGTAACAGAAACAATTCTGCTTCCAACTGGCTTTGATGCATCAAATGAGAACTTGAATCCAGATACCTGTGGGAATCGTCCATCTCCTGGATAGTTTCCACCGACACCGTTTTCAAGTGCCTTCCAAAGATTTGCACCTGTAACGATTGTTGTTGCAACCTGATTACCAAATGGGAACACGGTGAATGCATCACCAAGTGTCACATCTAGTGCGCCGGTACCTGTGCGAACAAGTGCTGTATTTGCTGGAATGTAAGTCTTTGCAGGGAATGTGTCACGGATACCGCCACCATTCTGAATTGCAAAATCAGTCTTGTACTTTGCGCG
>CAXNDW010000076.1:0-4942 GCA_964201405.1 Candidatus Planktophila sp.
CTTAAGGAGTAAATCAGTATGTCAAAAGAAAGTTCACTCTCACCGGAAGCCCGTTCAATAATCGGTGCAATGGTTTCTCGTCGCGCAGTACTTGCAGGTGCAGGCGGAATAGGTGCAGCAGGATTACTTGCTGCGTGTGGTGGATCTGATTCCGCCGATAGTGCAAATAGCGTTCGTTGGGGCAACTGGCCTTTGTACCTTGATTACGATGAGGAGACAAAGAAGTACCCAACACTTGATAAGTTCTCAGAGCAAACAGGAATCACCGCCGAGTACTTCGAGGATTACAACGACAATGATGAGTTTTACGGCAAGGTCCAAGCACAGTTAAAGCTGGGTGAAGATATTGGATATGACGTAGTTACACCTACAGACTGGATGTCAGCACGTTGGATCCGTCTTGGTTACACACAAAAGTTTGATGCAGCAAATATTCCTAACAAGTCAAACATTCTTGATTCACTGGCTTCTCCTTCATTTGATCCAAACCGTGAGCAGTCAATGACATGGCAGGGCATCATGTCTGGTTTTGGTTGGAACACAGAAAAGAATCCAAAGGGTATTCGTACCATCGATGAGCTATTTGCTCCTCAGAACAAGGGCAAGATTGTTGTGCTTTCTGAAATGCGCGACACCATCGGAATCATTTTGCGCTCGCAGGGTGTAGATCTTCAGACAGTTACTGAAGATCAATTCATGAACGCGGTTGAGTTTATGGAGAAGAAGATCGCTGATGGATGGATCCGTGGCGTTAAGGGTAATGAGTACGCAGAAGACCTCACTTCAGGTGATGCAACAGCTGTTATTGGCTGGTCTGGCGATATGTTTATCTTGGCTTCAGAAAATGAAGGCAAGTTTGACTTTGCAATTCCAGATTCAGGCGGAACTATCTCAGGCGATAACTTGATGATTCCATCAACGGCATCTGCTGAAGGTAAGGCAAGTGCTGAAAAGCTCATCAACTTCTACTACGACCCAGCGATCGCTGCAGAGGTTGCGGCTTATGTGAACTATGTATGTCCTGTGAAGGGTGCTCAGGAAGAGATGGAGAAGATTGCTCCAGAACTTGCAAGCAGTCCATACATCTTCCCTGATGCAGCAACTTCAGCAAAGCTCAGCGTCTTCCGTTCACTTACTCCAGCAGAGGAAACAACCTGGGGAGAAGCGTTCCAAAAGGCCGCCGGCAACTAGTGGCTGACGTTTCATCTGCAACACGAGGAGATTTACGTCTTACTCGTATTACTAAGTCATACGGAGATTTCACCGCGGTTAATGATTTGTCATTAACAATTCCTGAAGGTTCATTCTTTGCATTACTTGGACCTTCAGGATGCGGCAAGACAACAACCTTGCGAATGATCGCAGGGTTGGAGGAGCCAAATGTTGGCAGTATTCATTTGGGATCGACAGATATCACGACCAAGCGTCCATATCAGCGTCCCATTAATACCGTCTTTCAAAACTATGCACTGTTTCCACATTTAACGATCTTTGAAAACATTGCATTTGGTCTTCGCCGTCGTGGCATTAAAAATGTTGATGCAGATGTAAACAAGGTTTTAGAGCTTGTCGAACTTCCACACCTTGCGCAGCGCAAGCCAACACAACTTTCGGGAGGTCAGCAGCAGCGCATCGCATTGGCGCGCGCCATTGTTAACCGCCCAGCGTTGTTGCTTTTGGATGAGCCATTGGGTGCACTTGATCTCAAACTACGTCGCCAGATGCAGATTGAGCTCAAGTGGATCCAGCGCGAGGTTGGATTGACCTTTGTTCACGTTACCCATGACCAGGAAGAGGCCATGACAATGGCTGACACCATCGCGGTAATGAATGAGGGAGAGATTGAGCAGATGGGATCTCCTGCAGATCTCTATGACAATCCAGAGACAGCATTTGTCGCTAACTTCTTGGGTCAATCAAACTTGATCAAGGGGCGCATCGAAGGTACCGATGGAGACAATTTGGTTGTCGATCTCTTTGGTCAAAAGATTGCAATGCCAAAGAAGCGCTCACATGCGGTAGACAACTCGATTTATGCAGGTATTCGTCCTGAAAAATTTAGAATCTCATTGGTAGGAACACCAACTCGTGGAAACACTTTGACTGGTGGTCGTATCGAAGATGTTTCTTACATCGGCGTCTCAACTCAGTATCAGGTGATGATGCCATGGGGACAAGAGGTTATGGTCTTTGAACAAAATGATGATGGAGTCGCACCATTTGATAAGGGCGATGAGGTTGTAATTTCTTGGGAACCTAACTTCACCTTTGCACTTCGCGGAGATGAGGATGCTGAAGCTGGCACAGAGGTAATTCCTGAGGATCTTGACGAGGAATGAGAATGACCTTGTCTAAGGTGAAGATGCCTTACCTGCTTTTGCTACCAGGCTTTCTCTTTCTCTTTACCTTTTTCATTTTGCCAATCGTAAATCTTGCGCAGACATCAACTCAGACACCAATCGCCAATGGAGACACTGGCCAGTACGAGCAAACTCTGCGCTTTTCAAACTATGTCGATGCATTTACTGAAAATCAAGAGCAGTTTGCACGCTCTTTTGTGTATGCACTGTGTGCGACGGTATTAGCTTTAGCAATTGCATATCCACTTGCGTACGCAATCGCCTTTAAAGCCGGCAGATTAAAGAACTTTCTTTTGGTTCTTGTTGTCGCACCATTCTTTGTCTCATTTTTGCTCAGAACAGTTGCCTGGAAACAGATTCTCGGCGAGGAAGGTTTTATTGTTCCGGGCCTTCGAACCTTTGGAATCATTAGCGAAAGCACAACCCTGACATCGACATCCTTCGCGGTGATCATGGGTATGACATATAACTTCCTTCCATTTATGACCTTGCCACTGTATGCATCCCTAGAACGCATTGATCCGCGCACTATGGAGGCATCTGGTGATCTATATGCAAATGGAATCACTACTTTTCGCAAGGTAACTCTGCCGCTATCAATGCCGGGAGTAGTTGCTGGAACTTTGTTGACCTTTATTCCTGCAGCTGGTGATTATGTCAACGCTGCGATTTTGGGATCTCCCAACACCAAGATGATTGGAAATGTGATCGAATCCCGGTACTTCAAGATCGTGGATTACCCAACAGCTGCAGCTCTCTCCTTCACCTTGATGGCTGCAATTTTGATCTTAGTAACGATCTATATTCGCAAAGCTGGAACGGAGGAGTTGGTATGACCGTCCACGGCAAGCAAAAGGATGCATCGATTCCAACCATTCCGGTTAAGGCGCGTGTATCACGTTGGTTTGGTCGCAACCTGATTCGCATCTACGCGGTTTTTGGTTTTACATACCTGTTTATTCCAGTTGCCTATACCTTTGCCTTTTCCTTTAATGATTCCGGAAAATCAAATCTGGTCTGGAAAGGCTTTACATTTGATAACTGGAAAAACCCATGTGGTGCTCCAGAGGTGTGTACCGCTCTTGGTAATTCAATCAAGATAGGTTTACTAGCAACTATTTTTTCAACGATTCTTGGAACAATGATCGCCTTTGCTATCGGGCGCTATGCATTTAAAGGTCGCTCATCCTCAAACCTTTTGATCTTCCTGCCCATGGCAACCCCTGAAATTGTTTTAGGTGCTTCACTCTTATCTTTGTTCTTGGTTTTCCAGATCAACCCAGGATTTTGGCCAACGGTAATCGCGCATGTGATGTTTTGTATTTCATTTGTTGTGGTTACCGTAAAGGCTCGTATCGCTTCACTCGACCCACGCCTGGAACAAGCAGCGATGGATCTCTATGCCAACGAGCTCGAGACCTTTAGAAAGGTCACCCTGCCATTGGTTGCACCAGGAATTGCCGGAGCTGCATTGCTAGCTTTTAGCTTGTCCTTTGATGACTTTATTATTACCAACTTTAACTCTGGAACTTTGAAAACATTCCCTGAGTTTGTTTACACCTCGGCCGCTCGTGGAATTCCCGCCCAAGCCAATGTGATCGGTTCTGCGATGTTCTTTCTTGCATTAATCATCGTCATCGCTGGTCAATTTGTTGGCAAAAGAGTGAAGGTTCCTCAGTGACCAACCACGGCAATATGTATGGGCCGAGCTTTACCTTTTTAGGCATCCCAGCCTGTGATTTAGATGATCCATCCACCTACAAAGGTGCAGATGTCATCATCCTTGGCGCACCTATTGATAGCGGAACATCGCATAGATCTGGTGCAAAGTTTGGGCCACAAGCAATTCGCGGAGGAGATTACCTTCCCCACGATGGCTCACGGCCACACCTTGCATTGCGCACCGATGGATTAAAGGATCTAAAGGTTTTTGATGCTGGCGATTTGTTAATGCCAGGTGGAGATTTAGTGGCCTCGCTAGCGGTGCTTAAAGATGCAACTGAAAAGATTTCACGTGCAGGAATTATCCCCATCATTCTGGGTGGAGACCATTCAATAGCTTCTGCAGATGTTGCAGGTATTGCAACCCATCGCGGCATGGGCTCGGTATCGATGATTCACTTTGATGCACATGCCGATACTGGCGAGGATCAATTTGGCGCACTCGTTGGTCACGGAACACCAATGCGTAATTTGATCAATAACGGTTATGTCCGCGGAGATCGTTTCTTACAACTTGGTTTGCGCGGATATTGGCCAGAGGATGCAACCCTTAATTGGATGCGTGATCAAGGTATGCGCTCTTATGAGATGACAGAGATTCATAACCGTGGATTAAAGGCGGTTCTTGATGAATCCTTTGCAACCTTAACTGATGGTTGCGATGGAGTTTTTTTGTCTGTCGATATTGATGTTGTGGATCCCGGAATGGCCCCTGGAACAGGAACCCCTGAACCTGGCGGAATGACAAGTCGTGAATTACTAGAAGCGGTGCGTCGAATTTGTCTCGAACTTCCTATTGTCGGAGTTGATGTGGTTGAAGTTGCCCCTGCATTTGATTCAGCGGATATAACAGCGATTTT
>CAXNDW010000077.1:0-4870 GCA_964201405.1 Candidatus Planktophila sp.
TCCTCAAGGCTGGCTTGCCGTCGGGAGTTACATTTACTCGCGAGAATCTCGAACCTCTCTCTGAATCTGATGATGTAATCATCGAAAGAGTAAGAGGCGCATCGGCATCAGTTGCACATCTGTCTATTGCAGCAAATACAGAGCTTTCAGAGCCGATCTTCCTCGGACGTTCTGCGGGTGCGCTCGATACCGCTGAGTTTTCACGTGTTCGTATCTCACTCGGAACTCATGCGGTTGCAACTGTGATCATTGAAAACACGACAGATACGGTTTTAGCAGAGGATCTTGAGATCTACTTAGCTCCAGGCTCAAATCTAAAGTTTGTAACTCTTCAGGAGTTTGAATCTAAATCTGTTTATACAGCTCGCCATCACGCCATAGTTGATAAAGATGCAACCTTTAAATCAATTACGGTGACAGTTGGCGGAGATGTTGTACGAATTCTTCCAACAGTTGCCTTCAAGGCCCCAGGTGCATCTGCCGATCTTCTAGGCGTTTACTTTGCAACCGCCGGACAGTTCTTCGAACACCGTAACCATGTTGATCATGCTGTTCCACACGCTAAATCAAATGTGAATTACAAGGGCGCGTTGGCTGGCCAAGATGCACACACAGTGTGGATCGGTGATGTGTTGATTCGTGCCGCTGCAGAAGGAACTGATACCTACGAACTTAACCGCAATCTTTTGCTTTCAGATGGCGCACGAGCTGACTCAGTGCCTAACCTTGAAATTGAAACTGGCGAGATCGTTGGGGCGGGGCATGCAAGCACAACAGGACGTTTTGATGATGAGCAGCTCTTTTACTTAATGTCACGTGGAATCGCTATGGCAGATGCTCGTCGTCTAGTTGTTCGTGGTTTCTTCAATGAGATCGTCACTGAAATCGGAAATGAAGAGGTTCAAAACCGAATCATGGATCGCATTGATGATGAGCTTGAAAAGGCGGCGCGTAATGGCTGATCTTGCTTTAGACCAAATTTCAGAAGGTAAGCCTGTGCGGATTGAGAAAGATGGCAAGACCATTTGTGTCGCACGTGTGGGGGATGAGGTCTTTGCGGTTGCGGATACATGCACTCACTCAGATGCATCCCTTTCCGAAGGTGATGTCACCGGCTTCAAAATTGAATGCTGGCTACATGGAGCCGAGTTCGATCTTCGAACCGGACAGGCGCTAACCCTTCCAGCAAATATTCCACTTGAGACTTACGCAGTATCAATCGACGGAAACTCCGTCACGGTAGAGATTTAGTAACGAGAGAAGAGAGAAAATAATGAGCACACTAGAAATCCGTAACCTGCAGGTCTCTGTGAACACAGATGATGGAATGGTCGAGATCCTCAAGGGAGTAGATCTGACAATCAAGTCAGGCGAAACTCACGCGATCATGGGTCCAAATGGTTCAGGTAAATCAACTCTTGCTTACTCAATCGCAGGGCACCCTAAGTACACAATTACAGGTGGTTCGGTGACTCTTGACGGCGTGGATGTTTTGGAGATGACAGTTGATGAGCGCGCAAAGGCGGGGTTATTTCTTGCAATGCAGTACCCAGTAGAGGTACCGGGTGTTTCTGTCTCTAACTTCCTTCGTACAGCAGCAACCGCGCTACGTGGTGAAGCTCCAAAGCTTCGCACATGGGTAGGCGAGGTTAAGGATGCAATGGAAGCGCTCAACATGGATCCATCATTTGCAACTCGTAATGTTAATGAAGGCTTCTCTGGTGGAGAAAAGAAGCGCCATGAAATTATGCAGCTGGAGCTTCTTAAGCCAAAGATGGCAATTCTCGATGAAACCGATTCTGGTCTCGATGTTGATGCACTTCGAATTGTTTCAGAGGGAGTAAACCGTGCAAAGGCTGCTAACAATTTGGGTGTAATTCTCATTACTCACTACACACGCATTCTGCGATACATCCAACCTGACTTTGTGCATGTATTTGCTAATGGTCGCGTTGTTGAACAAGGTGGACCAGAGCTTGCTGAAAAGTTAGAGGCAAACGGCTACGCAGATTATGTGAGCAAGTAAGCCAGCAATGTCTTTCAACGTCGCAAAGGTACGCAAAGATTTCCCAATCTTTGAACGTACTATTCGCGATGGAAAAAAACTTGTTTATCTAGACAGCGGAGCTACTAGCCAAAAGCCACTTTCAGTTATTGAAGCTGAAAGCAACTTCTATAAATTCAATAACGCAGCGGTACACCGGGGTGCTCACCAGCTAGCTGAAGAAGCGACCGATGCCTTTGAGGGTGCTCGTTTAAAGGTAGCTCAATTCTTAGGCGCACATGAAGACCAAATTGTTTTCACAAAGAGCTCTACAGAATCCTTGAACCTCATTGCATACGCAATGGGGAATGCAGAGCCAGGATCTCGCTTTGCACTCACTTCTAGCAATCGCATTGTTGTAACCGAGATGGAGCATCACGCCAACCTGATTCCTTGGCAGCAACTAGCCGCGCGAACAGGAGCGTCGCTGTCATGGTTTGAGGTAACCCCTGAAGGACGTTTAGATCTATCCGACATTGACTCAGTTATTACAGAGGGAACAAAGGTTGTCGCTCTAGCCCATCAATCAAATGTACTGGGAACTATCAATCCACTCGCAGCAATTGTGAAACGTGCGCACGAAGTTGGCGCCGTTGTAGTTCTTGATGCATGTCAATCAGTTCCACATATGCCTATTGATGTAAAAGATCTTGGTGTTGATTTTCTAGCCTTCTCGGGCCATAAAGCTGTTGGACCTACAGGTGTTGGTGTTTTGTGGAGCGCTCATCTCAATGAACTTCCACCATTTCTTTACGGTGGGTCAATGATTGAAACGGTAACAATGACATCGGCAACGTGGGCTCCGGCGCCACGAAAGTTTGAAGCGGGAGTGCCCAACATGGCACAAGCAGTGGGACTCGGTGCAGCCGTTGATTACCTTACAACTATCGGCATGGATGAAATCTTTAAGCACGAGGTTGAGCTAACTGGTTACCTGATCAACGGATTGTTAGAAATTCCAGAGCTTTCAATCGTCGGCCCCAACAACACCGATTCTCGCGGTGGAGCTGTGTCATTTACCGTAGGGCAGATTCATCCCCATGATCTTGGACAGTTCTTAGATAGTCAGGGCGTTGCGGTTCGAACAGGACATCACTGCGCCTGGCCTTTGACGAGAAAACTCGGAGTACCTGCAACTACTCGTGCTTCGCTCTACTTGTATAACGATGAATCAGATTGCGATGCACTTTTTGCAGCAATCATTGGTGCACAGAAATACTTCGCATGATGGAGCTAGATAGCCTTTATCAAGAGGTGATCCTGGATCACTATAAGCACCCGCTCAATAAGGGTTTGTCAGATTCCTATCAAGCACAGGTGCATCACGTAAATCCAAGTTGCGGAGATGAGATCACCTTGAACATCTCCGCCCAAGATGGTGTTATCACCTCAATAACGTGGGATGGAGTTGGATGTTCTATTTCACAGGCAAGCGTCTCTATCGCCAGCGATTTATTGGTTAACAAAAGCTTCAAAGAGGCGGATTCAATTCTTCAAGAGTTCACCGAACTGATGCAGAGCAAAGGCACCAAAGAGGGAAATCCGGATGTGCTTGAAGATGCGGTGGCATTGGCAGGCGTCTCAAAGTTCCCAGCTCGCATTAAATGCGCCTTATTGGGGTGGATGGCCTTTAAGGATGCAGCGGTTAGAATTACGACTACAAATAGGGGAGAGTAACAATGGCTACCAGCGTTGATGATGTGACAGAGGCGATGAAGGATGTTGTTGATCCAGAACTTGGTATCAACGTTGTAGATCTCGGCCTGATTTACGATGTCATGGTTGATGAAGCTAATATTGCAATTCTCAATATGACATTAACTTCAGCAGCTTGCCCACTACAGGATGTTATTGAGGATCAAACCCGCGCAGCTCTTGCTGGAATGACAACTGATGTGAAGATTAACTGGGTATGGATGCCGCCTTGGGGCCCAGACAAGATCACCGATGATGGAAGAGATCAGCTGCGCGCTCTCGGCTTTACCGTTTAATTATGTCGATGCATGCAGCGTGGATGACCCACCGCTCGATGACAGCAGATCCTTCGGTGAAGGAGCAAAAGCTTAAGCCAGGAACTGTTAAGAGAATCTTTTCTTTTGCCCGTCCTTATAGAACAAATATCATCATTTATCTGGCCACAGTTGTCGTCGACGCAGGATTGATTGTTGCAACCCCTTTACTTCTTAAGCGTTTGATTGATGATGGAGTTATTCCTAAGGATCCTTCAGTTGTTACAAATTTAGCGATTCTTGTTGGATTGTTAGCAATCGCAGATGCAGGTTTCAACATGTTGGGACGTTACTTTTCCTCCCGCATTGGTGAAGGTTTGATTTACGATCTGCGTTCTTTAGTTTTTGCTCATGTCCAGAAACAGTCGATCGCCTTCTTTACTCGCACCCAAACTGGTGCTCTGATATCAAGAATTAACTCAGATGTAATAGGAGCACAGCAGGCATTTACAGCAACTTTGTCAGGTGTAGTCAGCAATGTGGTTAGTTTGTTCTTGGTTACGATCACAATGTTGATTCTCTCCTGGCAGATAACAATCTTCTCCCTCTTGCTGCTTCCTGTTTTCCTGATTCCGACTAAATGGGTGGGCCGAAGGTTGCAATCATTGACCCGTGAGTCCTTTGGCGTTAATGCCGAGATGTCGAGCACGATGACTGAGCGATTCAACGTTTCAGGTGCAATGCTTGTTGCGCTGTATGGAGAGCCAGATCGCGAACGTGAGTACTTCAGAAGCCGGGCACGACGAGTCGCCGATATTGGAATCAAGATGGCGATGTTAAACCGTCTCTTTTTCATCGCTCTTACTAGTGTTGCTGC
>CAXNDW010000078.1:0-4830 GCA_964201405.1 Candidatus Planktophila sp.
GCCGGAACTGTTGATGTTGTCATTGGTACCCATCGACTTTTGTCTAATGATGTTCAATTCAAGGATCTTGGCTTAGTCGTTGTCGATGAGGAACAACGATTTGGTGTCGAGCAAAAAGAGTCACTGAAGAAGTTACGCACAACGGTGGATGTTCTAGCCATGTCTGCGACCCCGATTCCACGCACATTAGAGATGGCTGTTACTGGAATTCGTGAGATGTCGACCATTACTACGCCCCCTGAAGAGCGCCACCCAATCCTTACCTATGTTGGCCCCGCTGAAGAGGCGCAGATAACCGCAGCAATTCACCGAGAATTACTGCGTGATGGTCAGATTTTTTACCTGCACAACCGTGTGGACACAATTGATAAAACCGCCATACGGTTAAAGGAGCTTGTCCCTGAAGCAAGAATTCGAACAGCCCATGGACAGATGTCAGAGGGTGAATTAGAAGATGTAATTTTGGCTTTCTGGAACCGTGATTTTGATGTATTGGTGTGCACGACAATTGTTGAAAGTGGCCTTGATATTCAAAATGCAAATACCTTGATTGTTGAACGTGCAGATCGCTTTGGATTATCACAGCTTCACCAGTTACGTGGACGCGTAGGTCGCGGGCGCGAACGAGCATATGCATACTTTCTGTACTCAAATGATGAGCCACTATCTGAACTAGCGCACGAGCGGTTAAAAACTATTGCGACAAATACAGACTTAGGTTCAGGTATGCGGGTCGCACTTAAGGATCTTGAAATTCGCGGTGCAGGAAACTTGCTCGGCGGAGAACAGTCAGGACACATTGCAGATGTCGGATTTGATTTATACATGCGCATGGTGGGAGAAGCGGTTCAAGAGTATAAATCTGGAATCATTGAGACAGAAGAAAAGATCTCTGAGTGCAAGGTAGAACTTCCAATCAATGCGCACCTATCTTCTGATTATGTTCCTGGTGAGCGATTGCGTCTAGATCTTTATCGACGTCTTGCAGATGTAAAGTCACCTAGTGATGTTGAGTCAATCGAATCAGAGTTAATTGATCGATTCGGAGATCTACCCGAAGAAGCAAAGGCTCTATTGGGTGTTGCTGCATTACGCGCTCAAGCAAAAGCTTCCAAGCTCACCGAAGTTGTCGTGCAAGGAAAGTTCCTTCGTCTTGCGCCATTAGTTCTTCCCGAATCACGACAGTTACGTTTGACACGTTTGTACCCGGGATCGCTCTATAAGGGTGCGGCAAGCACCGTTTTGGTCGCTCTTCCGAAGGCTGCCTCTTGGAATCCGTCCCAGAATGCGCCTGAAATAGTGGATACTTCTCTTCTGGCCTGGGTCGTCGAGGCCCTTCATCAATTGAGCGATGCACCGAAAGCGAGTACAGAATGAAGAAGATCCTGACAATTGCGGCAGTAGTAGCAACACTTCTATTGGCGGGATGCTCGCAGGTTGGTGCGGCTGCAACGGTGGGCGATATCAAGATCACTCAAGCCACTGTTCAAGGAAGCGTAGATTCGATTCTCGCAGAGCGCGCAAAGGTCGACACATCTCAGATGCAGCTAGAGACTGGTGCAGCGCTAAATGTCTCACAACTTCGTTTTCACCTTTTGCGAACCTTGTTTCTTGAACTTGGAAAAGAACTCAATGTGACCATTACTAAGGCTGAGATTGACACACGTCGCGCAAGCATCATTGATCAAGTAGGTGGCGATGAGGCACTTCCTTCAGCTTTAGTGAGCGCAGGAATCGCACCAGAGGATCTAGATGAGTACATCGAAGTAATTTCTTATTCAGACAAAGTTAGCCAGAAGTTACTTGCTGCCGGTGTTACTGAAGATCAGATTGGATTTGAAATTCAAAAGCTTGTTGTCGCAAAAGCCAAAGAGATTGGCGTAACTGTTAATCCTCGCTACGGCAAGTGGGATCCAACAAATGCTGATGTCCTTCCTGCTGATTCTGCTGAATCAGCTGTTACTCCATCCGGCAACTAGTACTTAATACAATGCAAGGCTCTCAACTTCAACGACTTGTTGAGGTCATGGATACCTTGCGTTCTCCTGGTGGATGCCCGTGGGATGCAGAACAGACCCATGAATCTCTGCTGAAGTATTTATTAGAAGAGTCATATGAATTTGTTGATGCGGTTCAATCAGGAAATCGTGTTGATATGCGCGAGGAACTCGGCGATGTCCTTTTGCAGGTTTATTTCCATGCACGTATGGCTCAAGAACATCTCACCGATCCATTTACAATCGAAGATGTTGCGCAAGGAATTGCTGACAAGTTGATCCGCAGGCACCCACATGTATTTGAAGGTGTCGAAGTTCGAGACTCCCAAGAAGTTCTTGAAAATTGGGAAGAGATTAAGAAGAAAGAGAAGGGCCGCACCTCTGCACTAGATGGGGTCGCGATGTCCCAGCCAGCGCTTCCATTGGTTGAAAAGCTGTTATATCGCGCGGAAAAATACAATGTTGAAGTAACCACCCCTGACTCGGTTTCTATCGATGGGGTGGCTGATGAAAGTGCAGTAGGGCAAGCCCTGCTAGCGGTGATCGCTTGGGCTCACGCCAACGGAGTTGATGCAGAGGCGGCGTTACGCAAGGAGGCCATGCGAATTAGCCAAGAGATTGGGCCCGCCTAGTCTTTTCTAGCTTCGCGGTAGACTTACTGCATTGAAGTACTTGCCATTTCAGTGTTGAGGTCGGCAACAGATTAAGAACCCAGACCTTTAATAAATTTGAGGAGAAGCGCAATGGCAATTATCGAAGTTCTCGGAGCCCGTGAAATTCTTGACTCCCGTGGAAATCCAACGGTTGAAGTTGAAATCCAATTAGAAGATGGAACACAAGCTCGCGCAGCTGTTCCAAGCGGTGCATCTACTGGTGCTTTTGAAGCGGCAGAGCTTCGTGATGGTGGCAAGCGCTACCTAGGCAAGGGTGTTGAAAAGGCGATTGCATTTGTTAATGATGAGATTGCTCCAGAAATCATCGGATTTGATTCTCAAGATCAGCGTCTTATCGATGCAGCGATGATTGAACTAGATGGCACAAAGAACAAGTCACGTTTAGGTGCAAATGCAATTCTTGGTGCATCCCTTGCCGTTGCTAAGGCATCAGCTGAATCTTCAGATCTTTCCTTGTTCCGCTACCTAGGTGGACCAAATGCCCATGTGCTTCCAGTTCCTATGATGAACATTCTTAATGGTGGCGCACACGCTGATACAAATGTTGATATTCAAGAGTTCATGATTGCACCAATTGGTGCACCAACTTTCCGCGAATCAGTTCGTTGGGGTGCCGAGATCTATCACGCACTCAAAGCAGTTCTTAAGAAGCGCGGACTAGCAACATCTGTAGGCGATGAAGGTGGCTTTGCTCCAAACCTAGATAGCAACCGTGCAGCACTTGATTTAATCCTTGAAGCGATCGAGGCTGCGGGCTTTAAGCCAGGTAGCGAGATTGCACTTGCGATGGATGTTGCGGCAACCGAGTTCCACGAGAACGGTAAGTACAAATTTGAAGGCGCTCTCAAGACATCTGATGAAATGATCGCCTATTACACCTCTTTGGTCGATGCCTACCCAATCGTCTCAATCGAGGATCCTCTGAATGAAGAGGACTGGGCTGGCTGGACAGAGATGACTAAGGTCCTTGGCTCACGCATTCAGATCGTTGGAGATGACTTATTTGTTACAAACCCAGAGCGCTTAGCAAAGGGAATCGCTGGAAACACAGCGAATGCCCTTCTTGTTAAGGTAAATCAGATTGGAACTCTTACAGAGACAATCGATGCAGTGGAAATGGCACACCGTGCTAACTACCGCAGCATGATGAGCCACCGATCAGGTGAAACAGAGGACACAACAATCGCTGATTTAGCTGTTGCCCTTAATTGCGGACAGATCAAAACTGGTGCACCTGCACGTACAGAGCGTGTTGCTAAGTACAACCAACTTCTTCGTATTGAAGAAGAGCTATCAGAGGGTGGGGTCTACGCAGGTCGCGCAGCATTCCCACGTTTCAAGGCGTAAGAATTACTCATGGCACGTCGACAACTTCGCTTTGGTCGTCGTCGTACCTCTAATCGCGTTTTGGCTTTATCTGTAATCTTTTTTGTGCTTGCTCTAACAATCGCACCACCTGTCAAGCACTACTTCACGCAACGTGCACAAATCAGTGCATTGAAGGCGCAACTGTCTGCCGACAATTCTGCTCTTGAAAAAGCGCGGCAAGAGTTAACCTTGTGGCAAGATCCAGAGTATGTAAAGTCTCAAGCTCGTGAACGTCTTCACTTTGTTCTTCCAGGAGAGCGCCAGTACATCGTTACAGAAGGTGAAACAGAGGCTGGACAAAACAGCTCTACAAAGGTGGCAAGCTCCCTTGCAGATGGACAGCCATGGTATTCGCGTTTAATCGCATCAATTAGTGAAACCGGAAATTAATGCGCGAGGTAACTCAAGCCGATCTTGATTGTATTCAAACCCAATTAGGACGCACACCTCGCGATGTTCATGCAATTGCATATCGCTGTCCATGTGGAAAGCCAGCTGTTGTTGAAACTCCACCTCGGCTAGAAGATGGCACACCATTTCCTACCTTTTACTATGCAACTTGTCCTCGACTAACTGCGGTGATTTCAACCCTTGAAACAACTGGGTTGATGGGTGAGATGAATGAGCGCCTAGAAACCGATGCTGAATTAGCTGGTGCATACCACGCTGCACATGATGATTACATTGCAGCGCGTTCTGCCTTAGGAGTAGATGTTCCCGAGGTAGACAATGTTTCAGCCGGCGGAATGCCAACGCGGGTGAAGTGCCTTCACTCACTTGTTGCCCACTCA
>CAXNDW010000079.1:0-4818 GCA_964201405.1 Candidatus Planktophila sp.
ATCTTTAACAATTACTTCTGGTTGTACACCGCAATGATTTTAGTTGAGTGTATAACTCTGTTTTGGTCTCCAGCAAAGGAGGCATCGGTTCCGAATCTTGTTCCGCGCGAAAAATTAGAGAGTGCAAACCAAGTTTCTTTACTTGCCGCTTACGGAACTGCGCCAGTTGCAGCAGCGCTCTTTACCTTTCTTTCCCTATTTACATCCGCAATCAACGCCGCATTTTCAATCAATGTAACAGCGGTTGATCTTGCACTGTATGCCAACGCAGCATCCTTTGCTTTCGCTGCCTTTGTTATCTTTAATCTGCGGGAAATTCCAAAGGGTGCAGCTGCAAAACACAGCGCTGAAACCGGAATTCTTAAATCGCTGCACGAGGGATGGCAAGCGGTATCAGGTAGCAAGTTAATTCGTGGTCTGATCGTTGGAATGGTTGGTGCATTTGTTGCAGCAGGTGCGGTGATTGGTCTAGCACGAACATTTGTAGGTGATCTTGGTGGTGGAGAAGCGGCCTACGGTGTTTTGTTTGGCGCAGTTTTTACCGGTCTTGCCTTAGGAATCGCACTAGGTCCAAAGATATTTGCACAATTTTCTCGTCGCCGACTTTTCGGTGCTTCGCTAACAATTAGTGGTGCATTTTTAGTCGCCCTTGCCGCTATCCCCAACCTAGTTTTAGCGGTATTTATCGTTGTAATCCTTGGTGCATTTAGCGGAATTACATGGGTTACCGGCTTCACCATGCTGGGCATGGAGGTCAAAGATGATGTCCGCGGGCGCACCTTTGCCTTCGTACAGAGCCTGATCCGCGTGGTTTTAGTTGGCGTTCTAGCTGTTGCTCCATTGATCGCAGCAGCGGTGGGACAGCACACCTTTAAATTTCAAAATACTCAGGTTTCATATAACGGTGCAGCTGTAACAATTCTTATTGCAGGCTTGTTCGCATCCTTGATTGGTTTTGTTTCTTACAAGCAAATGAAGGATCGCCCCAATGTTTCCTTGTGGTCTGATGTTCTCAACGCATTCAAGGGCGAGCTCGGCAGCATGACAGGTGCACCAACCCAAGGAATCTTTATCGCCTTTGAAGGCGGAGAAGGAATTGGAAAATCAACACAATCTAAACTTCTTAGGGCCTGGCTTGAACAAGAGGGCGAAACTGTTGTTCTTTCCCGCGAACCAGGTGGAACAGATCTTGGTGTTGAAATTCGTAAGATTCTTTTGTCCCATTCAACGGGCGAGATTAGTCCGCGCGCTGAAGCGCTCTTATATGCAGCAGATCGCGCACATCATGTTTTCTCTGTAATTCGCCCAGCTTTAGCTCGTGGCGATGTCATGATCTCTGATCGTTACTTTGATTCATCAATTGCATATCAAGGTGCGGGCCGTGTTCTGGAGCCAGGCGAAGTCGCACGAATTTCACGGTGGGCAACTGAATCATTATTCCCAACACTTACGATAATTATTGATCTTCCAGCTGAGATCGGTTTGGGTCGCCTCAAGAGCAAAGATCGTCTTGAATCTCAACCAATTGAATTCCATGAACGTGTACGCCAAGAGTTTTTACAGCTGGCAGCACTTGACCCAGAGCGTTACTTCATCGTTGATGGCAATCAATCAATTGATGAGACCCACACAGCGATTATTTCTCGTGTGAGCCAGATACCAACCCTCAAGCGCAACGCAGTTGAAGATAAGGGCAACCTCTTACTTCGTCCGATTCGCGCAGCTGGCAAAGCTGTAAAAAAAGCTGCGCCGAAGAAGAAATCCGCTAAAAAGTGAGTGTTTATAGCGATTTAGTAGGCCAGACCCACATCGTTGAAGTTTTACAAAAAGCTGTTCACTCCACTCGCACAGGCGAAGAAACACAAGAAATGACCCATGCTTGGGTTTTTACCGGCCCACCAGGTTCTGGACGTTCATCGGCCGCGGTCGCATTTGCTCAAGCACTTGTCTGTGCACATGATGGTTGCGGAAGATGCAATGAATGCAGATCTGCAGCAAATGGTGCACACCCTGATGTTGAAATCATCCGCACCGAAGGTCTTTCTATCAAGATCGATGAAGTTCGAGAACTATTAACTCGAGTTTCATGGGCACCATCTATGGGTGGTTGGCGTGTAGTTGTTATGGAGGATGCGGATCGTTTAACTGAATCTGCAGCAAATGCATTATTGAAAGCAATTGAAGAGCCAGGTAACAGAACGGTGTGGCTGCTTTGTGCTCCGACTTTGCATGATGTGCTGCCAACTATTCGCTCACGTTGTCGTCACTTGCAACTTGTGACTCCATCTACTGAAGCGGTCGCGCAGGTGTTACAAAGTAAAGATGGCATATCCCCTGTGATGGCAGATTTTGCAGCACGAGTTTCACAGGGCCACATAGGCCGCGCACGTTATTTAGCTAAAAATGAAGATGTCCGAAACACCCGCACCACAATTATGAAGTTACCGATTTCGCTGCAAGGAATCTCATCCGCCTTTGCTGCGGCACAAACCCTGGTTGATCTTGCAACTGAACAGGCAACAACAGCTGCCGAGTTAAGAAATGATAAAGAGGTCGATGATCTTTCACTTGCTTATGGCAAAGGAGCAACAGGTCGCGGAATGGCAACCGGCGGAAGCAAAGCGATTAAAGAGTTAGAAAAAGAGCAAAAAACCCGTCAAACCCGCATGATTCGAGATGGTTTAGATGCAGCGCTGTTAGATATTGCAACCTTCTACCGGGATGTCATGATGGTTCAAGCAGGTGCCGGCGACGCGCTAATTAATAAAGAGCTAGAAGCGGAAATTAACGCTGTGGCCGCCAAAACTAAGCCACAGAATACGATTAAAAAGATCAACGCCATCATGGAGGCGCGCACTAACTTGGGCCACAACGCAGCGCCATTGCTGACCGTTGAAGCGTTGATGTGTGTTTTGGCTAGGTAGCGGGATTAATCGGTTTCGGTGGGAATTTTCCGTAAAAGTTAAACCAAAATGAAAATGATCTACCAATCAAAAGTGCAATTATGATTGTTCCGATTCCTACCAACCCGCCTAAGAAGTAACCCAGTAGTAGGACAACGATTTCAATTAAGGCACGAACAACGGTGATCGGAAGTTTAGATTTTCCGAGAAAACCCAACATAATTCCATCACGAGGGCCAGTGCCAAGACCACAGGTTATATACAAAGCACCACCTGCTCCTGAGATCCACACTCCGGCGATCAATAAAATATAGGCGACAAGAAGACTTGATGGCTCTGGAATGTACTCAATACCAATCTGTAAGCCAAAGGCGAAGAAGACGGTGTTTGCGATGGTTCCGTACCCCGGTTTAAGTGAAAGCGGAATCCACAAGAGCAAGACAACCAGGCTTACTAAAAAGAATGAGATACCCAGCGTTAATCCAGTTTGAATGGATATTCCCTGCGCCAACACCGTCCAAGGGGCGTTACCTAAACCAGATTGAACCGTGAAGGAGCTTCCGACGCCCAATAAAACAATTCCTACTGTTAAAAATAGGACTCGAATAAAGGAGAGATCCCACAAATTATCAGCGCTCCACCGTGTTTTTGGGACATGGTGATTGGGAATTAAGACATTAACTAGGAACTTCTTAATCGATCCAGGATCAAACTTCATTGTCATCCAAGTATTGAAGCAAAACGGAGGAGTGATCTAAATCGGCATGACCAAGCTCTTTATGAACTCGGTAAATCTCAGCAACAGTTTCTGACAACGGCAATGCGAGTGAGATCTTCTTGGCGATATCGAGTGCGATCCTCATATCCTTTAATTGATACTCAGATTTTCCACCTTTACTGAAATCACCGCTTTCCACCTTCTCCCACTTTGTATTTAGCACAGCAGAACCCGCTAAACCATTTGAGATGACACCAAAAAAATCGTGATCCGAAATTCCGTTGCGGCGAGCCAGCGTTAGGCTTTCAGCTAGTGCTACAAGATGCGCCCCCACAATGATCTGATTACATGCCTTGAGTGTTTGAGCTTTGCCAAGCGAACCGACATTTCGGATTGTTTTGGCGGTCTTTGCCAATAGCTTTTCAGCCCTAGCGCAATCATCAGGATCTCCAGCGAGCATGATTGATAACTCCCCAAGCTGCGCGCCGACATCACCACCACTTACTGGTGCATCAACGACTCGCGCACCTCTTGTTTTTATCAATGCAGAAATTGCGTGCATCGCATCAGGAGAAATTGAACTTAAGACAATTACAAGGTCATTTGGTTTTAGAACAGCAAGCAATCCATTGTTTAATACCTCAAAGATCGATGCTTCATCAGATAATACGAGTAGATAATGTGTTGTATCAAAACTACCTAAATCTTTGACTAATTCAACACCGGAGTTTGACAACTGCTCGTCATGGATTGCAGAACGATTCCAGCCTTGTACTGTGAGAGAACGAGAAAGATTAATCGCAACAGGTCGGCCGATGGCACCTAAACCAATTACCGCAGCATCAAATTGAGCCAAGGCTATTCCTTGGCCAATGTGATCAACTCTGATTTCAACTGTTCTGGCAGTTCATAAGAGGCGGATGGAAGGCGCATTTCTCCGAGATTAACTGGATTAATCAGGTTGGATACAGCTTTAGCCGCCGCAATACTTTCTCCAAAACCAAACTCTGGCCGCAAGAAGCGGGAGGTAAAGTTCAAGACGGTGGCTAGCATTTCTTCAGACTCTTCTATCTTTCCACCCGCGAAGCTTCTGTAAACACTGGCCATGCGCGCGGGAAAGAGATTACCTAAACCACAGATTCCTCCAGCTGCACCTAGCTTTAAGGCATCGACAAGCAAGCGATCCGTTCCGATCAA
>CAXNDW010000080.1:0-4764 GCA_964201405.1 Candidatus Planktophila sp.
CCTGAAATCGATACAACGGCGTTGATGCCTAAGGCGATTGTTGCAAAGGTTGCGTATGTTCCAGGAACCGCATTTTATGCAGATGGTTTTGGTTCATGGTCCCTGCGTTTGTCATACTGCTACCCAACACCAGAGCGTATTCGCGAGGGGGTAAAAGCACTTGGTGGAGTTATTAAGCAGGAGATGGCTAGCCGAAAAGGTTTTGAGTTAAAGGGCTAGTTAGAGATAGCTTTTGTAATTCGTTGTAAATCCTGCGCACCAGCAAACTCAATAACAATTGTTCCCTTTTTCGCACTGCCTTGAATAGTCACGCGGGTATCTAAAGCATCACCGATGGTTTCAGCGATCTCTTGTAGTTCAGGGCTTGCCGATTTTGCACCCTTTGGTTTTTTCGCGGATTGCCCTTTTGGTGCTCCTGAAGAGATTATCTCCTCAGTTGCGCGCACCGATAAACCTTCACTTACAATTCGTGCAGCTAATTTTTCAATCGTTGTTGCATCACTCAACCCCAGAAGAGCGCGCGCATGACCAGCAGATAAAACACCTGAAGCTAGTTTTTGTTGAACCGATGGCGGAAGGTTCATTAAACGAATTGTGTTTGAAATTAATGGTCGTGATCTTCCAAGTTTTGCTGCGAGTTCATCATGGGTGCAGTTAAAATCTGTAAGTAGTTGCGAGTACGCAGCAGCTTCTTCAAGTGCATTTAATTGACTACGGTGGATGTTTTCAATCAGCGCCTCACGAAGTAATTCATTGTCTGGAGTCTGGCGAATAATGACGGGAATACTTGTTAACCCCGCTGCTTTTGCTGCTCGGAAGCGCCGCTCTCCCATGATTAATTCATATTTACCAGGCTTTGTTTGACGCACTACAGGTGGTTGCAAAATACCAATCTCTTTTATTGATGCGATCAACTCATCAAGTGCGACTGGATCAAAGTGTGTTCGCGGTTGGCGTGGGTTTGGAGATATATCTTTGATATCAACAAGGTTTTGTTGACCAACCTCTTTATCACCAACTGTCAATGATGTTGGAATCAATGCATCAAGGTTTGTACCTAATCCGCCACGACGTGCCATTAAGCGATCTCACCTTCACGTTTGTAATTAATTGATACAACATTTGAATCAAATGGTTTTCCACGTTCTGCTAATTCTCGGGCTACTGACATGTAGGCGATTGCACCAGGAGATAAAGGATCGTAAGTCATAACTGTTTGTTTAAATCCTGGTGCTTCGGAAACTCGAACAGTGCGGGGGATAGGAATATCAATCAACTCATTTGGATAATGTCTTCTAATTTCATTAGCTACATCATTTGCAAGGTTTGTATTGTTAAACATGGTCAGTACAAGTGTTGATAGTTTTAACGTTGGATTTAAACGCTTCTTTACTAATTCAAAGGTTTTCAATAATTGTGACAAGCCTTCAAGTGAGTAGTACTCGCATTGAATTGGAATTAAAACTTCCTTTGCAGATGTAAATGCATTGATAGTTAGTAAACCAAGAGATGGTGGGCAATCAATAAAGATGTAATCAATTGATTCACCAATAGCTGCGCGATCTGCGACTAGCTCTTCAATGGCTTCCTTCAATCGCATCTCGCGCGCGACCATGGGGACTAATTCAATTTCAGCTTGTGCAAGAGATGTATTTGATGAAACACATTCAAGTGATGGAAACCCTGCAACCTTTTGAATTACCTGCGTCATTGTTGATTCACCCATCAACACCTCATAAATTCCTGCATTATCAAGATGTTCAACACCTAAAGCGGTGGATGCGTTTCCTTGTGGATCAAGATCGATTACGACAACCTTGAGTCCACCCATGGAAAGGGCTGCTGCCAGGTTGACTGTGGTGGTAGTTTTGCCGACCCCACCTTTTTGGTTGGCCACGGTGAGGATTCGGAGGGAGGCGGGTTGTGGCATCGCCTCTTTGAGGCGGCGGGTGCCTATAACCTTCTTGGTTTCACGTGAATCATTCACGTGGGTAGTTAAGCACCTTTTTTCACTTCAACTATACGGCCGAGCTCAATTCCTTCAAGATTTACCTCGTGGAGGATCGCTTTTGGCACTGAAACCATCTCCTCTTGCGCCTTCTCCCCCTTCATGGCCAGCAATGAGCCATTGGTTTTCAAGAGGTGCCAGCTAATCTTCTTTAACTTCTCTAAAGGGGCCACAGCGCGGGCGGTTACATAATGGGCGGTCTTCTTCACATCCTGGGACCGGCCGCGGATTACCTCAATATCAAGGCCAATAACCGCCTCTTGGAGAAACTCCACACGGCGTTCAAGGGGTTCAATCAGGGTTACCTTTAAATCTGGACGGGCCAGGGCGATCACTATCCCTGGAAGACCCGCTCCTGAGCCGATATCAAAGACCGTTGCATCCTGGGCAAAGAGGGTGGTGACAGGTAGGCAGTTGAGGATATGGCGCTCCCAGATGCGGTCAGCCTCGCGTGGGCCGATCAATCCACGCTCAATTCCAGCTGTTTCTAGGAATTTCGCGTAGGCGTGAACCCGCTCAACATCTGGAAAATGCCTCGCGATGAGGGTTTCACGTGAAACCTCCACTGAATTATCCAATCTGGGTTTACGCAGGATAGATAACTACGAAGCGGTTTGGATCTTCTCCATCAGATTCGCTGCTAAGGCCGAGATCTTGAATAGTGTCATGGATGATTTTGCGCTCAAAGGCGTTCATTGGCTTTAACTTGATTGAGTTTCCAGTGCTCTTTGCCTCTTCAGCCATATCCTCAGCCAGCTTTTTGAGCTCCTTTTTGCGACCAGCGCGGAAACCATCAATATCCAGCATTAAACGGCTACGGTCACCTGTTGAGGTCTGTACAGCTAGACGGGTGAGCTCCTGAATCGCATCTAAAACCTCTCCATCCCGGCCTACGAGGTGGTTGAGCTTGCCCCCCACGATCGCTAGGGATGCACGGTCATTTTCAACATCGATATCGATATCGCCATCGAGATCTGCGATATCCAGCAGCGCTTCAAGGTAATCGGCGGCGATATCGCCCTCCTCCTCAAGCTTTGCTACCCCTTTTGGAGCCTTTGCGACCTTCTCTTCAACAGCTACTTCTGTGGTTTCAACCGCTTCTGCTTTAGCCTTTGCCATGATGCCCCCTTTGTCGGGATTGTAGTGAATTAAGCCTTTTTGTCCGTTTCACAAACTGTGTCCGTTTTGTTACTTCTTCTTTTTCTTCTTTTTGGGTTGTTGGCGCTGACCCTTTTCCAAGGTCGTGCCTTCGGGAGTCTCTGGTGTTTCTGGATTTTCAACTACGCCATTTTTCTTATTGCGCTTTCGTTGAAGCTCTTCAAATGCTGGAGATCCTGGTGTTGGGTTTCGTTTAATCACGTAGTACTGCTGACCCCATGTCCACAAGTTTGTTGTCGACCAGTAAATCAAAACACCAACTGGAAAGTTAACACCTGTGATTGCGAAAATAATCGGGAATGCGTACAACATAATCTTTTGCTGTTGCAACATCATGTTGTTTGATGAATCCATCTTTGGCATTCCCTTTGTCATTAATTGACGTTGGGTTGTAAATGTCGTTAGTGACATAAATGCAATGAGGAAAATCGTTACTAGTTTTACAGTTCCAATATCTGAACCTAAAAATGTTTGTGAAATAGGTGCACCGAAGAACTCTGCCTGCGCCGCGCTTACTCCATCTTCCTTTGTTAAAACACCTTTAGTTACAACTGGAACCTTTCCGATTCCATTGAGAACTGTAAAGAGTGCAAAGAAGATTGGAGCTTGGGCCAAGATTGGAAAACATGATGCCAATGGATTTGTTTTGTGCTCCTTGTAGAGCTTCATCATCTCTTCTGATTGTTTTTGGCGATCATCCTTGTACTTCTTTTGAATCTCCTTCATGTGTGGTTGAAGGGCGGTTAATGCACGTTGACTTTTGATCTGCTTAACAAACAATGGGATCAAAATAATTCGGATGATGATTACAAGACCAATGATTGCAAGTGACCATGAAACACCGCTGTCAGTTCCAAAGATTGGGGTTAGCGCTTTGTGAATTGTGACAATTACCCAAGAAACAGCGATATATAAGGGGTTTAGGATGCTATCCATTAACTGTTACCTTCTCCTTCGGAACTGCATAATCAACACCACCGTGTGACCATGGATTACAACGCAATAAACGCCAGGCGCTCATTGCAACTCCTTTTACTCCGTAAGCCTCAATTGCAGAAACTGCATATGAAGAACATGACGGGTAGTACTTACAGCGTGGTCCAAACATTGGAGAGATCCATTGTTGATACACCTTGATGGGTGCAATCAGGATCTGTCTCACTTCTGTTCAACCTTCTCGGAAAACTTTTTTAGGAGTTGTCCGACAATCTTTGTTACCTCTTGTGAAACATCTGCGCTGTGTGCGCTATTGAGCGCCCGGATTACCAACAGTCCACCAATTGGAAGTTGTGGGTAGATCTCTCGCAGTGTGTGGCGAACCTGGCGGGCAATTCGGTGACGTGTTACAGATCCCCCAACATTTTTACTAATGATCAATCCGGCGCGAGCAGGTTGATTTAGTTGGGTTGGGTAGAGGTATCCGACAAAGTTGTGGGTTGAGAATCTCAGACCACTCTTTGTTGCACGCGCGAAATCGGCGCTCTCTGTAAGACGTGCGCTTTTAGCAAGCACGGGTATCGGTTATGAACCTTTATGCAGAAAGCTTTGCGCGACCCTTGCCGCGGCGAGCAGAGAGAACTGCACGGCCTGCACGTGTA
>CAXNDW010000081.1:0-4721 GCA_964201405.1 Candidatus Planktophila sp.
ACCGAGTTGTTTTGCCAACTCATGTACGCGGACCTTTGACACATTTCTCCTGTCTTGGCCCGCATTTCTCAAATGCAAGCCTTAGTTGAACGACCTCATAGTTCTAACGAGCTCATTTGAGTTTCATAACTTTCATATCCATTCGTTTGATATTAGATACTGCCTTAACTAATTCGATTGAGCTTCTAGAAAGTTCAGAAGTTCTGATACATCGACCGCTTCTGTCTGCGCCTTATTTGTTTTAAAGGCGAAATGAAAAGCGTTCCGAGCTATCGCAACTTCTGCACACTTCTTATGGAGCCAAGCGCCGCGACCTGCCGCGCCACCCTTAATATCTGGAATCACTTTTCCATCTACCAAGACCACTCGAATCAATGCCGCTGGATTTGCCCTCTTGCGGCAGCTGATACAGCTACGTACAGGAAGGGTTCGGTCCAACTGGCTTATCGTATCCGAGCCTTGCTTACTTCTCATAATGACGAGTCTGCGGGCGCGCTTTCAACGGTATCTGGATGGATATCGATACGCCAGCCGGTTAAGCGCGCTGCCAAGCGAGCATTTTGCCCATCTTTTCCAATAGCAAGGGAGAGTTGATAATCCGGAACCGTCACCTTTGCACTGCGCGTGGCTAGATCTGTGATTTCAACTTTGCTTACCTTTGCAGGTGCAAGTGCTGCAGCGACAAACTCTGCTGGATCTTCAGACCAATCAACGATGTCGATCTTTTCACCATGGAGCTCATCCATCACCGCGCGTGCACGTGATCCCATTGGTCCAATTAATGATCCCTTAGGGCTAACTCCTGCGCGATGTGTTTTAACGGCAAGTTTGGTCCGATGGCCAGCTTCGCGTGCAACAGCCATGATCTCAACGATGCGATCATTGATTTCAGGAACTTCAAATGCAAATAATTGCTTTACAAGTGCAGGGTGAGAACGGGACAACATAATCTCTGGCCCCTTTAATCCCTGCTTTACCTCGACAACAAAACACTTGATGCGATCTCCGTGGGTATATACCTCGCCAGGAACCTGTTCTTGTGGCGGAATACGACCTTCGACACGGCCAAGATTGACGTTAATCATCTTTGGATCACGACCTTGTTGCACAACCCCAGAAATAACATCTCCGACAGATGCGGTGAACTCTCCAACAATTTCTGCATCATTGGTTTCACGCATCTTTAATTTAATAATTTGTCGAGCTGTCGAAGTTGCCACTCGAGAAAAACCATCGGGTGCATCGGCTTCTTCGCTAATGCGTGTTCCATCTTCCCCAAAAATTGGCACCAGGATCTGAATCTCACCAGTCTCGCGATCTAAATGAGCTCGTGCATGGCGCTTTGCAGTATCGGTCTGATTGTAAGCACCGAGTACTGCAACCTCGATTGCGTAAATCAAATCTTCGAGAGAAATATCTTTCTCTGTTGTTAGGGCAGCAAGTGCCGACATCTCTACATGCATTAGATCTCATCCTTACGATTGAATTCGATCTCAACTTGAGCCTTCTTGATATCCGCAAATGCAACCTCGTGGGTCTTCATGCGACCTTTGATATTTTCAATGAGCACTGCGCGGATTTCATCAAACTCCGTCAGGCGACCGGAAACCTCGGTCTCATCCTTCAAGGTAACTTTTACAATTCGAGTTAAGTTCTTGGTCCAGTGACGAGGCAGAGTCAATGGTCTTTCAATTCCAGGAGAAGTGACCTCTAATGTAAAGGCCTCAGTGAGCAAGGGTGAGTCATCTAAAAGTGCAGATATCTCGCGACTAACCGCGGTTACCTCATCAAGGCTAAGTGGCTTTATTCCATCAACCATGCAGGTAACAATTCGATGATTGCCGGGATTACTTGTGAAAACATCTTCTAGAAAGAAGCCCGCTTCTTCGACAGCAGGGCGGATTAAATCGGCGATTGATTCTTTAAGGGCCACAAATCTCTTCTTTCTATTAAGTTGTGACCCAAGTGTAACGCAAACAATTAGAAGGTATCAATTCCTACCTTGATAATCAGCGCTACGGTAACAATAAGGAAAACTTTACGGACCAAGGTTGAGCCACCCTTAATTGCAAGGCGAGAGCCAAGGATCGCACCCGAGATATTGGCGAGACCCATAATGATTCCTACCTGCCAAATTACTGCGCCATTAAATCCAAAAACCATGATCGCGCCTACATTTGTTGCCACATTGACTACCTTGGCGATAGCGCTAGCTGTAATAAATGCGTACCCAAGAGATGCGACCAATACAAGCATCAAGAAAGATCCGGTGCCTGGACCAAAGATTCCATCGTAGAAACCGATAATCGCACCAGCAAGGGCTGCGATTTGAACTCTTTGCTTTGGAAGATGGCGGAGATTTTCATACTTACCTAAATCTGGTTTAAACCATGTGTAAATCGCAACCACGATCAAGAGCACCAACACCATGGGGCGCATACTGCTGGTTGGAATTTTAGAGGCCAGAACTGCGCCACCTGCAGATCCAAGAAATGCTGGTACTCCCATTCCTAACAAAATCTTTGGATCAGGTTTGATCTGCTTGCGGTACAAAGCCGCCGCTGTGGTGGTTCCAAAAACCGCCGAGAGTTTATTTGTACCTAAAACCTCTGCTGTTCCGGATTTAGGCAGACCAATCAACATCGCTGGTAACTGGATTAAACCGCCACCGCCTGCGATGGAATCTACAAAGCCTGCAAAGAAGGATGCTGCAAGAAGAAATAGTGCGGTGGCAAGGGTTAATTCGTAAAACACAATTACTTCAAAAGATCTGCAATAGCGCTTACAGCAGAAGTAAGTGCAACTTCCTTCTTATCTCCACTTTTGCGAACTCGAAGCTCAACATTGCCTTCAGCTAAAGCCTTGCCAACAACAACAATGATTGGGTTACCGATTAGTTCGGCATCCTTAAACTTAACGCCAGGGCTTGCATCGCGACGATCATCTAGCATCACTGAAATACCTTGAGCTTCTAGTTCGGTA
This sequence comes from Candidatus Planktophila sp., assembly GCA_964201405.1. Taxonomy (GTDB): domain Bacteria; phylum Actinomycetota; class Actinomycetes; order Nanopelagicales; family Nanopelagicaceae; genus Planktophila. The sequence goes on from CAXNDW010000081.1 coordinate 2,983, forward strand.
CCGAGCGTGAGCGCGGTTTCAAAGAGCAGATCATCCTTGCCCGCTGCAACGATATGAACCTTTGCTGGAGCAAGCTCTGCTGGCCAATTGAGTCCGATCTCATCATGGGTTTGCTCTGCAATAGCTGCAACTGCACGTGTAACGCCGATTCCGTAAGAGCCCATGGTGACGATCTGAGACTTTCCATTGTGATCTAAAACTGTCAGGTTAAGCGCTTGTGCGTACTTGCGACCTAGTTGAAAGATGTGGCCGATTTCAATGGCACGATCAATTACGACAGGTGTTTGGCACTCTGGACATGCATCTCCGGCGCGGACTTCAGCTGCTTCAACATATGCATCAGGTGTGAAGTCGCGACCATTGACTACATTTCGTGCGTGACGATCCTTTTCATTTGCTCCCGTTACCCATGATGTACCAGGTGCGATGCGTGGATCTGCATAAACAGTAATTCCAGATTTTTTGGCATCTTGTGGCCCGATGTATCCCTTAACAAGAGCCGGGAACTTTGCAAAATCTGCATCTTCAAAGACACGTAGCTCATGGATTCCACCAATGTTTTCTTGGAAACGCTTGAGATCTACCTCGCGATCACCTGGAACTAAAACGCAGACCGCTTTGTTATCAGCCATCAACATCACATTTTTCAATGTGTGCTCGCCTGTGTATCCCCCACCAAAGTTAGAATTGAGTAGATCTACCAAAGAATCAATAGTTGGCGTGTTGGGAGAATCAAAAGCTTCAACGGCTGGAACATTTGAAGAATCTTGAGCATCTACCTTTGTAACCATCGCTTCAACATTTGCTGCAAATCCACACTTAGGGCACAAAACATAGGTGTCTTCACCAGTTGAACATGGCGCTAAAAACTCTTCTGATTTAGATCCACCCATCGCGCCAGAAACCGCTTTAACAATGTTGTACTTCATGCCCAAACGATCAAAGGTCTTTACATATGCATCACGGTGCTTTTGGTAAGAAACCTCTAAACCTGCATCATCCAGATCAAATGAATAAGAATCCTTCATAACAAACTCTCGCCCACGGATGATTCCACTGCGTGGTCGTGCCTCATCACGGAACTTGGTTTGAATTTGATAAATGCTTAAAGGTAGATCTTTATAGGATGAGTACTCGCCCTTGACCATGAGCGTAAACATCTCTTCGTGGGTTGGACCCAGTAAGTAATCTCCACCTTTGCGATCCTGCAAGCGGAACAGTGATGGGCCGTACTCTTCCCAACGGTTTGTTGTTTCATATGCTTCACGAGGAAGCAGCGCTGGAAAGTTAACCTCTTGAAAACCGGCGTTATCCATTTCCTCGCGGATAACCCGTTCTACATTGCGAAGTGTGATGACGCCCAGTGGAAGCCATGAGTAAATACCAGCAGCGATTCGGCGTACATATCCTGCGCGTACCAAAAGTTTGTGGCTAGCGACCTCAGCATCTGCTGGGTCATCGCGAAGAGTACGCAAAAATAGCGTAGACATTTTCAACATAGAGCAAGCCTATCGAACATCAACTGAAGGTTGCCCTGAAGCAACTCCGGCGGCTTCCATTTCTTCAGCTAAACGCATCGCTTCTTCGATAAGTGTTTCAACAATCTGCGCTTCAGGCACAGTCTTTATGACAACACCCTTCACAAATATCTGGCCCTTGCCATTTCCTGATGCAACACCTAGATCTGCCTCGCGAGCCTCGCCCGGACCATTTACTACACAGCCCATAACAGCAACACG
>CAXNDW010000082.1:0-4562 GCA_964201405.1 Candidatus Planktophila sp.
GCAACGGCGATTCCGGTGTTACCTGATGTTGCCTCAACAATTGTGCCGCCGGGCTTTAATGCACCGCTTGCCTCTGCCGCATCGATCATTGCAATTCCCAGACGATCCTTAACCGATGAACTTGGGTTGTAGAACTCAAGCTTTGCGTACACATTTCCTGCTGCCCCGTCATTGATGGTGTTGATGCGGACAAGTGGAGTGTTTCCAAAGGCTTCGGTGATGTTGTTAAAAGTTGTCATGATTCTCCCTGAAATAGATTGTTAAAAAATTGCTGAATGAAATTGGCGGCTGAGGTAAATCAAAAATCAGCAGCTGCAGGATGTAGACAGGCAGAAATCAACAACACGGTTTCGTGTAAATAACCAGTTGATGATCGAACGCATGAGCAAATTCTACTGAAATGCTTTATTTACGCGAGTTGCTAATCGTTTGCAACTAGCTCTCATTCCAGCGTGAGGTCATCGGCAGGCGTCGGTCTTTTCCAAATGCGCGGCCTGAAACCTTGGTTCCAGGTGGATATTGACGGCGTTTGTACTCGGCCTTATCGACCAAAGAGATAACGCGACGGACTAGTTCGGGATCAAAACCTTCGGCAAGCAAGGCTTCATAGCCATGGTCTTCATCGACATAGGCGCGCAATACCTGATCTAGCAATGGATAGTCCGGTAATGAATCGGAGTCCTTTTGATCTGGACGAAGTTCAGCGCTTGGCTCTTTAGTAATTGAGCGTTCCGGAATTGGTGGTGTCTGACCGCGTTCGACCGCTAGCGCGTTGCGGTATCTGGAAAGTGCCCAGACATCGGTCTTGTAAATATCTTTAATCGGAGCAAAGCCACCGACAGCATCACCATACAAAGTTGAGTACCCAACAGCTAGCTCGCTCTTATTGCCCGTGGCCAAAACCAAGTGACCCTCTTGATTAGAAATTCCCATCAAGGTTGTTCCGCGCACACGTGCCTGCAGGTTTTCCTCAGCCAAACCCTTTAAAACAACATTGCCCATAAAGGCATCGACCATTGGGGCGATCGGTGTGATTCTGAAATGAATACCAGTTGCATCTGCAAGGGCCTGTGCATCTTCTACTGAATGACCCGATGAATACTTGCTAGGCATTGCAACACCATTGACCCGCTTTGCTCCCAGCGCATCAATTGCAATAGCTGCAACTAACGCCGAATCAATGCCACCTGATAACCCAAGGACAACAGATCTAAAACCATTCTTGCCAACATAATCGCGAAGGCCCATGACAAGTGCTTGCCACATTTCCGCTTCATCTGACAGTGGTGTGGCAATTGAAGAATGTGCAGGCGTTGCATGCGAAGTTGGCTCCTCAGAGATAACTACATCGGCGCGGGAAGTGCCTTCGGCGCAATCAATATCGATAACAATTAGTTGATCATCAAATTGGGCGGTACGAGCAAGAACTGATCCATCCTTACCGACAACGATGCTGTCGCCATCAAAGACAAGATCATCCTGGCCACCTGTCATATTGACGTAGGCAACGGGAGCACCAATTTCCTTAGCCCGCTTTTGTACTAGCGCCAATCGCACATCATCTTTGTTGCGTTCAAAAGGTGAGCCATTAGGAACAACTAATAGCCCAGGTGTTCTCGATGCTATGGAATCCAATGAGTGCCAAATATCTTCACAAATAGCAACGGCGACATCGACCCCATGAATCCGCACGACCAAGCTTTGATCACCCGCTACAAAGTTTCTGAACTCATCAAAGACGCCATAATTGGGCAGATGGCGCTTTACATATGTGGCTCTGATTTTTCCATCATGGATAACAGCGACAGCATTTTTTGGGCCTTGGTCTAGGTAACCGATAACGGCAACAATCTCGCCGGTGATGCTGGCTGCGATTTCTTGAACAGCCCTGATGCTGGCTGCTTGAAAGGATGGGCGCAGAGCTAAATCTTCAACGGGGTATCCGGTAACGATCATTTCGGGAAAAACAATCAGGTTAGCGCCCGCATCTTTAGCCGCTTTAACAGCCCCTGCAATCAGCCCAGCGTTGCCCGCAAGATCTCCAACCGTTGGGTTGATTTGGGCAAGAGCTGCACGCAACTTCATTTTTCAAGTGTAACGGGGGTACCCTTGGAGATGTACCCGGGGACCGCTTTCGCGGCTTCGAGGAGAGGAAACTATGGAAGCCCTATATGGCGGCGCCCTGCACCGTCGCATCACTATCGTCGATCTTGCCGCAGCAAAAAAGCGTGGCGAAAAATGGGCGATGCTCACCTCTTATGAATCAATGACCGCAGAGATCTTTGATGAAGCCGGTATTCCGGTGCTGCTGGTTGGCGACAGCGCCGGCAACAACTTTCTAGGAGAAGAGAACACAATCCCGGTAACCGTCGATGAGTTAATCCCCTTGGCCCGCGCAGTTGTTCGCGGCTCCAAGCAAGCGTTGGTTGTGGCAGATCTGCCCTTTGGTTCATATGAAGCATCAGCTGAATTAGCTCTGGCTACATCTATTCGATTTTTCAAAGAGTCTGGTGCCATGGCGGTAAAGCTAGAGGGTGCACATATTGAAACTGTAAAGAAGTTAGTTGCTAGCGGTATTCCGGTGATGGGCCACTTGGGTCTGACCCCGCAATCGATGCATCAATTGGGTGGGTACCGAGTTCAGGGTCGTACCGATGGAGATGCGATCCTTGAAGCCGCTCTTGCTCTTGAAGCAGCTGGCGCTTTTGCAATTGTTCTTGAATTAGTTCCGGCAGAACTGGCAGCCAGAATTACAGCAGCCCTTTCTATTCCAACTGTTGGAATTGGAGCAGGTGTTAACTGCGATGCACAGGTATTGGTCTGGACCGATTTAATGGGAATCACCAAGAAGGCCCCTAAGTTGGCAAAGGCTTATCGCAATCTGCGTGCTGAAATGTTGGCGGCAACTTCCGAGTTTGCCGATGATGTTCGCGCAGGCAACTTCCCTACAGAGGCGCAGACCTTCAACTAAGGCAAAGCGTCTACTAGGGTTACCAGATGGCCAATTTTACAATTGATCTAGCGCCCCTAAGAAAGTCCAGGGATTTTTCCTTGCTGTGGGCTGCAGGTCTGATCTCGTACTTCGGTTCGATGATCACCTACGTTGCCGTGCCCTTCCAAATCAAAGAGCTCACCGGCTCATATGTTGCAGTAGCCATAAGTGGTTTGGTTGAGATTGTTCCCCTGATTATTTTTGGCCTTTATGGCGGCGTCTTGGCAGATGCTTTAGATCGCAAGAAATTGATCTGGGTAACTGAGTTTTTATCCCTACTTTTTACCGCGATTTTGCTGATTAACTCCATGATGGATTCGCCTAATCTGCTGCTGATCTACATCGTCTCGGGACTATTTGCTGCGACTAGTGGTTTGCGACAGCCGGCGATGCAGGCCGCCCTTCCGCGCCTTGTCGATCATGAAGATATGACGGCAGCTGCTGCATTGATGAGTCTTCGTTGGCAGATCGGTGTAATTGTGGGGCCCGCAGTTGGCGGAATTTTGATTTCTTCTTATTCGATCGCTGTTGGATATGCCGCAGATATTGCAACCTTCATCATTTCAATCGCCTTGATCGCTTTCATGAAAAACATTCCACCATCACACGAGGCTGAAGCCCCATCCCTGTCAGCATTAATTGATGGGGTTAAGTACGCCTTCAGTAGAAAGGATTTACTGGGTACATATCTGATCGATTTAGCTGCGATGTTTTTTGCAATGCCCACGGCGTTGATTCCATTTTGGGCCGACCAATTGGGCGCTCCGTGGGCGCTCGGATTGCTCTATGCCGCGGGAACAGTTGGCTCTATTGCAATTGTTCTAACAAGTGGATGGGCCAAAAATGTTCACTTCTATGGACGAGCGATCATGTGGGCAGCGATTGGATGGGGTGTAGCGATTGCTTTGTCGGGCATGACAAATTACCTCTGGCTAGTTCTGCTCTTCCTTTGCTTAGCCGGGGCATCAGATATGGTCAGCGCCCTCTTTAGATCTGCAATGTGGAATCAAACAATCCCCGACAATCTGCGTGGACGTCTTGCCGGAATCGAACTGCTCTCTTATTCATTGGGTCCATTGGCAGGTCAGATGCGTGCAGCTGGAATGGCTGCGGCTACTACATTGAGTATTTCAGTAACAAGTGGCGGAATCATTTGCGTCATCGCGGTCGTATTACTGGCCAGTTTTCTGCCAGATTTCAGAAAATTCGACATCCGAACCAATAAATATGCCCTTGAAAATCAGAAAATGGCGGAAAAGTTACGCGTAAACCCTCAATCAGAGGGGGAGATTTCCTAACTTGACACCGAATTGTGGGATTTTCATCAATTTCCGAGTGAGAATTAATTTCGCAAATTAAAAATTGCCAAATTTTGCGAAGATGCATAAAAAAATATAAAAATAAATTTGCGACACGCACTTAATTTTTTCTCACAAAATGTTGGCATTTTTGCCCAATTGATGTCACGCTTATCCACGAACAGGTTTGGGTGACGGATCCGAACCATTCCGATAGGAGAAGTACGTGGCCGCAGCAAAGAAAGCAGCACCAAAGAAGCGCAAGAAGGCAG
>CAXNDW010000083.1:0-4507 GCA_964201405.1 Candidatus Planktophila sp.
ACGACTTTGCTAACAATGTTGTACCTGGAGAAACAGAGCGCGATAAGGGTTACTGGCGCGATGTGGGTTCAATTGATGCGTATTACGACGCGCACATGGATCTTGTATCTGTTCACCCAATATTTAATTTGTATAACCGTGATTGGCCATTGCTTACAAATCCGCCATCACTGCCGCCTGCCAAGTTCAGTGAAGGTGGATCGGCACATGATTCAATTGTTGGTGCGGGCTCAATTATTTCAGGCGGAATCCTGCATGGTTCAGTTGTTTCCTACGATGTTTCCGTTGGAAAAGCCGCCATTGTTGAGGGCACAGTGTTAATGCCTAATGTTCGTATCGGCGAGAAAGCGATTATCCGTAAAGCTATTTTGGATAAAAGCGTGGTTGTAGATCCAGGTGCACAGATCGGTGTAGATCTAGAGCGGGATCGTCAACGTTTCACAGTCAGTGATGGCGGAATTGTTATCGTTGGTAAAGGCGTTCGCGTTACCGTCTAATTACCAGTTTTGGGTGTTGCTCTTTAACTCTTTGTATCGCTGCATAACCTCAGGTGTTGCAACACTGGTGTGATGAGTTACTTCGCCTAAATCCCAAGTTGGCATCTGCCCAAGTAGAGCCCAGGCGGCTTGCTTCGCTGCACCATCGGCCACATATTCACCAGCAGGCGGAACTAAAACCTCACGGCCAAACAGTGCGCTGGCAATTACTGGAACCGCTGGATTCTTTGCTGCACCACCAATCAGTAAAATGCGATTTACTCCAACACCTAACGCAACAAGTGCATCAACAGCATCTGCTAATCCCGCAAGCATTCCCTCAACCATTGCACGAGCAATATCCTCCTGATTTGAGTTGTTGAGGTTCATGCCTGCAAAGACTCCAGTTGCCTTCGGACGATTAGGTGTTCTCTCACCTTCAAAGTAAGGAAGAAGTGTTAAACCATGAGCCCCAGGCTTTGCTGCAAGAGCAAGTTGTGCAACCTCATCATGGTTCTTACCTAAAATTCTGCACGCTGCATCCAAGATTCTTGCTGCGTTTAATGTGCAGACCAAAGGTAAATAGCGACCTGTGGCATCTGCAAAACCTGCAACAGCACCAGATGGATCATGGGTTGGGGTTTCAGAGACTGCAAATGCTGTTCCACTTGTTCCTAATGAAACAATGACATCCCCAGGTTGTGCTTGCAGACCCAAGGCGGCACCGGCGTTATCTCCAGCACCTGCTGCAATCGGAATTCCAGAAACCGTTGTTCCACCAAACCGGGACGGCTCAATAATTTTTGGAAGAGTCAACTCTTGATCATGACGAAGCGCTAAGCGCACAATATCTTCACGGTAATGAGATGTGCTGGGATCAAAGTAACCAGTTCCAGATGCATCGCTTCGATCGGTAAAAAGTTTGGCTAAATCCTTGCCACCTTGCAGCTGCCATGACAACCAATCATGTGGCAAGGCAATTGAAGCAACACGTGATGCGTTCTGCGGTTCATGATCTGCCATCCAGCGAACCTTGGATGCTGTAAAGGATGCAACTAACTTAGAACCAACTTTTCGTGCAATCTCTTGATCGCCTCCGACTTCGCGATTGAGATCATCAGCTTCTTGCGCAGAACGTATGTCATTCCATAAAAGTGCGGGGCGAATGAGTTCGCCATCTGAATCCAATGCAACCATTCCATGCTGTTGTCCAGCAATAGAAATAGCTTCGACATCTTCTAATCCACCGGCTTCTTTAAAGGCTGCGTGAATTGCGCTCAGCCAATGCGCGGGATCGACCTCGGTGCCATCGGGGTGGGAGGCACGCCCCTGTCGTACTAACTCACCTGTGTGAGCATCGCGAATTACAACCTTCACAGATTGGGTTGAGGAATCCACGCCGGCGATGAGTTGTCGATTAGCCATGAGGCAAGGCTAGACTGTGCCAGTCAGCGTTGACCACAGGTGGCGTAAAGATTCTGAGCCACATCATCAAACAATAAAATTGTTGGAGTAAATCATGCGTATTGGTGTCCTCACTGGCGGCGGAGATTGCCCTGGTCTTAACGCGGTTATCCGCGCCGTAGTTCGTAAAGGTGTTAAAGAGTACGGTCACGAGTTTGTTGGATTCCGTGATGGTTGGAAGGGACCTCTTGAGGGTCTAACTATGCCTTTGAACATCGAAGTAACCCGGGGAATCTTGCCTCGCGGTGGAACCATTCTTGGTTCATCACGTACCAATCCTTTCAAGATTGAGGGCGGCGTAGAAAAGATTAAGGAAAATCTTGAGAAGGCTGGCATCGATGCCTTGATCGCAATCGGTGGAGAAGACACTCTTGGTGTTGCTACCAAACTCGACGCACTTGGCGTCAAGGTAATTGGTGTTCCGAAGACAATTGATAATGACCTTAACAACACCGATTACACATTTGGTTTTGATACATCTGTAAATATCGCAGTAGAAGCAATTGACCGCCTGCACACAACAGCTGAATCACACCACCGTGCATTGATCGTAGAAGTTATGGGCCGTCACGCAGGTTGGATCGCGCTTCACTCAGGTCTTGCAGGCGGCGCAACATGTATCTTGATTCCAGAGCAGAAGTTCTCAGTTGAAAAGGTCTGCGAATGGGTTGAATCTCGCTTTAAGTCTCATTACGCACCAATCATCGTCATTGCAGAAGGTGCAATCCCTCAAGATGGTGACATGGTTGTTAAGGATCAAACCCTTGACTCATTTGGCCACGTCAAGCTGTCAGGAATCGGTGATTGGCTAGCTGGTCAGATTGAAGAGAGAACCGGCAAGGAAGCACGCACATCTGTATTGGGTCACATCCAACGTGGTGGAACTCCAACAGCCTTTGACCGTGTTCTAGCTACACGCTTTGGCCTCCATGCGATTACAGCTGCACATGAAGGAGACTGGGGCAAGATGGTTGCGCTCCACGGCACAAATATCGCTCGAGTGCCTCTGGCATCTGCAACTGAAAAGTTAAAGACCGTTCCTCTAGAGCTATACAAGGAATCAGAGATCTTCTTCGGATAATTGCCCCGCGCAATGACCATCGAACTCTCTAGACTTCTCCAATGAACTCGAATCCGAGCACACAGTTAGACACTCTGTTCACACCTGGCCTCGTTGCTGCACAGCAACCAACCTGGCCAGGTGGACCAGATGGTCCACAAGTAAAGGCCGCGGTAGCAGAGCTAAAGGCTCTACCTCCCTTGGTCTTTGCTGGTGAGTGTGATGATCTCAAAGCTCGAATTGCGCTCGCTGCAGAAGGAAAAGCATTTTGGTTACAAGGTGGAGATTGTGCAGAAACCTTTGCATCAGCTACCGCCGATTCAATTCGAAATCGTATTAAAACAATTCTTCAAATGGCTGCGGTATTACAGTACTACTCAAGTCTTCCGGTAATTAAAGTGGGCCGAATGGCTGGCCAGTTTGCAAAGCCTAGATCTAGTGATTTTGAAACTCGTGGAGAAGTTAAATTGCCCGCATATCGCGGAGATGCTGTCAATGACATCGAGTTCACCGAAAAGGCACGTACTCCAGATCCAATGCGTTTAGTTCGGGTCTACAACACATCAGCTGCAACCTTGAACTTAGTGAGAGCATTTACACAGGGTGGTTTTGCAGATCTTCGCCAGGTGCATGAATGGAACAAGGGCTTTATCCGTGATTCAAAGGTTGGCGATCGTTATGAAAAGATGGCTAATGAAATCGGTCGAGCCCTTGCATTCATGAAATCAGCAGGAGTAGATCCTGAAAGCTTTAAATCAGTGGATTTCTTTGCCAGCCATGAAGCGCTAATCATGGAGTATGAAAAGGCGCTTACACGTATCGATTCACGCACAGGTGATGCATACGATGTTTCAGGCCACTTCATTTGGATTGGTGAGCGCACTCGACAGCTAGATGGCGCACATGTTGATTTTGCTTCAAAGGTTCGCAATCCAATTGGAATCAAGCTTGGACCAAAGTCCACTGTTGAAGATGCGCTTGCATTGATCGACAAGCTGGATCCACATCGCGAACCTGGCCGTATTACATTTATTACTCGCATGGGTGCTAAGAACATCCGTGAAATCTTGCCAGCACTTGTAGATGGCGTTACAAAATCGGGTGCAAAGGTGCTGTGGGTGTGCGACCCAATGCATGGCAATACCTATGAAGCACCATCTGGGTACAAGACCCGCAGCTTTGATGATGTTATGGATGAGGTTAAGGGATTCTTTGAAGTACATAAAGCGCTTGGAACACATCCAGGTGGAGTTCATATTGAACTCACCGGTGATGATGTCACTGAGTGCGTCGGTGGCGGCGAGGAGATTTCCCATGAAGATCTCGCTTCACGATATGAAACCGCCTGCGATCCACGCCTTAACCACGCTCAATCTCTTGAGCTAGCATTTTTAGTTGCTGAAATGTTGCGCGATCGCTAATTTTAGCGAGTGCCACTTCTCATCACATCCCATAAGACCCCAGTTGGCACACTCAACTTACTTGCCGATGATCAAATTCTGATCGG
>CAXNDW010000084.1:0-4462 GCA_964201405.1 Candidatus Planktophila sp.
CCGTGATGGTGCTTTTCTTCTTGAACTTTAATTTTTCACCGCTCGTGGTTTGCGAGCAATCAATCTAAAGGCCACACCAGCAACAACGGCTGTACCAAGTACACCTGCAACACCAGCAATGCCTACCGATGCTCGCTCATTGTCAACACCCTTTGTTCCGTAATCAGATAGAACAACATCTGCGTTGGTGTTTTCCTTCGCTGTTTCAATGAAGCCAATATCTTCAGCCACCTTTTCCAAACCATCTGGTGAGGAAGAGGCGTAGTAGGAAACTACTCCTGCTAGAAAGAGAGAAACAACAAACCCAGCGATGTAAAACTTTCGGTTGTTAAGCATGTCGAATCTCCAGTTTCTGAGTGTTGTTCTTCCATCCATAAACTAAATCACTACGACTTGCAATCACTGCACTGACCGTTAGGCCAGTAATCAGGCCTTCGCCAATTCCGATCAAGATATGTGTTCCAACCATCGCGCCAAGGACGGTTGTCGTTGAGTAAGTAGCTGTTGCACCCATTGCATACTGAACCGTGAAACTAATTGCAGCCAATGGAACTGAAATAAATCCACCGATCGCAGCAGCAACTGGAATTGACGCCTTCTTTTTTGGAAGTATCTTTCGGATCAATAAGAAAGTGCCATATCCAGCCCATACTCCAACAATTGCCATGTTAAATGTGCTCGCACCTAATGCGGTTAATCCGCCATCGGCAAATAAAAATGCCTGCATCAGCAGAACTATCGTCAGGGCCAAAGTTGCAGCCCACGGCCCCACCAAGATGGCGGCTAAAGCACCACCAATCAAGTGGCCACTCGTTCCTGCAGCAACCGGGAAGTTGAGCATCTGAACAGCGAAGATAAAGACTGCGGTTAGGCCAGCCAAGGGTGCTGTCTTCTCATCGAGCTGCGAGCGTGCCCCCTTTAGGGCAACCGCCACACCTGCGGCTGAAAGCCCAGTAAATATGACCGATGTCTGGACATCTAGAAAACCATCAGGAATATGCATAGAAAAAGGTTAATGCAAACGATTCGCATCTGCAACATATAGGCGAGTTTCTGAGAATTCATAGAGTTGAGCCCAAATCCTAAGCCTCGGCCCACCTTATAAAGATAAGGTCACAGCCATGAGTGAAGACGAAGGCATGGAAGAACTCGTCACGGAAGAGATGCTCTGGGATCGAATTCCCGAAGTTGAAGGTGAAGAGCGTGCCAGCACATATTACGAATTAAGTGCGCGCATCTATGCCCGTGGTCAATACGATGAAGCGCTCGCTCTCGCAGAGACAGCTCGTGACATTTACTCACAGTTAGGTGCATCAGTTTCTTCAGAAGGATTAGCACAAGCTTATTCAGCGATTGGTTATAACTTAAATCAGTTAAAGCGCATGGATGAAGCAGCCACCGCAATGAGCAAAGCGGTAGAGATTTTGCGCGAAAACAAATCTCCAATCGCATTAGAACTTGCATGCACTCTTGGCGAATGGTGGTACTCATCCAAGAAGTACGACAAAGTTGTAGAGACAATGAATGAGTGTGCCCAAGAGCATCTTGTAGATGGAAATGAAATTGGTGCAGCAAATGATCTGCACTTGATTGGTTGTGCAGAACGTGAGTTAAAGAATTATGAAAAAGCAATTGAAGCTTTCAAAGAAGCGCGTTCACTCTTTAAGCGCAACAAGGAAGTAATTCATGTTGCACGTTGTGATCAGAAAATGGCTTCATGCCTTATTGAATTGGGCGAAGGTGAACTCGCTCTTGAAACGGCCCGCAAAGCAGTTGATGTTTTTGAAACAGGCCATGATCATCGACGTGAAACCTTTGCCTCTTTTGAATTTGGTAAAGCTCAGATCTTGCTTGAAAAATATGATGAGGGCTTAGCTACCCTAGAAAATGTCTTAGCAATCGTTAGCGAGGATGAACCTAAAGACTTTGAGTTCATCGTTGATATCGAATCTCGTATCGCAAAGATTTTAAGAATGCAGGGCCGTGCCGAAGAGGCGGATGAAATTGAACGTCGCTTGAAGTCTGTTCAAGAAGCGCTGGAGGATGAACCTGAGCGTGATCTCCTTAATTAAAGGCCGAGAACAACTCAGCATCACAATGGTCTGCCTTGGCAATATCTGCCGTTCACCCATGGCGGCTGCTGTTTTGGCTAACAAGATACATGCGGTCAAATCCCCAGTTATCACTGTAGATAGCGCGGGCACAGGGCCTTGGCATATCGGGCAAGGTCCGCATCCATCCTCAAAAAAGATTTGGGAAAAAGCTGGCTACAAACATGAACACGCAGCTAAGCAATTTACGAGCAATGATTTTTTTGTCCACGATCTGATTTTGGTAATGGATTCCAGCAACTATCACAATGTAATTTCACTGGCGGAAAATGATGAGCATCGCTCGAAGGTTTTCTACTTAAGAAATTTTGATCCAGATCTAAAGGGTATCGATCCAGGTTCTGCCGATTACTTTAAATTAGAAGTTCCAGATCCCTATAACCAAAGTGATGAAGCTTATGAAGCGACCTTGGCTATGGTTGAACGTGCTGTCGATGGGTTGCTCGCAGAGATAATCTCTTAACGAGGTAAGTGTTGTAACGCCCAGTGATACATCGCAATAGCACCTGCAGCCGATGCGTTCATTGATCGGGTAGATCCATACTGGTTGATCTCGTACAAAACTTCGCAAACGTTAATTCCCTCGTCGGACATTCCCGCACCTTCTTGCCCAAACAAAAGAACACAACTTTCAGGTAACTGCGCAGATTCCAATTGCTTTGAACCTGGCACATTATCTATTCCAATAATTGGCAAGCCCTGCTCCTTGCAGTACCGTGCAAAATCTTCAATTGTTGGATGATGCATAACGGTTAGGTATCTATCGGTGACCATGGCTCCACGTTTGTTCCAGTCACGCTTTCCAACAATATGAACACCAGAAACATTGAAAGCGTTTGCAGTTCTGACGATGGATCCAATATTGAGATCATGTTGCCAATTTTCAATAGCGATCTGTAATTTGTGACGCTTTGTGTTTAAATCTGCAACGATCGCCTCCACACTCCAATAGCGATAGTGATCTAAGACATTTCTACGATCGCCATTCAGTAATAGTTCAGGATCGTACTGATCACCTTCTGGCCAGGGCTTTTCATGAGGCCCGACTCCAACAACTGGGAAAAATTCACCTGGGCCAATACTGGCGGGGGTTGTTGGAGAAGACATGTATGCACTCTAAACTGAACACATGTCAGCTATCAACACAGTCGCCTATGCAATCCATCTTCTATCTGTCCTTGGCATTTTGGCTTTGCTTTTGCTGCAGTGGAACAAGTCCCCTCGTAAGTTAAATCCAGGAATCCTGCACGCAGGTTTGACCGCACTTGTGGCTGGAATCGTGTTGGTTGGCCTTCATAACAATGTAAAGCCGGATGAAGAGCTCAATCACATTAAAGTCGGAGTTAAATTCATAATTCTTCTAGTAATTCTTGTTCTCGGCTACACAAATGTTAAGAAGCAAGAACTGACTAAAAATGTTTGGGTGACGATGCTCGGTTTGACCATCACAAATATTGTTATTGCTTCTTGGCGCTAGTAAAGATTAATGCGCTTTATATATCGTGTAATTGTTGCCTCTCTTTTTGTCAGCGCAACTGTAATTCCTGCTAATGCAGCCCTTAGTCCAACCTCAATTCCTGCAGTCTTTGATGAACTCTTAAAAAATCAAAGACTTTCCAATCCAGCCATGGTTGTTATTGATGGAAGCACTGGTCAGGTAATTTATGAAAAAAACGGATTTTCACAACGCAAACCCGCATCTGTCATGAAACTACTAACAAGCGCAGCGGTGGTTCAAAAACTAGAACTTGATTCAACTTTTAATACCTCTATAAACATCAATCCAGACATTAAAACAGTGATTATTCGCGGATCATTTGATCCATGGATCAGCTTGGATCATAAAACGGCCAGAAAAATGAGCCGAGCATCTCTTCCATACATGGGCTTTGAAACTCTCAAAGGAGTCAAGGCTTTTAATGGCGGATCACTGAAGAATTACAAGGTTATTTATAGCGATCTATTTTCCCAAGATATATCCAATCTAAAAACCTTTTGGGCTAAGCGTGGATTTAAACCAACTTTCAGCGCTGTGTCTGATGAAGAGGCCTTTATGGCCCTCGGACAGCAAATTGCGTCAGAGAACTCCCCAACAGTTGCAGCTCTTATTGACTGGATTTTATTGTGGAGCGACAACGTGATCTCTGAACGATTGGCTCGATTGTCAGCTAAAGCAGCTGGCTATCCGATGAGCAGTAAAGGCGTTGACATGGTTTTCCGTGAAGTTCTAGCTGGAATGCAGATTGATGCGAGCAAACTAGTTGTTGCCGATGCAAGCGGCCTGTCTCGAAAAAATAAGATCACAGCAAAGCTAATGGCTGAGTTTCTCTACAAGATTCGTCAAGATGAAA
>CAXNDW010000085.1:0-4410 GCA_964201405.1 Candidatus Planktophila sp.
GAAATCAAGCATTTCTTTGAGGTGTACAAAACTCTTGAGCCTGGAAAATCTGTCCAAGGCGGCGAGTGGGTAGGACATGACGAAGCAGAGTTAGAAATTAACGCTTCTTATAATCGCTTTAAAGGCGCACATTAATTACTAGGTAAAGCTTTTTCAGGACAGCTCTTTAAGTTTCGAATCATCGCCTCTTTTTCAGGCGCGGTAAACCACAACTTGTATTTGATCTTCACCGCAATTTGCCGAGCTACATAATCACAACGGAAACTCTTCAAAGGTGGCAGCCATGTTGCTGCATCTCCATCGCCTTTTTGAGAATTCAATCTGCCTTTGACGGCCAAGAGATTCATTGGATCATTTGCAAAAGCTGTTCGCTCCTTAACCGATAACTTGAATGCACCGGTCTGCCAAGCATTCGACATTGCGACAACATGATCGATTTGAACCTCCATGCTGCTCACATTTCCCCGCACAAAGTTGATCGTCTCCCCCGAAAATGGATCTACCAATGTTCCAGATAAGACCACGCACTCTCGGGTTTTTTCCTTGAAAACTTCACCGGTTAAATCCCGTTTCAAAATATCGTTACGGGTATCGCATCCATTGCGATCAACATCTGCCCATGTCTGTCCAAACTGGGCTCGGGTGTATCCAGTTTTGGCAGCTCGTCCCTTTGTTACCTGCGCTTCAATAATTGATAACCCCGAAACAACTGAGTCAGCCTGCGCTGGCGAGATTCCTGCCACAAGAAGGCTCAGGACTAGGGCAATCCTTATTTCAATGTGACTCATACGCCCAGTATGCGTGTGTCGGGGATGTGCGGCAAGGCGTAGGTTGCTGATAGGTTTCCCCCTGCATTCAAGCGTTTCCGGCGCCTGGATGCCTCGGGTGGTTAGCTCAGTTGGTAGAGCAGGTGACTCTTAATCACCGGGTCGGGGGTTCGAGTCCCTCACCACCCACTTACGACAGTAAGCCCGAGAATATTATGGAGATTTCAATGAAACTCAGTGAAATCCAATTCGCACAAAACCTTCAAGCACTATCTGCGCCCCAATGCCGCCGGATTGTGGAGGTATTGGTACAGGATTCACACACCCTGAAGGATCTCTCAAAGCTCTGCAAGCTCACACCTGCATCCATTGATAAACACCTAGAAATTCTCATTCAGGCAGGATTGGTGAAAGTCCGCTCTGTCGGTGGAGTGAAGAAGGCTTATTTGCAAACTTCTAAGTTCAAGCCGACAGTTGACTGGTTTAACAAGCTAAAAGTTAGTAACCGGGTCTGAGTTCGAAACCCTCACAACCCGCTTAGTTCCATAGGTGGATCAATGCTGGCTACTTAATTATTCTTGTAAGTGTCGGTAGCAATCTGTTGAGATTCTTAACAGGATTTGCCAAAGTAAAGATATAAACCATATATCCAGCCAGTGCGACCCACGAGTTAAGTAGACAGGTAGCTACAAGAACAATTCCTAATATTGCTGGGAATCCATTGAACATTAGAAGGGCTTTGTTTTGATACTCTCTTGATTTACCTGTCAAAATGAAATCTTCAGTGAAGTTGATTGATACATCACCTTTAAACATGAGAAGAATAATTCTTTGAATTGAAGCAGTCCAGTACTGGCCAAAGAGGCAAATGCCAAAATAGAAAACGCCCCATTTCATATTTGGAGTATTGATATTTTCAGCAAGAATCGCCGCACCAAATGGCATTAACGCCACCCAACCAAGCGTTAAACCATGGTTCCAAACTATGAAGGCACTTGTTCCTACTACGTATTGACTTGTTACGTGATATTGATACCACCATGCAAATAATACAAAAAAGCTAAGAGCGTAAGCAAAAAATGTCGGCCAATGTTCAAACATTGCTCCATTAAAGTCTTCGCTCTTGCTTATTCCATGTGCCAGGCTGAGAACATCTAGCCCCAAGAGAGTCAGCGCAATAGAAAACACACCATCGCTTAAGGTGTCAATCAATTTATGACTGATGTGCTTGATTTGCATGGCCATGTGGGTCTCCGATTCCAAATGAACTTAGGAGGAAATTATCTGGAAGTTTTTGGGATTTCATAGACTCGCCCAAATGCGTCCTAAATCTGTTCAAAATCTAGTAACTGTCAGACCACATCCCTACTATGGGAGATAGTTCAAGATCGGTTACATCCATATGTGGACCATGTGAGTACATAACCCCTATTGGGGTTCGAGTCCCTCACCACCCACTTACGAAAGTAAGCACGAGATCCAATTTAAACCATTTCGATCCCTTAATCCTTCCTGTCGATCCTCTGAGAAGCCCCGTTTCACATGGATGCCTCATAACTACTTGGTTAACATCTGCAGCGTGGCTCTTTGTCTAAACCCCCAGTGTCAAAAGAGGGTTCCATCCAAAAGTAGCAGCTGCGCATTTTGCGGTGGCACTGAGATATCTGAATTCAATACGTACACAAACTCTGAGTCTTTGACTGATGAAATTAGCATCGAAAACTTTCACAAAGTTGTGAAGAGTACAAAGCCATTCATTGAGAGAACCATAATCAACGATGGCACAAAGATTTCATTCAAATCAAAACTAATTGTTCGAATCCAATACCTCATTCGAATAGCATTCAATCGCAGGCAAAGGTAGGGTCATGAGATGAAGAAGTTGCTATTAACGCTATTTGCAGCATTTCTATTGAGCGGTTGCGCTGCAGCCCCCCAGGCTAACTCCGAATACAGTGCTGAGGACATTAACTTTGCCGAGATGATGATCCCGCACCACGAACAAGCGATTGTTATGTCAGACATCGCATTAACTAACTCAAGTAGCGAAGACATTCTCCTGCTTGCTCAAGAGATCAAGGCTGCACAATCCCCCGAGATTGAGTTAATGAAGAGCTGGACTGGTGTTAGCACTTCAACTCACATGGGTCACATGATGGATGGAATGCTCAGCGAGAGCCAGATCCAGCAGCTTCGAGACTCTGAGGGTGCGACTTTTGATCGTCTTTTCTTGGAGGGAATGATCGCTCATCATGAAGGTGCAATCGCAATGGCACAAAAGGTAACCGGATCCAAGAACAAAGAAGTCGCTGCGTTAGCGGCCGCGATCATTGAAGCGCAAGAAAAAGAGATCGCCTTCATGAGGGAACTAGTTAAGTTCTACTAGACTCGGCAGATGCTCGGTGGAATCAATAACGGACTCTTTCTGCAATCCTTTGGCGGTTTTGTGGGCTTGGCTTTATTGATTCTTGTACTCAAGTGGGGTTTTTCATCTAATAAACGGCTGATAATTACGCCAATTAAAGCTGGAAAGAAAGATCAATACGGATTGCTTAAACCGTTGCAAACTCCGAGCAACTACATTGAAGCGCAGATGAGTTTGCAGAAGTTGGTAGATGCCAACATCAAGGCCACCCTGACGCAGACATTGGATGGCCCTCAGTTAATGGTTTTTGAGCGAGATCTCAAGGCTGCTCAGATGGTTCTTGCTGCTAAATAATCGAGTCTCTTTGCAGGCGTAGATTCATTGCATCGATAGCTGCACCAAATTCCGGAGTATCTATCTCTTTTCTCCAACGTCCAGATGATGCGTTCTCTGCTGTCATGTTAACGGTGTGAAAGGTGCGCATCGCTGGCTCATCCTGCAACTCGAGAAAAGTTAAGATCTGGTTGTAACTTTCTTGTGGAGAATTGGTGACTAGATCTTCTAGGTTAATGAACAAGATTTGATTGCGTGGAACCGATTTTAGGGCTTCGTGATCGGCTCTCAGGCGAGACTCAATCCATTCGACGCCCTCCAGCGGAGAATTTGGGCCCCAGTCTTTGGTTAGCAGTGATGCAATGACATCTCTCGGATCTCTGCGAATCACAATGAATTTAGCTTCTGGAAACAACTTAATCAACCGATGGGAATAAAAGATGTTCATTGGTGTTGTTTCCGCCCAATACTTCTCGCCCTTGTGGTCTTTCTGAGCACCCATGAAGGACATCATGAATTTTCGAGCTTGCTTTATCGGACTCCTTTTTATTGACCGAGAGTAATTGCTAAGAATCTCTTGCAAATCCTGCTTTTCAATCCCTGCGTGAAGACCTGGGCCATGTGGGGCTGGCGCATCTATCTGCCACCACTTCTGCCACAACTTTTCACTGAACTCCTCAAACCGTTCGCGCCTCTGTAATAAGTCTTTTTGCGCACGTTGAAGATAAGTCCGGTAGTGAAAAATTGAGATCTTCTCTCGATTTTCAAGTTGTGAATTCATTGAGCCAAAAACCACATCGAGAAAACCTCCGCGATTGGCTAAGAATTTAATCTCAGTTGGGTTACTGGTACGCACATGCGAGTGTTCATTCAAAAGGTCTCCGAGCACAGTCGTCCCGCTGCGGCCCGTTCCGCCTATAAAAACAGGTACCACCTTTAAATTTC
>CAXNDW010000086.1:0-4392 GCA_964201405.1 Candidatus Planktophila sp.
CACAAACTCATTAATCAAGGAACCCACAAACTCATTAATCAAGGAACCCACAAACTCATGATTTTTACTCAACGCCTAAGTAACCAAGCGTTCGCCTGCCCTTCCTGAGTTGGCTATCCTTACCCCATGGCCGCGCGCGAGTATCAATTAGAGATCGACGCGATTGATGCGACCCTTGTTTCTATTGAAAAGGTTTTAGATTTACCCAAACTTCGCAAGCAGGCAGATGAGCTAGAGGTAGAGGCCGGTGTCCCTAATCTTTGGGATGACCCAGAAGCGGCACAAAAGATCACGAGCCGGTTGTCTCGTGTGCAATCAGAGATCGCAAAGTTATCGGGTCTGCGCCAACGTGTTGAGGATCTTCCTATCCTCTTTGAATTAGCAGCAGGTGAGCCCGGTGGCATTGATGATGCCGAAAGAGAGTTGGATGCGGTTAAGAAATCTGTTAGCGAACTAGAAGTTCAAACACTCTTGAACGGTGAGTATGACGATCGCGATGCCTTGATCACTATTCGTTCTGAAGCTGGTGGAGTAGAAGCGGCTGACTGGGCGGAAATGATCATGCGAATGTATCTGCGCTACTGCGAGCGTCACTCATTTAAGGTCGATGTCCTGGAAACCTCGTATGCGGAAGAGGCGGGAATCAAATCAACAACCTTTAAAGTTTCAGCACCGTATGCGTATGGCACATTGTCAGTTGAACAAGGCACACACCGTTTAGTTCGTATCTCGCCCTTTGATAGCCAGAGCCGACGCCACACATCATTTGCTGGCGTTGAAGTTGTTCCAGTTGTTGAACAAAGCGATCACATTGAGATTGATGAAAAAGAGATTCGCGTTGATGTGTATCGCTCATCTGGTCCTGGCGGCCAAGGCGTTAACACCACAGATTCTGCGGTGCGTTTGACGCACATTCCAACAGGCATTGTGGTCTCTTGCCAGAATGAACGTTCTCAGATTCAAAACAAGGCAACAGCAATGGCCGTGCTTCAATCAAAGCTTTTGGAACGCCGTCGCCAAGAAGAGCAGGCAAAGATCAATGCGCTAAAGGGCGATAACTCAGGTTCATGGGGAAATCAGATGCGCTCCTATGTGTTGGCTCCGTATCAAATGGTGAAGGATTTGCGCACCGATTATGAAACAGGAAATACATCAGCGGTATTAAATGGTGAAATCGATGAGTTTATCGAAGCCGGAATTCGCTGGCGCCGAAGCTCATAAGCACATCTCCTTCCCATAATTTTCTTGGTAAGCAACTCCTCGAAATCCTGGGTCTGACTATTGCCACGCACCCGTGCGGGATCGAACAGCCAGGACAAAGATACGATTTCTTGGAATTCTTACCTTCAAAAATCCTTCTTAACCATCAATTTGGTGCTCCAGCACTCTGACTAGATTCTCAGAGTTCTTGAGCTTAAAAATTGCATTTGCTTGGGATTCGAGCAATCTCACACTTTTCTTACGCTCACGACCCCGCGACATCCAAGGAATTCCGCCTGACTTCCTTAAACTAAGCGCAGGTCGAAGGTGGTTCCCCGATATCCACCCCGCAGATGCAATGGGAGATCGAATGATTCGCTTTGAGAATGTCACCAAGATTTATCCAGGTCAGGAGCGCCCAGCTCTGGACTCTGTAAATCTTGAAATCGTGAAGGGCGAGTTTGTCTTCCTTGTTGGACTTTCAGGCTCTGGTAAATCAACATTTCTTCGTTTGATCCTTCGTGAAGAGCGTCCTACCTCAGGTTCCATCCATGTTGCAGGAAAGGATCTTGGAACCCTTTCAAAGTACAAGGTTCCCGAACTGCGCCGTTCTGTAGGAACTGTGTTCCAGGATTTCCGTTTGCTACCAAACAAGACAATTACAGAAAACGTTGCATTTACCTTGCATGTACTTGGCTACTCTCAAAAAGAGATCAACCGCGAAGTTCCAGAGGTTTTGGAGCTTGTTGGTTTGGAGGATAAGGGCGATCGATTGCCATCAGAGATTTCAGGTGGAGAACAACAACGTGTAGCGATTGCTCGTGCATATGTCAGCCGCCCACCAATTCTGATCGCTGATGAGCCAACAGGAAACCTTGACCCGGCAACATCTGTGGGAATTATGAAGTTGCTCGATCGCATTAACCGCGAGGGCACAACAGTTTTGATGGCTACACACGATGCAGGCATTGTGGATCAGATGCGCAAGCGCGTTATTGAGCTCGATGGCGGACA
This sequence comes from Candidatus Planktophila sp., assembly GCA_964201405.1. GTDB lineage: Bacteria > Actinomycetota > Actinomycetes > Nanopelagicales > Nanopelagicaceae > Planktophila. Next base: position 2,215 of record CAXNDW010000086.1, read on the forward strand.
TGTAATCCGCGATCAGGTTCGTGGTGTTTATGGGTACACAGGTTAAGGGCGGGATGAGAATGATGAAGATCTCTCTGAACGGCTCGCTATTAAATCTATTGCAGTATTCAATATTTACTCTTTCAGTTCGTAACGACGGGATGGTTGCTTAAATGCGCGCACGGTTTCTTCTCAGTGAAGTCCGAATCGGCCTTCGTCGTAACTTAACTATGACCTTTGCTGTTGTTGTTACAACAGCTATCTCATTGTCCTTGCTTGGTATCGGTCTTCTTTCAAACGCTCAAGTAGGAGCGATGAAGGATTATTGGTATGACAAGATTGAAGTATCAGTATTCTTGTGTGGAAATCTTTCCGATTCTCCATCATGTGCAGCTGGAGCAGTAACTGCTGATCAGCGATTGTCTATCCAACAGGATCTTCAAGAGATGACAGTTGTTGATAGCGTTTTCTATGAATCACAATCACAAGCATTTGTGCGATTCCAGGAGCGCTTCAAAGATTCAGCGATCGCACAAAATGTGACGGCAGATCAGCTTCCAGAGTCATTCCGTGTAAAGCTTAAGGATCCAGAGCAGTTCTCAGTGATCGTTAGCGCATTTAGTGGACGACCTGGTGTAGATGTTGTGCAAGATCAGCGAGCAATTCTTGAAAAGTTCTTCCAGTTATTAGCGGTGCTTCGAAATGCGGCGTTAGCTGTTGGTCTTGCATCTGTACTTACCGCTGCATTGCTCATTTCAAATACCTTGCGAATTGCGGCATTTAATCGTCGCCGTGAAACAGGTGTGATGAAACTGGTTGGTGCTTCTTCTTGGTCGATCCAACTTCCATTCTTGCTCGAAGGTGTTATCTCAGCTGTAATCGGTTGGGGATTAGCAACTGGTTTGCTTGCCGGCTTGAAGAGCGTTGTCGATTCACAAGTTGCACCGCTTCTCTCCTTTACCAATTTCTTTGGGTGGGGAGAGGTCTGGGTTGCATCGGGGTACTTACTAGCGACAGGTTTGGTAGTTTCAATCCTGGCCTCAGTCATCACGCTGCGCCGTTACCTGAAGGTCTGATTTACTTAATTCTTAAAAGAAGGGCTCCCGAGATATTGGGGGCCCTATCTTTTTGGGTATCTGGTCCTTCTCAACGGCTCCGGGTGAGAGAATTGACTCCTGCGATTCAATATCTGAATCGCCATAAACACTGGGTGGTGATGCGGCATGGTTAAAGAGATAGGCCGCAAGGTCATCGCTCAAAACAAAAAGGCACGTCACGACTATTCAATCTCTGATGTTCTTGAGTGCGGATTGGTCTTGACCGGTACTGAAGTTAAATCACTACGTGCTGGCCGCGCCTCTCTCATTGATGGTTTTGCCATGGTTAATGATGGTGAGTTGTGGTTGATGGGTGTTCACATTCCGGAATACACCGAAGGAACATGGACTAATCACACGCCTCGCCGCGATCGCAAACTACTTGTTCACAAACAAGAGCTTCGAAAGTTAATGGGAAAGCTCAAGGATTCTGGAACGACTTTGGTTCCACTCCAGTTGTACTTCAAGGATGGAAAAGCCAAGGTCGAGATCGCGGTTGCTAAGGGCAAGAAGGGCCATGACAAGCGCGAGGCGATTAAGGAGCGCGAGGCGGATCGTGAAGTATCCCGTGTTGTCTCTCGCTCTTTGAGCGGCAAGGCGTCGAGGGCTGTTTCCAAGTACGAGGATTAACGCTTTCCTGCCTCTCTGATTTACACTTAGTACACCGCCGCTTCGATACCTCAATTTTTGAGGCACAGTCGCGACGGCGCAAAAAGCAGGGAATTAAGCTTTCTTGCCTTTTGTTAAATTCAAGGAGTAATGTTTAAAAAGGATTGACAATTAAATAGGGGAAAGAAATACGTTTCTTTTTCTCCAAGTTGTAAGTGTGAAAGCACTTTAAATCTTGGGGGTGAACGGTCTCGACTTTGGATGTTGAGGCAGGGGAAGCGGGCCGAGGAAGCCGGAATGATCTCGTTAACCAATAATCCGTGCACAAAATAACTGCAGACCTTAAAAAGTCTGAATTCACACTAGCTGCATAAGCTACTGTGATTCCGTTAGCCCAGGTGCCGCTCTCGACCTGGAATCTAGCGTCGACTAGGGGGCTTTTCACTTCATTGGTGTTGCAGACTATGAAGGAGAACATTTTTGCAACTGAGTT
>CAXNDW010000087.1:0-4368 GCA_964201405.1 Candidatus Planktophila sp.
TTTTATTCATCATTGGATTTAATTACTTGGAAACACCTCAGTAATTTTGGTCCAGCTGCAGCTCAGGGTGGCGTATGGGAATGCCCCGACCTATTTCCACTTCAGTTGGATAATCAAGAACTTTGGGTGTTAATTGTTTCGTTAAATCCCGGAGGACTATATGGATCCGGAACCCAATACTTTATTGGAGATTTTGATGGAACAACTTTTATTCCACGCTATTCAACCGATGAACCTCGTTGGCTAGATTATGGAAAAGATAATTACGCAGGTGTGACATTTAGTGATGAACCGAACGGGAAAAGAATTTTGATTGGATGGCTTGCCAATTGGTCCGATGTCAATCTGCATCCAGAAACATCATGGACCACTCAGATGACTATTCCACGAGAGTTATCTCTTGCACGTTACAAGGGCGAAGTTGTTCTTACTCAGCATCCAGTATCAAAACCCACATATGAAATCTCTTGCACTGTGCCCGAGACAGGCGAAATAGGTTTACAAGGTTTTGTGAGAGTTGGTTACAACGCAGACAAGAAAATAGTTTTCATAAATGAATATGAAGCACCATATGAAGTAAGTGGAAATCAACTCCATCTGGTGATAGTTATTGACCAATCCTCTGTTGAGCTCTTCACAGGGGATGGGGTTCGATCATTGACCCTGTCTATATTCCCTGCGCCTCTCAGTTCGAGGATATTGCAGCCTTTCGAGGGATAACGACACGAATTTGCAGGGGTTTACGCTCAACCGGCACTGTAAAAAACTGCAAAAAACCCCTGAAATCTTTGGCAAAGCGTTACCGGTTTTTCCTTCACTCGCCCGTTGTGCCCCTGTAATTTTCGCCTAAACCTAGTGCGCTCTCTCGTGCCCTAGGTACCCTTTCGAAAGGAATTTTCATGAAGAAATTAGGCGCTGCAATTATTGCAGTTGCGGTAGCAGCATCAGTTGCTGTTCTGCCATCAGCTCATGCAGCTGATGAAGTCACTATTTTTGGTGGCTTTGGCGGAGATCAAGCTAAGGGCTTCCAGGCCGAGCTTGATGCATATGGTGCAGCAAATGGAATTAAAATCACTTACACAACACTTGCTTCATACGACACAGATATTCGTGTAAAGGTGAAGGCAGGACAGGCTCCAAATATCGGAATGTGGCCACAACCAGGTGGATTACTTGAGTACTCATCTGTTCTAGAGCCAATCGATTCATTGAAGTCAGTTGACCTTGCATCAATCAAAAAGACTCTTGTTCCGGGATGGGCAAATCTTGCTGTTAAGGGTGGAAAGACTTACGGTCTTCCAGTATCAGCAAATGTTAAGTCACTTGTTTGGTACAACCCAGCTAACTTCAAGGCTGCAGGATTAACTGTTCCAAAGACAGATGCAGACATGACAAAGTTAACAAACACAATTAAGTCAAAGAAGCTTGGCTTCCCATGGTGTATCGGTATTGAGTCAGGTGGCGCAACTGGTTGGGCTGCAACTGACTGGATGGAAGAGTATGTACTTCGTTACGGCGGAGAAGCTCAGTACACAGCATGGTGGAAGGGCAAGCTTGCTTGGTCATCACCAACAGTTCAGAAGGCTGCAAAGAAGTTTGCAGATATCGCACTAACACCAGGTAACGTAAATGGTGGCGGTAAGGCAATCGCTGCAACTGGCTTCGGAACTACAGCTAACTTGTTCGCAACAAACAAGAACAAGTGTTTCATGATGCGTCAAGGTTCATTCATTACTGACTTCTTCCCAGATGCAGTTAAGGCTGAGTACAAGGCAAATAACTTCTCACGCGTTGGCGTATTCAAGCTTCCAGCACCAGCTGGAACAACTGATGCGGTACTCGGCGGTGGAGATCTAGCTGCAGCATTTGATGCAAACCCAGCAACTCAGAAGGTTTTGAACTTCATCCTTTCTGACAAGCTTGGCCAAGGTGCAATGCTTGCTGCATACCCTTCATACCTATCAGCACATAAGACATTCCCAAGTGCTGGCTACAAGAATCCAATTACAAAGAACATCGCAGGAATTCTTTCCTCTGCAAAGCTCTTTGGATTTGATGGTTCAGATCTAGCTCCTGCTGTTGTTAACGCAACACAGTGGACTGAACTAACAAACTGGGTAGCGGGAAAGAAGACTCAAAAGCAAGCGTTTGCTGCAATTGATGCTTCATGGAGCAAGGCGTAAAGCATTTAGCTTTCGCTAAATCCAGAGTTTAAAGATCAGCGCCAGTGGGTATTTCCCGCTGGCGCTGATTGCTCTAGAATTCCAAATCTATTGAATGTAGGGAATGCCAATGAAAGATTTGTTGACTGCATTACAGGCTGTAGTAGCCGGTATCGCAATCACCGCTCTCATTTATTGGTTGATGAACAAATTAATTCATCGTTTACCTGAAAAGATTAAGAAAAAAGTTGAGCCATATATATTTATTGGCCCGGTACTCCTGTTAATCGGAGTGTTTATCGTGATCCCCACCATTCAATCTGTCCGCCTCAGTTTTATGGAGGAAGAGATTGATGGTTCAACAACTTGGGTAGGACTTCAGAACTTTAAAGATTTGTTTGCAGAAGAATACTTCCCAAATATGCTCGTAAATAATTTAATGTGGATTGTTATCGTGCCAATTTTGACTGTTTCAATTGGACTTGCGATCGCGCAGTTTGCAAACAATGTTGGTACGCGGGCAGAAAAGATTTTCAAATCAATCTTCTTTATGCCGATGACAATCTCATTTGTCAGCGCAGCTGTAATTTGGCGATACATCTATGCATATGCTCCAGAAGGTCAGGAACAAGTAGGACTTCTTAACACCCTTTGGATGAAGCTGGGCGGTAGCCCACAAGCCTGGTTCCAGATCGAAGCATTCCGCTTTAACAACCTCTTATTAATGGTGATTCTGATCTGGCTCAGCGCAGGTTATGCAATGGTTTTACTCTCAGCGGCGATCAAAAGCGTCCCCGAAGACACCCTTGAGGCCGGAAGAGTTGATGGTGCCAACACTGGCCAGATCTTCTTCAAGATTGTGCTTCCACAAATCTGGCCGACCGCTATCGCGGTATTTATCACCGTATTAATCGGTGCAATGAAGGTGTTCGACATTGTCTTGGCTATGACAGGCGGAAATTACAACACCACTGTGCTGGCTCAAACTTTTTACCTCGAATACTTCATCTACGGAAACACTGGAAAAGCTATGGCTGCCGTTGTTATCTTAATTTTGGCCATCATCCCTGTGATGTTCTATCAAGTGCGCCACTATCGAAAGTTTGAGGCGGCCCGATGAATGTAATTAGAAAAAAGAAGCAGGGACGCGGATCATTCATCGTACTTACGATCCTTTCAGCCCTATGGTTACTACCAACAGTTGGTTTGTTCATCACATCTCTACGCTCAAAGGGTGAAGCTCAAACCTCTGGGTGGTGGGATGTTCTCTTTAATCCATTTTCTCAAGATTGGGATATCAGTTCGTACACCACCGTGCTAACTGAAAATAAATTAGCGACAAGCTTTATCTCATCTATGGCGGTTACTATCCCCGCAACAATTCTGCCGCTGCTCTTTGCCGCATATGCTGCATTTGGTTTTACTTTTCTATCATTCCGTGGCCGCGAGTTTTTCTTCTCAGTGATTATTGGTTTGTTGGTAGTGCCTCTGCAAGGCGCGCTTGTTCCCGTTCTAAAAATGTTTATTTCAATCACCGATAAAACCGGTATCGAAATTTCGGGACAGTATGCAGCTGCTTGGTTTGTTCACTCCGCTTTTGCGATGCCATTAGCTATTTACATATTACGAAATTACATGATGACAGTTCCCAACACTTTGATTGAGGCAGCGCGAATGGATGGCGCAAGCAACTTCACAATTTTTTGGAGACTAGTTCTACCAATCTCTGTTCCTGCCTTGGCATCTTTTGCGATCTTCCAATTTCTGTGGGTTTGGAATGATTACTTAATCGCATTTGTATTTGTAGGAAATGAACGCCCTGTTTTGACCTACACATTGCTTGCCATGCTGGGTCAGTACGGTGAAGGCTGGCAAGCAGTTGCTGCAGGATCTTTCATCAGCCTTTCAGTTCCACTCCTGGTCTTCTTCACCCTGCAGCGTTACTTCATCCGTGGATTGACCGCTGGGGCAGTCAAATAGACCCGTCAGGAGCCCTTACCTCCAGCCCTTCCAATAGCGCTAATAGATAGGTGTAATTTGCCTAATTCGGGGTAGTAGCGCTTACACTTCACCAGTCTCGCGCCTGACCTTCGATTTAGGGCGCACAAACTCCAACGGAGGAGAACCTATGCGTGCTTCAAGCACCGTATCACTGGTCCAAGTAACCGGATCCAATCTGACATATGCATACATCGTTCTAGGAATT
>CAXNDW010000088.1:0-4344 GCA_964201405.1 Candidatus Planktophila sp.
TAACACGAACTGCAAGATCTGGCTCTTGATAGAGAGCTGCTGGTGCATGGAAGTTTGGATTCTGACTCTTTGTGTAGATATCTTCCCATTGCGCCTTCAAGCGTGCGACATCGCTGGTCAGATCTTCTTCGCTCACACCTTCTGCCGCTGTACGAACAATAACGCCAGCCTCTTCAGGGATTAGATTCTTAAGAATTGATTTCAAACGAGCGCGTTCCTCTTCAGGAAGACGCTTGGAAATTCCAGACATTCCGCCACCAGGAACATAGACAACGTAACGTCCAGGCAGTGAAATCTGGCTTGTTAAACGTGCACCCTTTTGACCAATTGGATCCTTAGTTACCTGCACTAATACTGGCTGGCCAGTCTTTAAAACGGTTTCGATTTTGCGTGGTTGTGATTCAGAGATACCTGCAGCATCCCAATTCACTTCACCTGCATACAGAACTGCGTTACGACCCTTACCAATGTCGACGAATGCAGCTTCCATTGATGGAAGAACATTTTGAACACGACCTAAGTACACATTTCCTACATAAGACTGATTACTATTGCGGTTTACGTAATGCTCAACCATGACGCCATCTTCAATAACGGCGATCTGTGTGCGATCTGCAATCTGACGGACAAGCATTTCGCGATCAACATTTTCACGACGGGCTAAGAAATCTCCATCGGTAATAATTGTTCCGCGCTTGCGGTATGGCTCGCGGTACTCGCTGCGACCACCGCGGTCATTGCGATCGTAACGATCATTGCGATCACGTCGGTTGCGGTTGTTACGATCATTTCGATCATTACGAGCTGGGCGCTCTGGACGCTCACGCTTTTCACGAACCTTTACTACGGTGATGACACCATCTTCTTCGATGGTCTCCCCTGGAGTTACACCTTCACCTGTTGCACGACGGCGACGGCGACGGCGTGTAGAGCTCGCACCTTCTGCTGAATCCTCATCAGAAGACTCTTCAGTTGAATCCTCATCATTGTTCTCGGTGTTTGTTGCATCGGTCGAACCTGGCTTGCGTCGCCCACGACCACCACGGCGGCGGCGGCGGTTACGGTTAGCGCGCTCTTCAGAATCAGATGTCGCACCTTCTGTTGCTGCAGGCTTTTCCTCAACCTCGGCAGATTCTTTCTTCGCCGCAACCTTCTTACGAGGCTTGCTCTCTGAAACCTCTTTCTTAGCAGCAGGCTTTTCAGGTGCTGCTTGAAAAATAGGGACCGGAACTGCAGCGGCCTTCTTACGGGTTGTCTTCTTTTCCTCAGCCGCTTCGACAGCTGGAGCTTCTACCTTTGCAGAAGCTTTCTTAACCGCACGCTTGCGCGGTGTTTTAGGCTCAATCGCCATGGCACCAAATCCTTTATGCCCCTTGCGGAGCTATCTTCTTAAAAAATCCTGTTGGGTTTTCCGTACCGTCCGCGCTGGGCTTGAGTCGCGATTGATCGCGAGCCGCGCTGAACTGGTGCCCTAATTATGGCAGAGCGGGCCTGATTTGCCTATTTACCCTCGTAATCGAGCGTGAACATTCTGCAGAAGCCCAAATCCGATCATGGTGGCAAACATCGATGATCCACCATATGAAATAAATGGCAAAGGCACCCCAGTCATCGGCATCAGCCCCAGGGTCATTCCAATATTTTCAAATAACTGGAATGCAAACCATGCGATTACTCCGGTACATACCAGTCGACCAAAGGGGTCAGATGTTCTTCGAGCAATTGAAAATGCTCGCATCAAAAGTATGAGATATAAAATCAAGATAAACCCACTGCCAACAAAGCCAAGCTCTTCGCCAGCTACTGTAAAAATAAAATCTGTCTGTTGCTCAGGTACAAATCGACCGCTTGTTTGTGGGCCATCAAACAACCCGGTACCGAGCAATCCACCTGAACCAACGGTGATACGAGCCTGTCGAAGTTGATAGCCCGCACCTTGCGTATCTGCATTTGGATCAACAAATGTTTGCAAGCGGCTTACTTGATACTCGCTGATAATTCCAGCTTTAACGGCAACAAATCCTCCGAGCACCGCAAGCAACAATAATGCAGCAACCCAACGCGCCGGTGCTCCCGATACAGCGATGATTGTTACAACTGATGCAGCAATGATCAGAATTGTTCCCATATCAGGTTGTAGAACGATCAGTAGCACTGGGATAGCCGCGATTGCTAATGCTTGCAATACATCCTTGCTGGTCGGTTCATTACTGTCATGTGTTCTCTCTGACAAAATCATCGACATACCAATAATGATTGCTATCTTGGCAAGTTCAGCAGGTTGAATTTGGAAGCCACCCGGTAATGCGATCCATGCTCGCGCACCATTAATTTCAGCACCTAAACCTGGAATCAACACAATAACTAATCCGAGAACCGCACCTCCCCATAAAAATGGGGTATATGCACGAAGTAAACGGTAATCAACAACTGTTGCGCCATAAGCCAGAAGGCCGCCAATCAAAATATTGATGCTGTGGCGCTTTAAATAGTACTGACCATCTAAACCATTACGGGTGTACCAATCTCTTGTCGCAGACCACACGAGTAAAGTTCCGATGATCAAAAGTAGGCCAACCACAGCTGTTAACACAGGATCCCAGCCATGCAGCAGCGATTGTCTGCTGCGTCTATACAACCTTTGGCGGGCCTGGATCTGACTCACTTGCTCGCCTCCTTAGGTTTTGTTGCAGGTGAAATCTTAGGCAATTGAGCAGGAGGTTTGCCCTCGGGGAATAACGCCGCGCCAGGTACAACCTTGTTTCCTGTGACACCAAAAAGTGTTGAGTAAATCTGTCTCACGCCAACACCAGATGTTGATGCACCAAAGCCGCCTTGTCCAACCATCATCACAACGGCGTATCGAGGATTCTTGCTCGGCGCAAATGATGCAAACCATGAAGTGTCATCCTTCAAAGAGCCATTGGGGTTTCGACCAAAAACTTGGGCAGTTCCTGTTTTTCCACTCACTTCAATCGGGAAACCAGCAAAGGCCCCAGCACCGGTTCCACTTACAACCACTTCGCGCAAAGAGCCGCGTAAGAAGGACAAAATAGATGGCGAGGTCTTAACAGTTCCGAGTCGCTGCGGCGTAAAGCTCTTGACTACGGTTCCATCTGTTTTAACAATTGCTTTAGCAACCATCATTTGCCAAATAGTTCCGCCATTAGCAATAGCTGCATACATCTGAGTTAACTTTAAAGGGGTCAACACGGTATCGCCCTGCCCGATAGAAAAGTTAACCGCATCTCCGGCGCGAATCTTGTCACCATCAACACAATTTTCAGCCGCTAATTGAAGCAAGAATGTTGTCTGTTGAGCTTTTGTTGCTCGCTCCTTGTAGTTGCAGTAAAAATCCTTGTTCTGCTTGTACCAGCTCTTCTTGTAATCACGATCGGCAAGACGTGATGATGATTCAGATGGAAGATCAATACCCACCTTTTGTGTGATGTTGAAGGCTTTAGCCGCCTCAAAGAAGTAATCATTAGGGTTTGATTTAGGCCTTAATCCGCCATCACGAAGCCATTCATCAAAGGCGATTTGATACCAAATCGTGTCGCATGAAACCGCCATAGCTTTGTACATATTCATACTGCCCTGGTTTTTGCTATCGAAGTTTCGAAATGTTCGAGTTCCAACCTGGACCTCTGAAGGGCACTTGTAGGTGGCTTTAAGGTTATAACCTGCAGATGCTGCTGCCATAAGGGAGACAACTTTGAAGGTTGATGCTGGAGCAAATAATCCTTGCAAGGCACGATTCAAAGCTGGAACAGATTTCTTCTCGCTGAATAGATCTTCTGCCTGTTGAACAGTTAAACCTTTTTCCCATGAGTTTGGATCATATGTCGGATAAGAAGCCAGCGCTAAAACTCTTCCGGTCTTGATATCCATGACAACGGCTGCACCAGAATCTGATGTGTAGCCATTTGCACGTCCCCGCAGAACAGCATCCTTAAGCGCTTTCTCTGCTGATGCCTGCAGACGAACATCTAAGCTCGTAACCAAGTGATCGCCTGGAGTTGGTTGAGTATTTTGACTTTCGCGAGTAATTGATTCTTTCCGATCAACAATGACTGTTCTAATTCCAGGTTCACCTCGAAGGTAGGTGTCATATTGAATTTCAAGACCTGTCTTACCAATGCTTTCGCTTCGGAAATACTGCTTACCATTTCCTTTTAACAAATCACTTTCAGTCAGAGGTCCGACATATCCGAGAACATGCGCGGCATTTACCTCTAGGTAACTTGGGTAACTACGGATCGCTACAGGTTGAGCATCGACACCGGGAAACTCATCTGATCGCTCCACAATCTGAAGTGCAATTTCAGGATCTGCAGATTTGGT
>CAXNDW010000089.1:0-4325 GCA_964201405.1 Candidatus Planktophila sp.
CAATCTGCCACATATCACCGCAGATCGTAAGATCGTTGAAGCCACAGATGGATCAATCATGGAGCTGCCTGAATCTGCTTTCTAGCCTAAAACCGCCTTTGATAAGTTACCCTTATTGAATGCTTAAGCACCGCCGTAATGAACTGCTGTTAATTCTTTCGGCGTTGATGTTTGCTAGCAATGGCATCTCATCCAAGCTGCTTCTTGATGGTCACATCAGCGCATGGCGCTTGGCACAAGTTCGCGCCATTGGGGCTGCCTCAATCCTTGCGATCTATTTATGGCGTCGTGCGCCGCATACCTTTCGAGTCACGAAGCTGGAAATTCGACGCCTGGCAGCACTTGGTGCCTTCGGTATCGCAGCTGTAAATGGCATGTATTTTCTAGCAATATCCCGGATGCATGTGAGTATCGCTTTGCTCATTGAATTCACCGCTCCTGTGTGGATCGTTCTCTATCTACGTTTTGTGAAGCGCAAATTCGTCCCGAATCAAATGTGGATTGCACTTGCCTTAGCCCTAACTGGTTTAGCTTTTGTGGCTCAAGTATGGGATGGATTGACACTGGATGGTATTGGCGTAATCGCAGCCTTTGCATCAGCGATCGCTGTTGCAATCTATTTTGTTCTGGGAGAAGGAATATCAAAGACGCGAGATGGTGTTTCCATAACAATGTGGGGATTTTTCTTTGCAGCCCTCACATGGTGTCTACTTCTTCCAGTGTGGAAATTTCCATTTGATGTGTTCACTGCATCGATTCCATTGGGTGGTCCCTTGGAGGGAAATACTTCGCCAGGTTGGGTTTTAATTCTCTACGTAGTTCTCATAGGAACTATCGGGCCATACCTGTGCACCATTGCAGCTTTAAAACATTTAAAGGCATCAACGACAAGTGCTTTTGGAATGCTGGAGCCGATATTTGTTGGCGGCATCGCATGGTTTTGGTTCAATGAATCGTGGACAGTTATTCAGTTAATCGGTGGAGTAATTGTGATTGCTGGAATTTATATGGCTGATCAAGCACGTAGTAAGAGCGCTTAAGCTCCGAAGTTATCCTCTGGAGCGGTTGCTTCGCGTTGGGCTGTCCAATCTGTTCCACTTCCAGGGTTTTGTGGCATATCTACAAACCGTGCGTAGTGGAGCTGTGCTGACACTGTAATTTTTGCAGTTGGTCCGTTACGGTGCTTAGCAACAATTAAATCGGCTTCACCGGTTCGATTTTGTGAGTCATACATATCATCACGGTGCAACATAATGACAACATCTGCATCCTGCTCAATCGATCCTGATTCACGAAGATCTGAGAGCATTGGCTTCTTATCGGTGCGTTGCTCTGGACCACGGTTGAGCTGTGAAATAGCAATTACAGGGATATTGAGCTCCTTAGCCATCAACTTGAGGTGGCGGGAGAACTCAGATACTTCCTGTTGACGGTTTTCTACACGTTTTCCGCTGCTCATCAACTGCAGGTAATCGATAACGATTAGCTTCAAATTATGACGTTGCTTAAGGCGACGTGCCTTTGCACGGATCTCCATCATTGAAAGATTAGGGGAGTCATCGATAAATAGTGGGGCTTCGGAGATCTCGCCCATTCGGCGTGCAAGACGTGACCACTCATCATCTGACAAAGATCCTGAACGAATATTGTTAAGACCAACACGGGCTTCAGCGGACAACATACGCATTGTAATTTCACTCTTAGACATTTCCAGAGAGAAGATAACTGAAGTTTGTCCATTGTGAATCGATGCATGTCGCGCAATATCTAATCCAAGTGTTGACTTACCCATCGCAGGACGTGCCGCCAAAATAATCATATTTCCTGGATGTAGACCATGTGTTAATTGATCGAGATCTTTAAACCCAGTCATTACACCTTCAATACCAATTCCCTTTGAGATCGCTTCGATCTCATCAAGTGCTTGCGGCAAGAGTGTAGAAAGTTGTACATAATCTTCAGAGGAGCGTCGCTCTGTAACGGCATATACCTCTGCTTGTGCAAGGTCGACCATGTCATCGACTTCACCTTCAGTTGTATAACCATATTGAACAATCTTTGTTCCAGCTTCAACCAACCGTCGCATGATTGCATGTTCGCGAACAATCTTTGCGTAGTACCCAGCATTTGCTGCTGTTGGTACAGATGAAATCAATGTGTGCAGGTATGGCGCACCACCTGCGCGTGAAATATCTCCGCGCTTTGAAAGCTCTGCCGAAACTGTTACCGCATCTGCTGGCTCTCCGCGGCCATACAAATCAATAATTGCATCGTAAATTAATTCATGAGCGGGGCGATAAAAGTCGCGATCACGAATAATTTCAATGACATCAGCGATTGCATCTTTAGATAACAACATTCCACCGAGAACTGATTGCTCAGCGATTAAATCCTGTGGTGGTGTCCGCTCAAACTCGGCACCAACGGAGTTGATATTGGGGTCACGAGGGCGGTTGTTAGGAAGTTCTGCGATGCTCACCCGTAAAACCTCCCATATGGCACTGACAAGCCTGTGCTTGTAGGCGGTAACTTAGGCGCTAACCCCTATCGCAGGCGAGGATTGGTGATCGACCCTGTGCACAAGCCTGTGCATAAGTAGGTGGATAACCCCTTTTTCCTGTGTACATCGCGGTGGATGCAATGTGTATAACTGTTGGTGGTCGCTCTCAGTCGGTTCAAAGGTGCAGGTCAGAGGTGATTTCTATACACACAGCCCTGTGGAGCAAAGTAATTTTGTGAATACCACATCATGAGATTCCACTTCTAATTCATCTTTGTAGTGCAGAGTTCACCCATGATTGTTGATTACGCACTGTACCAAGATGGTCTCCGCTACACCGAACCATCTAATTTGCCAGAACTTATTTCAAAGGCGCGTACCGAAGGTGGCTTTGTGTGGTTGGGTCTTGCAGAGCCAACCCAAGAAGAGTTCGACAAGATCGCTGGAGATTTTCGTTTTCATCCTTTGGCTATCGAAGATGCGATTAAAGCTAAGCAGCGACCAAAGTTAGAGGAGTATCCCGATCTACAATTTTGCGGCTTGAGAACAGCTTTTTACGATGAAGCAAGGAGTGAGGTTTCAACTGGTGAAATTTTCTGCTTTATTGGGCCAAACTTTATTGTAGTTGTTCGACATGGCGATGGATCGGCGCTTTCAAATACACGCCAAATTTTAGAGAGTAATCCAGAGCATTTAGCCAAAGGTCCTTACGCAGTTTTGCACGCAATTATTGATCATGTTATCGATTGTTATATCGGCATCGCTGCAGAGCTAGAACAAGATGTTATGCAGGTTGAGAACAAAGTATTTAGTGGAAAGCGCCAAACCCAATCACAAGATATTTACTTCTTAAAGCGCGAAGTTATTGAGTTTCGTCATGCAATTGATCCCTTGCTTTCACCCTTGCAGAAATTAGCAAGTGAGGGTGCATTGCACATAAACCCAGTATTAACTCCATTTTTTAGAGACACTTCAGATCATCTTTCGCGCGCTTCTGATGCAGCTGCTGGTTTAGATGCGTTACTGACTAGCGCATTACAAGCTGATTTAGCTCATATCCAGGTGCAACAAAACTCTGATATGCGCAAAATAACTTCTTATGTTGCGTTGGCATCCGTACCCACAATGGTTGCGGGAATATATGGCATGAACTTTGAATTTATGCCTGAATTAGGCTGGAAATTTGGATATCCGCTGGTTGTTGGTTCACTCGTAGTTCTTACTGGGGTTTTGTACCGAAAATTTAAAAAATCTGAGTGGCTTTAAAGTAAAAAAGCCCGCCACATAAGTGACGGGCCTTCTTAATGGTGAATTACTTGTCAGCTACAACATTCACTGAAACCTTTGCAACGACGTTGTGACCTAGAGAGATCTTTACATCGTGTGTGCCAAGCTTCTTGATATGACCCTTAGTAGCGATCGTGTGACGATCGATATCTAGGCCTGTTGCTACCTTGATCGCTGATGCAACATCTTTGTCAGTTACTGAACCAAAGAGTGCGCCCTTAGCGCCAACCTTTGCCTTAGCAACTACAGATGCGCCTTCAAGCTTTGCCTTGATCTCCTTGGCGTGATCAATATCGCGAACTTCACGTGCTGAACGCGCGCGACGAATGCTTTCGATCTGCTTTTCTCCACCAAGTGACCAAGCAATTGCGTTTCCGCGTGGCAACAAGAAGTTGCGAGCGAATCCATCTTTAACAGTTACAACATCTCCTGCAGCACCTAGGCCTGCAACTTCGCGAGTAAGGATTAGTTTCATTGTTCTATTCCCCTTATCGCGCTGAAGATGTGTAAGGAAGTAGTGCTACTTCACGGCTGTTCT
>CAXNDW010000090.1:0-4299 GCA_964201405.1 Candidatus Planktophila sp.
CAAGTGTCGAGATGTACTTCACTAAATCAACTCGGTGAGCAGCTCTCGATTGTGCATCTCCTAATGAGGTGATCTCTAAACGATACTTTTTTAAACCCAAGGATTTAAAGCCAGCATCAGCAATTGCTATCACCTCTGCATCAATAGCGGGATCATCAAGCCCAATTGCTTCAATACCTACTTGATAAAACTGGCGATAACGTCCCGCTTGCGGACGCTCGGCTCTAAAGAATTGTCCGGAGTACCAAACCTTTACCGGTAACTGACCGCGATCTAACCCGTGTTCAATAACCGCACGCATAACTCCAGCGGTACCTTCGGGGCGTAGCGTTATCGAACGACCGCCTCTGTCTTCAAAGGTATACATCTCCTTTGAGACAACATCTGTGGATTCGCCAACTCCACGTTTGAAAAGTTCCGTATCCTCAAAGACAGGAAGCTCGATCAACTGGTAACCAGCTTTGCTAGCAGGTGCTATTAGAGAGTCGCGAACAAACTCAAATGCACTAGAGCGTGGAGGTGCATACTCACTCACACCTTTAGGTGCGTTAATTTTTTGTTGAGCCATCAATATCGACCTGCCAAACTTTTGAGATATGGATTGGTTTTCTTTTCATATGACATAGTTGTTTCGGGACCATGACCCGGTAAAACACGGAGATGATCTGAAAGAGGAAATACTTTTTTACGCAATGTTTCTTCCATATCCTTTTTGGAGCCGGTCGGTAAATCTGTACGGCCTATCGAACCAGCAAAGAGAACATCCCCGCTTATCAATATTTCATCAGATACCTCAAACATTAAAGAGCCTCGAGTGTGGCCAGGGGCATGAATTGCGGTAAAGGAAAGTCCGACGAGATCTATCACCTGACCATTTTTTAGTTCAACAACCTGTGCTGGCTCAACAAAGTTCATTCCTGCCAATGTTGCACTGAACTCGGCTCCAACAATTTTCTCTGGAGCTACCAAGTACGCCCGATCCTCGCTATGGATATAAGCGGGGATTCCATACCCATCTGCGATCGGTTGAATAGAGAATGTATGGTCTAAGTGGCCATGGGTGGCGATAACCGCAACCGGTTTGAGGTTGTGTCGATGGAGGATCTCATCCAACTGATGGCTCACATCCGGCATGCCTGGATCTATCACCACACACTCACTGCCCGCGTTGGAGGCTAGAACCCAGCAGTTGGTGGAAAACATAGGTGCGGCAAATGAGTCGATCAACACACCAAATCCCCCTCTATCTGCGCTCAATTCAGGCGCGATTGACGCTCACACCATGAGACAGGGTACCTTTTGACCTATCAATCCACACTCGACCCACGCTTAGAGGGGCTAAATCTTCTAGGCATCGCACCCACACATAGCGAGCCATTGAAACGGTACCGCGCTGAAAGGATCACTCTCATGACAGATATGAATTTTCCACACCAGGCTAGCGCAGCAAGTGCGTTAATCGGAGATCCTTCAGCTTTTGGAAGAGTCGCAGAAGATGGAACTGTTTACGTTCGCACATCAAACGGTGAAAAAGCTGTTGGTTCATATCCCGGCAAGAGTGCAGAAGAAGCGCTTGCATACTTTGTTCGCAAATTTGAAGTTTTAGCGGCAGAGGTTGCTCTTCTTGCTGCACGTATCAAGAGCGGTGCGATGGTCCCTTCAGATGCATATGCAGCTGTTAAGAAGTTGCGCGATCAAGTTAAAGAGCTCAACGGCGTTGGAGATTTAGAAGCACTCGCCTCATCTGTTGAACAGATTGAGCCACTCATCGAAGGCCACCGCGAGGCGTACGAGGCAAAGAAGGCGGCGGAGACCGCGGCTAAAGCTGCACGTCGTGAACAGATTCTTGTCGAAAAGGAAAAGATAGTTGCTGAGGCGGAATCTCTCGCACTGTCAGAGAGTTGGAAATCTACAGGCGATCGTCTCAAGGTTTTATTGGATGAATGGAAAGCTGCGCCACGTTTAGAGAAGAAGGCCGATGCTGATCTTTGGAAGCGTTTCTCATCCTCGCGCAATAAGTTTGATAAGCGCCGCAGAACCCATTTTGCCTCCCTTGAAGCAACTCAATCAGTGGTATCAGATGCTAAGAAAAAGATTGTTGAAGAGGCTGAGAAGTTAGCGAGCTCAACTGAATGGGTTCCAACAGCTAAAAAGTTCAAGCAATTGATGGATCAATGGAAGGCTTCCGGTCGAGGTAAGAAGAGTGATGATGCAAAGCTGTGGGCTCGATTTAAGGCTGCTCAGGATCAATTCTTTACCGCAAAGAACGCTGACCTAGAAAAGCGTGATGTAACGATGGCGGCAAACCTTGCCAAACGTGAGGAGTTACTACCTCTTATTGAGGCGGTTCTACCTATTACCGATGTCAAAGAAGCGCGTAAAACACTTAATGAACATCTTCGCGCCTGGGAAAAGATCGGCATGACCCATCGCGACAAGCGTGCATCCTTGGATGCACGAGTTGCTGCGGTAGAGGCTGCGGTGAAAGAGGCTGAGGCGGAGATTTGGCGTAAGACAGATCCTGCTGCCAAGAAGCGTGCGCAGGAAGTCGTTGCACAGCTAACTGAGTCAATCGCCAATTACGAAAAAGCTGCAGCAAAGTTTACCGCTAGCGGAAATGATAAAAAGGCTGCTGAAGCCGCTGAGTCTGCGATCGCACGTAAGGTTTGGCTAGCTGAAGCTGAAAAGGGTCTTGCAGAGTTTAACTAATAATTAATTATTAGTAGTTCTGTAAACATCGTAAACACCTTCGATACTTCGTACCGCTGCAAGTACCGCATCTAAGTGCGTGGCATCAGCCATTTCAAAGGTAAAGCGTGAAAAAGCGGTTCGATCCTTTGATGTGCTAACGGCAGCGCTCAAAATATTGACATGCTGATCTGACAATGTTCGCGTCACATCGGCAAGTAAAGAGGCGCGATCCAAAGCTTCGACTTGAATATTTACCAAGAAGATCGATGCCGCACCCATTCGCCACTTAACATTGACTACGCGATCTAATTGGTGCTTCTGTAGATCTGCGGCGTTGGTGCAATCAGTGCGGTGAATCGAAACTCCACTACCTTTGGTGATAAAGCCCATGATCTCATCACCAGGAACCGGTGTGCAGCATCGGGCGAGCTTGACCAGAACATCATCTGCTCCTTCAACATCAATGGCATTACTGGAGCGACGTGTAGCTGGAGCGCGATGTGGCAAAGCCTCCATCGTCGGTTCTGGATGTGAATCCTCTGCCCCCATCGACGCAACAAGCTTGTCGATAATTGAAGCAGCTGAAACATGGCCATCCCCCACCGCAGAGTACAAACCATCAATATCTGCATAGCGCAGATCATGTGCGAGCTCTAAAAGTGATTGTCCCGCAAAGATTTTTTGCAAAGGTAAACCAGCTTTTCGCATCTGTCGAGCGATCGATTCACGACCGGCATCGATCGCCTCTTCGCGACGCTCCTTGCTAAACCAGGCTTTGATCTTTGAACGAGCTCGAGGACTCTTTACAAAGTTAAGCCAATCTCGGCTAGGCCCTGCTGAATCACTCTTATTAGTAACGATCTCAACGACATCACCATTGTTAAGCCGAGATTCAAGCGGTACTAATCGGCCGTTGACCTTTGCGCCTGCGCAACGTAGACCAACATCGGTGTGAACCGAGAAAGCAAAATCGACAGGTGTAGAGCCTCCAGGCAATGCAACGACACTGCCCTTTGGAGTAAATACGAAAACCTCGGGTGAACCTAAATCAAAACGTAACGCTTCAAGAAACTCGGATGGATCTTCGGTTTCCTTCTGCCATTCATGAAGTTGGCGCAACCACAACATCTCTGGAGATGAATCACTGTTTTCCGGACCCTGCTTGTACTTCCAATGCGCCGCGATGCCAAACTCTGCACGAGCATGCATGTCATAGGTGCGAATTTGAATTTCAATCGCTTTTCCAGTTGGTCCTATAACTGTTGTATGCAGAGATTGATAAAGGTTGAACTTTGGCATGGCGATGTAATCTTTAAAGCGACCTGGTACCGGACTCCATCGAGCGTGAATAGAACCCAACACTGCATAGCAATCGCGGACATCATTTACTAAAACTCTGATTCCGACCAAGTCGTAGATCTCATTAAACTCACGACCACGCACAACCATCTTCTGATAAACAGAGAAAAAGTGTTTCTTTCGACCAGTGACAGTTGATTCGATGCTGTCCCGCAACAAATCCTCTTTCACGGAAGCGATGACTTCTTCCGTCAGCTTGTCACGTGAAGGCGAACGTTCAGCGACTAAGCGAGAGATCTCCTCGAACTT
>CAXNDW010000091.1:0-4284 GCA_964201405.1 Candidatus Planktophila sp.
TCTACACCTGCCTCTTGTAATGTAATGGCGGCGTTGATTCCTGCAAGACCTGCTCCAACAATGAGCACCTCAGAATAGTTAGGCATGTGTGCCGATCTTTCGAGCTTGATCAATTATTTGAGCGACAAGCAATGCATCATCATTAGAAATCGGCCACGCAGTGCCGCTGGTAATGGCTGATGCGACCGCTGAGTAAAAGAGTGCATAATTTCCGGGTTCGCCAATAATCTCTTCAACCTCATCACCGCGATGAATGTGGGCTAGTGAAGAAGTTGGTTCAGACCATATACCGCCGGCAGGGAAGCTACCTGCACGCAAAAGCGCTTCTTGAGGATCTAACTCATTGATAACCAGCGCACCTTTACTTCCTAAAATCCGAATTCGTGGACCGGGTGCTCCAACAACAGCGCTAGCTGACAAGTATGAGCTCACACCGTTGTCATGGCGTAAAACCAAAACCGCATCATCATCGGCTGCGCCACGAATAGATCTAACCGTCGCAGTTACAAGCTCTGCCTTGCCAAACCAATCTATTGCGGTGGAGATCAAGTGAGGCTGAAGATCTAGCAACTGTCCTCCACCATCTTGTGCGCTCATATTCTCGCGCCAAGATTGCCCATTGACCTCGGGACGGAAACGTTCAAATCTCGAATCCAATCGGTGGATATCTCCTAGCACGCCACTAGCAACAACCTTCTTGATTGTAAGAGCATCACTATCCCAGCGACGATTAAAGAAGGTTGTTACTGGAACGCCGCGATCCGTCGCAACATCAATAATCCTCTTTGTTTCATTGAAATCTCTACCCATAGGTTTATCAACGACAGTTGGAATACCTGCTTCAAGGGCTGCGATCGCTTGTTCGGCATGAACGATATTTGCAGATGCCACAACGACGAGATCTAGTTGTTGTGTAAATAGTTCCTGCATCGTTGAAACGACTACCGTTTTCGGAAAATCCTCTAGCGCATGAGCGGCACGGGTTTGATTTGAGGTTAGAACAGCTGCTACTTCATAGCCACACCCTTTTAGTAAAGGCGCATGAAAGTAACGTCCAGCTAGTCCGTACCCTGCTATTCCAACCCGCAAACTCATGGTTAAGAGTTCTGCAACTTAGAAGGCCACCAAACTTTTCCACCAATGTCATGGACAAGTGCTGGTACCAGAATTGTTCGAACGATCAAGGTATCCAACAGGACACCAAATGCGACGGCAAAACCAAGCTCAGCAAGGAAGACCAAAGGCAAAACACCAAGCACGGCAAAGGTTGCTGCTAAAACAATTCCGGCAGAGGTGATGACTCCCCCAGTAACAGTTAAGCCCTTGATTACGCCGGCACGAGTGCCGATTTTTGCACTTTCTTCACGTACTCGAGTCATGAGGAAGATGTTGTAATCAATACCTAAAGCGACAAGGAAGATGAAGGCAAACAATGGGAAGGAGGTATCTGCTCCTTTAAAGCCAAAGATGTTTTCAAATACCAGTTGGCATGCTCCTAGCGTTGCAAGGAAGGAAAGGACAACTGTTGCCAGTAATAGCGCTGCGGACAGGATGCTTCGCAGAAGTAATCCAAGAATTAAGGTAATCAAAATCAAAACAATTGGAATGATCGTTCTGTTGTCTCGGTTTGCAGAGACATCGGTGTCATAGGCAACAGCTGTACTGCCTCCTACAAGAATATTGGGATCTATCGCATGAACCGCATTGCGAATAACGGGAATAACATCCCGAGCCTCAACTGAATCTGGGTTAAGGGCAAGGGTCGCATTTAAAATAACTTTGCCATCAACCACCTTGATCGCAGACAGTGGTTGCCCTGGGATTGCTTGAGATACTCGAGTTGGCTCAACAGATGAAACACCTTCGACATTCATAAGCGCAGCAGATACAGGATCTATCAGCTCTTCACGTACAACTACCTCTGTTGGCTGTCCTGAACCACCCGGGAAGTGTTCTCCTAATAACTCAAGCCCAATGACTGAATCTGGACGTTGAGTAAATGCATCAGCGGTTGAAAGTCCCTTTGCATTAAGGGTTGTAGAAAAGCCAGCAAATACTGCAAGAACTAAGGCGGTAATCATCCACAGTTTGCGAGGACGTTTTTCAACTGCAGAGCCGATCTTTGCCCACGTACCTGTTAATTGTGTGTTGACATCATCATTACGTGGGATTCGTGGCCAAAAGATCCAGCGGCCAAATGCGACTAGCAAGGCGGGCAACAAAGTTAAAATCGTAACCATCGCTGCTGCGATACCGATCGCTCCAACAGGACCCAAACCACGGTTTCCTGAAAGATCGCTCAATAACAAAACTAGGAGCGCAGCGATTACCGTCGCACCAGATGCCAGAATTGGTTCAAAGACTCCT
This sequence comes from Candidatus Planktophila sp., assembly GCA_964201405.1. Taxonomy (GTDB): domain Bacteria; phylum Actinomycetota; class Actinomycetes; order Nanopelagicales; family Nanopelagicaceae; genus Planktophila. Next base: position 2,368 of record CAXNDW010000091.1, read on the forward strand.
TTGTAGGCAGCTTTCATCGCTTGAGCAGGATGATCATAATGATGTAGCTCTTCTCGATAACGGGATATTAAGAGAAGTGCGTAATCAGTAGCCGCTCCCAAAACCAATACCGAGAGAATTCCCTGCGACTGACCATTGAGATCGATGAGATCATTTTTAGTTAAAAGATAGACCAGACCTCCGGCGGTTGATAAGGCTATAACCGCAGAAAATAATGGCAGGATCCACAGAACTGGTGATCGATACACAACGATGAGAATCAAAGCAACCACAAGCAGGGTTGTTAAAAGAAGAGATGAATCAATGCCTTCGAAGGCACCAAAGAGATCTCCTAGCAGCGCACCAACTCCGGTGACATTTGAAACCAAACCAACTGATTGTGCAAACTCTGCAGAATCTTCACGCAGGGTTTCAATAACTTCAGGCAGTGCGGGTTTGTTGTTCGGTAAGAGATCGGTTGCGATCTCAGATTTGAAAGGTAGATTTACAAGCAGCGCCTTGCCATCCTCTGAAGGGAAGGCATATATCTTTTCTCCAGCGGTTAAGTACTGAGAAATCTTTACATCGGTGTCTGCGATTTTTTTATCGCCCAACCCTGCAAGGTGAGCGTTGAGCGCAGCGATCTTTTCTACATTGACCTCGCCCAGATAGAGGATCAACGTTGGAAGGCTCTGATTGGCATCTTGATTAAAGGTTGCGGTGATCTTCGCGGCTTGAGTCGACTCTGCGCTATCAGGCAAGAAGGCGGAGTTATCATTCTCTTGGACGGTGGATAGCTTCCCAAAGAGCGGTCCAAAAACCCCGCTTGCGCCAAACCACAAGAATATGACAATAAGCGAGTAGACAAGTGGACGGCGGCTCTTCTTCATAGTTGCATGTGACACGGGGCGGAACCTCTCAGCCTTCAATTGGTATGAGGGCAAGCCTACCTTTAGGCTACGGGTGTGCCTGTCTTGGAAACTCCAACTCAATCAGAGATCGCTATCTCGCGACATGGATTAATGGAGTATGAAAAGGCGTGGGAGCTTCAAAGAAGCATTCATCAGGAAGTTGCAGATGGAAAACGTCCCAACACATTGCTCATTCTTGAGCATCCTTCGGTTTTCACGGCAGGTCGTCGCACCGATGAATCTGAAAAACCTACCGATGGCACACCCGTTATTAATGTTGATCGCGGCGGGAAAATTACCTGGCATGGGCCAGGTCAATTAGTTGGGTATCCCATTGTAAAACTTCTTAAGCCAACTGAACTGGTGGGATTTGTCCGTGAGATAGAAACTGGATTAATCGCCATCTGTAATGAACTGGGTCTTGCGGTTCAACAAATTGAGGGGCGATCTGGGGTTTGGATTCGTGATGGGCTGGGTGATCGCAAGATTGCAGCAATCGGAGTCCGCGTCGCTAAAGGTGTCACGATGCATGGATTTGCTCTCAATGTAAATCCAGATCTATCCTCCTTCAAAACAATTATTCCCTGCGGAATATCAGATGCCGACGTCACATCCATGGAATTAGAATTAAAACGTTCAATTACAGTAGATGAGGTTGCTCCATTAGTTGAGCGACATATCTACCAATCTCTGAAAAAGGTGAGCGCATGACTTTGGCACCAGAGGGTCGCAAGATGCTTCGCATCGAGGCACGTAACGCATTAACGCCTATTGAACGTAAACCCGAGTGGATCAAAACAAGGGCCAACATGGGACCCGAGTACACACGATTGCGCTCCTTAGTAAAGAGTGAAGGGCTGCACACCGTCTGCCAGGAAGCTGCCTGTCCAAACATTTTTGAATGCTGGGAAGACAAGGAAGCAACATTTTTAATCGGTGGAGATCGATGCACTCGGCGTTGCGATTTTTGCAATATTGATACAGGAAAGCCGCTTCCTATTGATCGCGAAGAACCACGCAAAGTTGC
>CAXNDW010000092.1:0-4232 GCA_964201405.1 Candidatus Planktophila sp.
GGCTCGGGTAACCTAAGCCTCTCGTAATCGACTGAAGGAGTAAGACCATGGCAAGCAAGAGCGCGGACGTACGTCCAAAGATCACCATGGCATGCGTGGATTGCAAAGAGCGTAACTACATCACAAAGAAGAACCGCCGCAACGATCCAGACCGTATGGAGCTTAAGAAGTTCTGTCCACGTTGCAAGTCTTCAACACTTCACCGCGAAACTCGCTAATGCTCAATCCCGATTCTGTCGGGCGCACCTTTGAAGGTGCAGAGTCTGTAAATGTTTCTCAATCTGAAATCGATGCCTTTTGTGCTGTCCTGTCTGAAAATGATACGTCAGCAGCTCCTCCAACTTTTTCAATTCGAATTACCTTAGAACAATCGCAAGAGATCCTCTCTAATCCAGAGATTGGTCTGGATTGGTCCCGCGTAGTTCATGGCGATCAACGCTTTGTTATCAAGCGACCAATAGTTGCTGGCGATAGTTTCAAATGTTCCTCAACAATCGAAAGCTACAAAGTTGCAGCAGGAAATGAAATCGTGACCGTTCGCTCGGATCTGCATTCAGATAACCAATTAGTTGTTTCAACATGGTCCACATTGGTGGTGCGCGCATGATTGAAGTTGGCAGCATCCTTGAAGAAAAAATCTTTTACCTAGATCGTGAAATGCTCAAGGCCTATGCAGATGCAAGTGGAGATCAAAATCCCATTCATCAAAACGAGGATTTTGCAGTATCTGTTGGACTTCCTAATGTCATAGCTCATGGAATGTTAACCATGGCCTTGGTCGGAAAGTTTGTTACAGACTGGGCAGGCGGATCAACAGCTGTCAAAGAGTTTTCGGGACGTTTTGTAAAGCCTGTCATTGTTCCGGCAGATCTCAAGGTGGACCTCACCGTTTCTGGCGTTGTCACTGAAATTGAAGGAGACCGGATCACCGTTGAGCTCAAAGCGAGTTCTGCTGGAGTTAAAGTCTTAGGTATGTCTAAAGCGGTTGTAGTTAAGTGAGTATTCCTGATTCAGTAACCGCACTTGCTCAAGCGCGGTTGGATGCTCGTGCAGCCAAAGATTTTGCCTTAGCTGATAAGTATCGTGATGAACTATTGCAGGCGGGGTTTGAGGTTGTAGATATTGCTAGCGGATATGAACTACGCCCAAAGAAGCCATATATAACACTTGCATATCCTCGTGATGTTCGACCAATAGATTTAGAAAAAGATGTAACTGTTGGATTAATTGTTGATGGATTCACTGATGATGCGCTAGAAACAGTTAAGACCATAAAAGCCAATAGCGATTGTGGCGTTGCCATTATTTCAATCGGCGATGCAGGATCTCTCTTTGAACAAATGGATAAGCGAACTTACTTAATATCAGTTAATCCGGGTGCTGCCTGGGGAGATTGTGCAAATGTTTTTCTGGAAAAGGTTAAAAGCAAGTATGTAGTAATTATGGATCCATCAACTCGATTTACAGCAGATGCGATTACTCCAGTTGTCGCAGAGTTAGAAAAAGGTGAGTTTGTCGCTGTTGGATGGCGTGGTGGTTTAATCAATACAGATGATGAGTGGCGCAGTGTTGATGACAAAGGTCCGGGAGAAGTTGATGTCTTGTTTTCATACTTCATGGCCTTTAATCGAGAAGCGATGATTGAAGTAGGTGGGTTTAATCCTCGCGCCTTGTATTATCGAAATGCAGATATCGAATACTCACTAAAGATTCGCCAAGCAGGTGGTCGATTGCTTCAGATGGAGCTGCCACTGTTACAGGATCGCCATCACGGGTACCACGACGCTGATCCCGAGTACCGCGAACTTCAGTCAAAGAAAAATTATGACCGCATCCTTGATAAGTACAGAGGTAAGAGCGCAATTTTGTCCCCACGCAGGTAACCTTCTGACATGACCGAGTTATCCAAGTACACCAGCTTGCGCGTAGGTGGCCCGGCTCAAAAAATTGTTCAGGTGTCTACTGAAGCTGAAATCATCGCAGCGATCGAGGAGGCAGGGGATTCACCAGTACTGATTATCGGCGGTGGAACCAACCTTTTGATCTCCGATAAAGGCTTTGCGGGCACAGTTATTCGAATCTCAAATAATTCAGTGCAATCTGAAGTCGATGCCTGCAGCGGTGCAACATTAACTATCGGTGCTGGTGAGGATTGGGATACATTTGTTCAAACAACAATTGATCGGGGATTTGCTGGTTTAGAAACCCTCAGTGGCATTCCCGGAACAGTTGGTGCAGCTCCTATTCAAAACATTGGGGCGTACGGTCATGAAGTATCTGAGTTCATTACCCGTGTACGAACATATGATCGCCAATTAAAAGAGGTGTACACATTCACCAATAGCCAGTGCGAGTTCACTTATCGAAACTCATACTTCAAAGCTCATCCAGGACGCTATGTTGTTCTCGATGTTCAATTCCAGATTCGAATTGGTGAGATGAGCGATCCGATTACTTATCTTGAATTAGCTAAAAAACTTGGGATCGATCCAGGAGATAAAGCAACTGTTCAGCAAACACGAGCAGCTGTCTTAGAACTTCGCGCAGGCAAGGGAATGTTGCTGTCGCAAGATGATCATGATTCGTGGTCTGCTGGATCATTCTTTACTAATCCGATTATTTCTCAGCAGGCAGCAGATGCTTTACCAAACGCGGCACCAAAATGGCCGCTAAATGATGGGCGAGTAAAGATTTCAGCGGCTTGGCTAATAGAAAACTCTGGTATTCACAAAGGTGATGAAATCGGGGGAGCGCGCGTATCTACAAAGCATGTTCTGGCATTGACTAATTCAGGTAATGCAACGGCAGCAGATATCGCTGAACTTGCAAGGCGTGCACGCAATCAAGTTAAAGAGGCCTTTGGAATCACACTCGAAGCTGAAGTAAATCTTGTTGGAGTAGAGATTTAACCTTCTGTAAGTAGCTTTTTGATACGGCCAATACCTTCGACAATATCTTCATCACTTGTTGCGTATGAAAAGCGCAGGTATCCAGATGGACCAAAGGCCTCACCAGGCACAGCTGCAACCTCAACCTCTTCAAGCAACAAGGTGGCCAATTCTGCAGATGTTGTAGGTGTTTTACCGCGGATGGTTTTACCAAGAACGCCCTTAACAGAAGGGTAAACATAGAAAGCACCAGTTGGAGTTGGGCACTCAAAGCCAGGGATCTCATTGAGCAATCCGACGATTAGTTTGCGACGACGGTTAAAGGCTTCACCCATCTTGTGAACCGCATCCAAGTTTCCATTGAGGGCAGCAATTGCAGCACGTTGAGAAACATTTGAAACATTTGAAGATAGATGTGACTGCAAGTTGGTTGCTGCCTTAATGACATCCTTAGGACCGATCATCCAACCTACTCGCCAACCTGTCATGGCATATGTCTTTGCAACACCATTCAAGATGATGCAGGTATCAGCAAGGGCTGGAACTAAAACGGGAAGCGATGGAGCTGTCGCACCGTCATACAGCAAGTGTTCATAAATCTCATCGGTGATAACCCAAATGTTGTTCTTTACAGCCCATTCGCCAATCGCCTTAACCTGTTCGACAGAGTAAACAGAACCTGTTGGGTTTGAAGGCGAGCAGAAAAGTAAAACCTTAGTCTTGGGTGTACGTGCAGCTTCTAGTTGTTCAACTGTCACTAAGTAGTTTTGCGTTTCATCAGCAAAAACATCAACGCTAACTCCGCCAGCCAATTTCACGCACTCTGGATAAGTTGTCCAATATGGAGAAGGAAGAAGAACTTCATCACCGGGATTAACAATGGTTGCAAATGCTTGGTACACCGCCTGCTTTCCACCATTTGTAACTAAAACCTGATCAGCGGTTATTTCATAATTACTGTCACGCTTTGTCTTTGCAACGATCGCATCACGTAGATCTGGCAACCCTGGTGTTGGTGTGTAGCGATGATTTGCCACAACCTTTGTTGCAGCGGCGGCAGCCTCAACGATGTAATCAGGTGTTGGAAAATCAGGCTCTCCTGCACCAAAGCCGATTACGGGACGACCAGCAGCTTTGAGCGCTTTGGCCTTTGCATCAACGGCCAAGGTGGCCGATTCTGCGATTGCTGCGATACGGGCTGAGATACGTGGAGTCATAGGCGTAAGTCTGCCGTATTTCAGGCGCGAGTTAGACCTGAACCCCACCTTGCCTCTACACTTCGACGCTCACGAGGGTTTGCTTTTCCCTATGGTTTCGCCATGCTCTCGCGAAGGGCAGTAGCTC
>CAXNDW010000093.1:0-4216 GCA_964201405.1 Candidatus Planktophila sp.
GAGCCGGCAGGGATTCCCGCTTTTTCTGCTCCCTCATTTGGACTCAACCGACCAATCTTTGCTCCAGTACCTGTGTAGGTAGTATCAAAGAAAACACCGAGCACTGGACGAGTTGATTTACCAGTAGCTATCAACTCATCAATAACTCGTTTGGCCTCATTGATCGGGATTGAGAAGCCCAGCCCGATGCTTCCGCTAGCTCCACCTGAAGACAAGGTAGCGATTGCAGAGTTCACACCAATGATTCGACCACGTGAATCAAGTAGGGCTCCTCCAGAATTACCTGGGTTGATCGCTGCATCTGTTTGGATAGCGTTAACAAAGGATTCTGAACCAATAGTTCCCGTTGTAACGGGACGATTAAGGGCTGAGATAATTCCACTTGTAACTGTGCTTGCTAATCCCAAAGGTGAGCCAATTGCAACAACTGATTCACCAACACTTATCTTTGAAGAATCACCCACAGTTACGGTTGGCAGATTGCCACGGTTGATCTTGATGACAGCTAAGTCATATGCGATATCTCGACCAACAATCTGTGCCGGAACAACATCTCCATTAAGAAGCTCTACGGTGATGGTGCCGCTTACAGCAGCTGCTTCAATTACATGGTTGTTAGTAATAATAAATGAGCTGGACTTATCTGACTTGTAGATAGATCCGCTTCCTGTCCCAGTGCCTGCAGCTGCGACTACCTTGATTGAGACAACAGATGGAGTCACAAGGGATGCGATGCTTTTTACATCAATTGTTGGTGCACCCAAAGTTAGCTCGGTGCGAGAAATTGAACAGCCATTTGATCCAGCCAGGAAAATCGCCTGTGTCTTCTTATCGACACAAACCTTTACTCCAAGTGGCTCTGATGTAGCGGCGGTAGCGATACCGCCAGTAATTGTTGCTCCTAATAAAAATCCTGCGATGATCTTTGTCGATGTTCTCTTCATGTAAACCTCTTTCATGGTTAAAAGCAATTTTTCACTTTAACCTGAGAGATAGTTTAGAAACGCCTTACTTATTGGTGCTACTTTTTAACAAGCACAACCCAGCCGCTCTTTACCGCGACCTTTACAGTGGGTAGTGGGTTGGTTGCAGGCCCTGCAACAACTGCACCTTTTTTAAATGGGTTGAAACTTGCATTGTGCACTGGGCAGATCAATAATTTTTTAGCGCTGAAATACTTTGTGACTCCACCTTGGTGGGTGCAGATTGTTTGGTAAGCAAAGACACCTGTCTTGGTACGAAATAGCAGGGCTGGTGCGCCATTACTTAACTGGAAGGCGTAGGTCGCTCCGACCTTGATCTTGCTCAGCCTTACGATTTGAGTGTTCGCATGTGCGGCTCGCGATCCCAGCAAGGATGTAGCAACGCCGGCCAGGGCCATGCGCAGTGCTGAGCGTCGAGTTATTTTCATACGCTCCCTGACTTGGATTCGAACCAAGAACCTGTCGATTAACAGTCGACTGCTCTGCCGTTGAGCTATCAGGGATTAATGTGCGAGCGAAATCTTAGCGCACACAGGGGTATGGGCAAAAACTACAGATTTCCCAGATTAAAGGCTTCCTAGCGCTAAATCATGCAGCGATCGACGAGCACTTTCCAGCGCCACCAACTGGGCAAAGGCGGCGGTGTACTCGATCTCATTTTCAACAGGGTTGAGTCGCTGAAGGGATGATTTGAGTTCTGCAATAGATCTAGAAATAGCCACTTCGCGAAGTCTGGCAACGATGCTGGCAACATAAAGCTGGGTTGGCTTTCCATCTGCTCGAATTGGCTCCACTGATAACTCGGTAAAGAGAGCTCGCAAATTTTCATCGGAAATTGTTTCAGGAGAGAGCTTGTCAATTGAATCTATCGCTGTGCGCATCGCGCTATATGCAGGATGGGTGAACGCACCTGATTCGATTGAGCTCCATAACTCACCTTCAAAGAGTTGTGGCTCTTGCAATCGAGATTTGAGAACTTCACGTTCAAGTATTAAGCGTGCCTCATTTGGATCTGGTCGGAAATTTTGCTGTGGAGTATCTTCCTCAACAATGTGTTGCGGTTGCCGTGGAGCAGCCTTTGCACCTTGAGCAACTGCGCGAGTGACAATTTCAACTTCTACGCCAAGCCATCCAGCAAGTAAACGAATATATTCGGGGCGCAAGGATTTATCGCGAATCTGAGCGACAAGTGGAGCGGCGGCATTTAATGCGTTGACCCGTCCTTCTGCGGTATCTAACTTATGGTGTGCAAGCTCTGCGCGAATAGCAAACTCAAACAATGGAACTCGGCGAGCGATTAAATCCCGTAACGCTAAATCACCTTTTTCTTGACGCAGTTCGCAAGGATCTAATCCATCTGGTTCGACAGCAACAAAGGTTTGTGTCACAAACTTTTGATCCTCGCTAAATGCACGAAGTGCAGCCTTTTGCCCAGCAGCATCCCCATCAAAGGTAAAGATAACTTCACCTCGGAACGCATCATCATCCATCAATAATCGACGAAGAATTCTGATGTGGTCTGCTCCAAAAGCGGTTCCGCATGTTGCAACCGCAGTTGTTATCCCCGCAAGGTGAGCCGCCATCACATCTGTATACCCTTCCACAATGACAGCTTGACGCTTCTTGGCAATCTCTTTTTTAGCCACATCAAGGCCATAAAGAACCTGGCTTTTCTTATAAATCGGAGTTTCTGATGTATTTAAGTACTTTGGACCTTGATCCTCTTCATCACTTGCTAACTTTCGTGCACCAAATCCCACGATGTCACCGGAAATATCTTTAATGGGCCACATTAAACGGTTGCGGAACTTGTCTATCGGTCCACGCTGACCCATCTTTGATAATCCCGCAAGCTCTAACTCATCAATTGAGTATCCAAGGCCGCGAAGATGTTTTGTTAATCCATCCCATTCATCAGGAGAATAACCAACACCAAACTGTTGGCATGCAGCTTTATCAAAGCCACGCTTAGTTAAGAGTTCACGACCATGTGCAGCATCGGGTGATGTATTGAGCTGATCTTGATAAAACTTTGCAGCCTCGGCATGTGCTGCGATTAAACGATTGCGAGTACCTGAAGTTAAGACAGGAGAAGAAGATGAGCCACCTTCTTCATAGCGCAGCGTGTAACCAATTCGATCTGCCAGTCGTTCAACAGTTTCGGTAAATGTCAGATGATCAATCTTCATTAAAAATGCAATGACATCGCCACCTGTTTGGCAACCAAAACAATGAAAGTACCCCTTGCTTGGGGTTACATGAAATGAGGGAGACTTTTCATCATGGAATGGGCATAAACCTTTTTTCTGACCGCCGCCAGCATTTTTTAACTGAACGTAATCAGCAACAACTTCATCAATAGGGGCGCGATCGCGAATGTATGCAACATCCTCATCCTTAATCCGACCGCTCATGCCCTCACCTTACCGATTCGCTAGTAAACGCGCATGCAGTGCATACGCGCCAGGGTCGGTCAGTGCAGCAACTTGATCAATGATGACCCGCATTTTGGCGATCTCATCGGAGGCTTCATTCCATGGCTTCTGGAAAAAGGAGTCCATTTCATGTGGATACTTCAGAAGCATTTCAACCAACTCTTTGATGATCACATGTTGCTTTGCATAGCGATCTTGTGAGTGAGCTGCATTAATTAAGTAATGTCCAGCAATCGCCTTGAGGAAATCCACCTCAACCTTTTGCTCGCGAGGAATCACTAAATCGGCGCTGTAGCGGGATAGCGGACCATCTCCATGAACCTTGCGCGTCTCTAACTCTGCAGCCAACACAAAACGACCAATTAACTGGCTAGTTGAATCCTTAAGTCGGGCAAGACTTCTGTGGCTTCCATCGTAGTAATGCGGCCATGCAGATAAAGATGACAAACGGGCATGAGCATCAGCGGCCTCTTGTTCTGTTGCATCGCTCTTGTAATCCGTGGTCATTACTTTGTAAAGCTCTGCGAAATCATTGGTGAAATTCTTGACTGAAACTTGTCCAGCAAAAATCGCATCCTCTAAGTCATGAACTGAGTAAGCACAATCATCTGACCAATCCATGATCTGAGCTTCAATACACTTCTTACCGACCGGTGCATCTTTTCTCATCCATGTAAAGATTTCCACATCATCGTCATACACACCAAACTTGCGAGGGTTTTCAGCTCGTGGCCATGGATACTTTGTTGCTCCATCTAGTGATGCACGAGTTAAGTTCAGACCTACGCTCTTTCCATC
>CAXNDW010000094.1:0-4211 GCA_964201405.1 Candidatus Planktophila sp.
GGACAATGAAATTTCACGACGCAACTGCTCGTAAAAATATGAGGGCGAGGCTAAATGAGTTTGAGAGTCATGGATTCCATCATGAGAAAAGAGCATTGTGACCTTCTTTGAGTTAATCTTGCCTCTATGAATCAAGATTCTGCCAAGGCAGCTAAAGCTCGCGCACTAGTGGCATCCCTACTCTTTATTGAGTCGGCGGTCATAGTTGGTTTGGCGTTATGGCTGATTGTGATGACCTTTACCCATGACAATGTTGAGATGCTTCCTCTTCTGGGGGTTCTCTTATTCGCATTCCTAGGTGCTGGCGGCCTTGCAGCCTCAGCAATTGGCTATCGACGAGGTAAGTACTACGGCAGATCGCCAGCGGTTTTGGCTAACTTAATTGCACTGGGCGTAGTTTCATACCAAGTAGAAGCACATTTGTGGTTTGTTGCCGGTCCTTTGGCGGCGTTGGCCGGTGCAACTCTTATCGCTGCTTTGCGCGCCATCCCAACTGATTTGTAACCCACGTAATTGTGAATTAGAACTTACTAACCTGACACAGTTATTTTAGAACTGAATTACCAATCATTTTAGAACTCAATTACCAATCGACAATCTGATTGTCTTCCCATAAAACTCCAGTTGTATCACCGGCATTAAATTCACGGGTTGCAAGCCACAGCGCACATGCAGCACCCTCTTCAGCGGTGCGCGGCGCATCAGGACCGCCCATATCTGTTTGTGAATGATTAGGACAGACCGCATCAACTAACACTCCTCGCGCTCCCAAACCTGTTTCATGTGCAAGGTTGCGAACCATTGCATTAACACCGGCTTTGCTAATTCGATACGGTGCAAGACCTCCAGTGTTTCCAGGTCCCGACATTCTTCCAAGGCATGCTGAATAGACAATTACTCGACCCTTACGGGCCTCCGTCATGGAAGGAACCAAACCATTAAGAAGGATAAAAACTGAATCACAGTTGATCGCCATAACTCTGCGCCACTCTTGATCTGTAGTTCGCAAAGTCTTTGACATCTTTTCGCTCATAACGCCATGAGCAAGAATGAGAAGATCTGGATTTGGGTGCGCCGCTGCAATCTCAGAGACCGTTGCTCGGGTAGCTGATAAATCCTCCAGATCAATGGCGTAGCTCCAGAACTTTTGATCTGGAAAATCACTGAGCAAAGATTGTTGCGCCGCCGAAAGTCGGCTCTGATCCTTTGCCACCATGACGATGTCATATCCACGTGCTGCTAACCCCTTGGCATTTTCAAAGCCCAGACCGCGGCTGGCACCTGTCACTATCGCTGTTGGCATGGGTTAAGGGTGGACTAAGTGCGATGGATTTGCAGGGCGAACTCAGGAAGAGATGTAGGGGCTAGATCGGTTCTGTGATGTGGCCAATCTCGCCTAATCCGCGCCTAAACGGGTTTATTCATGCGGGCATAGGCCGATAGGCTAGGCGGCGTAACCAATGCAGAAGGAGTTTGCCAGTGTCGGCACAGGATTTTGGTGCAAATGATTGGCTCGTCGATGAGATGTACGAGCATTATCTACAGGATCCTTCTTCCGTAGACCCTGAATGGGTCGAGTACTTCAAAAGCAATAAGCCAGGAACTCCTGCATCTGCAACGCAAAACTCTTCTGCAACGCAAAACTCTTCAGCAAACAAGGGTGTTCCGCCAGTTCCTAAGGCGCAGCAAAAAACTGCAGCACCAGCACCTGTTGCTCCAGTTGCAGCAGCGCCAGTTGTAACTCCTGCACCTGTAGCCGCACCAGTTGCACAAGCAGCACCTGTTGCGCCAGTTTCTCAACCAATTGTTCGCGAATCTACTTCGGCGCAACCAACTCCCGCAGATCCAGTTGTAAAACCTGCTCCAGTTTTGATCACACCAGGTGCATCTTCACTTGAACCAATTCGCGGAGTAAGCGCTCGCGTTGTTCAAGCGATGGAAGCATCATTAACAGTTCCAACTGCGACATCTGTTCGCGCAATTCCTGCGAAGTTAATGATTGATAATCGAATTGTTATCAACAACCACTTAGCGCGCGGTCGCGGTGGAAAGGTTTCATTTACGCACATCATTGCCTTTGCGATGATCAAGGCTGTTCGTGCAATGCCAGAGATGAATGCATTCTTTGGCGATTTAGATGGCAAGCCTGCAATTGGAAAGCCAGAACATATCAACCTTGGCGTTGCGATCGACTTGGCAAAGCCAGATGGTTCACGTCAACTTCTTGTTCCATCTGTAAAGGGTTGCGAAGATTTAGATTTTGGACAGTTCTGGGCAGCGTATGAAGCGATCATTAAGAAGGCACGTTCTGGTGCATTAACCGTTGAAGATTTTGCTGGAACAACAATGTCGATCACCAACCCAGGAACAATCGGAACTGTTCACTCAGTTCCACGACTTGTTCAAGGCCAGGGATTGATTTTGGGTGTTGGAGCGATGGATTACCCAGCTGAATTCCAGGGCGCAAGCGAGGAAACCCTCGTAAACATGGCCATCAGCAAGGTAATTACCCTTACAAGCACTTACGACCACCGCATTATTCAAGGTGCACAATCAGGAGATTTTCTGCGCCGCATGCACGAGTACTTGTTAGGCGCTGAAGGTTTCTACGATGAGATCTTCTCCGCACTTCGAATTCCTTACGAGCCAATCCGTTGGGCAAATGATTTTGCATTTACACGCGATGAAGAGATCAACAAAACAGCCCGTGTTCAGCAGCTGATTCAGGCGTACCGAACATTCGGTCACTTGATGGCAGATGTTGATCCACTTGAATATGTACAACGTTCACATCCAGATCTTGATGTTGTTACACATGGTTTAACTCTGTGGGATCTAGATCGTGAATTTGCCACTGGTGGATTTGGTGGCAAGAAGTTCATGCCGCTTCGCAAAATTCTTGGAATTCTTCGTGACTCATACTGCCGTTCAGTTGGTGTGGAGTACATGTACATCCAAGATCCTAAGGAACGCGAATGGATTCAAAACAAGGTTGAAGTTGGTTACGCCAAACTTCCACGCGAAGAGCAGCTTCGCGTATTGCGCAAGCTCAACAGCGCAGAATCATTTGAGTCATTCCTTCACACAAAGTTTGTTGGGCAAAAGCGTTTCTCTCTGGAAGGTGGCGAGTCTGTAATCCCACTTCTTGACGCTGTTGTCTCTGCAGCTGCTGAAACTGGTCTTGATGAGGTCTGTATCGGTATGCCTCACCGTGGGCGTTTGAATGTTCTTGCAAATGTCGCCGGAAAATCTGCAGGTCAGATCTTCCAAGAGTTCCAAGGACATTACGCAGAGAACCAGGTTCAAGGTTCAGGCGATGTGAAGTACCACTTGGGTACATCAGGGGTCTTTACATCTGAAACCGGTGCACAAACCAAGATTTACTTAGCTGCAAACCCTTCACACCTTGAGGCTGTTAACCCAGTTCTTGAGGGAATTGTGCGTGCAAAGCAGGATCGCCTCAACATTAAAAACGCCTTCTCTGTCATGCCTATTTTGCTTCACGGAGATGCCTCATTTGCTGGCCAGGGCGTAAACGCTGAAGTTCTTCAGCTTTCACAGTTGGGCGGATATCGCACAGGCGGAACAATTCATATTGTTATTAACAATCAGGTTGGTTTCACAACATCACCTCATGCATCACGTACATCTCAGTACTCAACTGATTTTGCAAAGATCATTCAGGCACCGGTCTTCCATGTCAATGGAGATGATCCAGAAGCTTGTGTTCGCGTAGCTCGTTTGGCATTTGAATACCGTCAAGAGTTCAACAAGGATGTTGTTGTAGACATGATTTGTTACCGTCGTCGCGGTCACAACGAAGGTGATGAGCCAAGTTTCACTCAGCCGTTGATGTACAAGCTAATCGATGCAAAGCGTTCAACACGTACTTTGTATACCGAAGCACTTGTTGGTCGTGGTGATATCACTCCTGAAGAGGCTGAAGGAATTGCACGGGATTACCAAGAGCAGCTCGAATCAATTTTTGCCGCAGTTAATAACATCGAGCCAGAGCATGATGAAAACTTTAAGGCACCTATTGCACCTGATGCAGAGGCGATTAACACAGCAATCTCTGAAAAGATCGCACGTGAAATCGCAGCAACACAGCTTGCTGTTCCAGAAGGATTTACCGTTCATCCTAAGTTGACTCCACAGCTTGCAAAGCGTGTGGAATCCCTAAACGATGCAACGATCGATTGGTCAACCGG
>CAXNDW010000095.1:0-4189 GCA_964201405.1 Candidatus Planktophila sp.
AGCTCCCAGATGCGATCTGGTGACTCTTTAGCGTGAAGCTCTGCCATGCGGAAGTGGTTGAGGAACTTTCCTCCACGCATTGTGTCGCGGAAGTGCACCATCCAACTATCTTTGTCATTCACATTTCCCATTGATGCGGCAGCGCCACCCTCAGCCATAACTGTGTGGGCCTTGCCAAATAGGGATTTACAAATGATTGCTACGCGTAGCCCTGATTCGCGAGCTTCAACAGCTGCACGTAATCCAGCGCCACCGGCACCGATTACAAGGACATCGTATTTATGGCGTTCTAGTGTCATAGTCGATTTTCCCTTTAGAAGAAGTAGAAGTTAGTCCATGCGCCAGATGCAACTTGGCGAACATAGATATCGGCGAATGCAACAGCTGCTAATGAATACCATGCAAACTGTTGGTGTTTTGTATTAAGAACAGAGACCTTTGTCCATAGCTTGTAACGCACTGGATGCTTTGAGAAGTGCTTCAAGCGCCCACCGATTGTGTGGCGACATGTGTGGCAAGACAATGAGTAGAACCACAACATTGCGGTGCTAACTGTTAGAACGAGTGAACCAACACTCATGTGTCCCCATTCACCCTGAGCATTTCTGTAAGAGATGATCGCGTCATAAGTGAGAATTACATTGAACACTAAACCTGCGTAGAAGAAGTAACGGTGGATATTTTGTCCTACCAACGGTGCACGTGTTTCGCCTGTGTATGTCTTGTGAGGCTCTGCAACACCACATGCTGGTGGTGACATCCAGAATGAACGGTAATAAGCCTTGCGGTAGTAGTAGCAAGTCATGCGGAAACCAAGTGGGAAGATCAAAATGATCAGCGCTGGCGATAGTGCAAAGTCAAAGATTGTGGAACTTACAGGAGTGAAGTTGGCGATGGTTGCACCTGGTTCACAACTATCAGATAAACATGGAGAGTAGAAAGGAGAGATTAGGTGGCTCTCTTTTACAAAGTAGTACTTGTTTTCAAAGGCGCGAAAAGTTGCGTAGATGACAAATGAGATAAGAACGCTAAATGTTAATAGCGGTTCCAACCACCACTTATCTGTGCGAAGTGTGCGCTCTTTAATCTTGGCGCGCGTTGGTGAAAAGACACCTGACATTGACGACTCCCCTAATGGCATGTTTAAAAGACGCTGCAAAACAACTGGGATTAGTCTCCTCTTTTGCCTTAAAAGTGGCTAGGCGTAAGAGCGCTTACTGGCTATGAACTCAGCCACAAAAAAGAGAGGCTAAAGAGCTAAGAAAAAATGGCGGAGGGCGTGGGATTTGAACCCACGAAACTTTCGTTTGCCGGTTTTCAAGACCGGTGCACTCGGCCGCTATGCGAGCCCTCCGTGGGAGAGGTTACCCGAATAAGGCTCAGGTGCAAAAATCGAGCGCTGATTTAGGCGGGTAGATCCAACAACTCTTCGATGATCTTTGCGACACCATCGGCTTGGCATGGTTCTGCGATTGCTTTTGCAAAGGTTGGGGCTTGAGGGTGTCCATCTGCCATTGCATATGAACGTGCAGCCCATTCCAACATTGAAAAATCATTGGGATTATCGCCGAAGGAGACGCAATCTTCTGCGGTCAAACCAAGTCGGCCTGCCATCATCGCTAAGGTCGCACCCTTTGAAATATTAAGTGCAGAAATTTCAATCAATGAATCTCTCGATGTTGAGTGAGTAACAGTTACTAGATCATGTAACTCGCGGTGTGCGACCTCTACCATCTCATCTGATGTGAACTCGTGATTACTGCAACGACCTAAAA
Organism: Candidatus Planktophila sp.; assembly: GCA_964201405.1. GTDB lineage: Bacteria > Actinomycetota > Actinomycetes > Nanopelagicales > Nanopelagicaceae > Planktophila. Next base: position 1,776 of record CAXNDW010000095.1, read on the forward strand.
CTTTAAGCGCTGGGCGATTGATCGCATCCTCGATCTTACTGACACCTACATCATCTAAACCAACATCCCATTTAGGAATATAGGCAATCTCCCGGTGGTAATGATCATTTGATTCAACAGCAAATGACATTTCAGGCATTGCGATTCGCATACGGCGAACAAGTTCTAATTGATCATCAATAGAAATCATCCACTCTTCTAAAACCTTGTCATTGATTAAGTCATACAACATTGCGCCGTTGCAACAAATGGCTTCACCAAAACCAAATGCATCTCGGATTTCTCCCATCCAACGTGGAGGACGACCAGTTACAAAGAAAATATGAACGCCTAGATCTTTAGCGCGAGTAAAAACATCAATGGTTCGCTGAGAAATTACACCTTTATGTGAAACGATCGTTCCATCTAAATCTGTCGCGATTAACTTTGGGCGCTTACTCACACCAACTCAAATCGTTGTGTTCCTAAGAAGGGTTGTAGCGCTGCGGGGACATTTACTGAACCATCAGCGTTTTGGTGGTTTTCTAAAATCGCAACAATCATGCGGGGAATTGCAACTAATGTGCCATTTAATGTTGCAACAGCTTTGGTTCCGTCTGCATCCTTAAAGCGAATATTTAAGCGGCGGGCTTGGAATTCAGTGCAGTTAGAGGTACTTGTAACCTCGCGATACGCCTCTTGTGTAGGGATCCAGGCTTCAATATCAAATTTGCGGTTAGCGCTAGATCCAAGATCACCTGATGCAACATCAATGACTCGGTATGGGATCTCCATCGCGTTGAGGAAATCCTTCTCCCATTGCAATAAACGCTTATGTTCTTCTTTGGCTTGATCTGGATGACAGAAAGAGAACATTTCAACCTTATCGAATTGATGCACTCGAATAATTCCTCGAGTGTCCTTTCCATATGTTCCAGCTTCGCGACGGAAACAGGATGAATACCCTGCATAACGGATTGGGAGCTTGTCAGCTGGAAGAACTTCATCCATATGCATTGCAGCTAGTGGAACCTCTGAAGTACCAACTAGATAAACATCATCCTTTTCAAGGTGATAAACATTCTCCGCGGCTTGACCAAGGAAGCCTGTGCCTTCCATTGCTGCAGGATTAACAAGTACTGGTGGAATTACAGGAGTAAATCCCGCCTTAAGCGCAGATGAGATCGCATAGTTAACGAGTGCGAACTCAAGCATCGCGCCAACACCGGTTAAGTAATATGAACGAGAGCCGGCGACCTTTGCGCCACGTTCGGTATCTATAGCACCAAGTAACTTGCCGAGTTCTACGTGATCTTTTGGTTGAAAATCAAATGTGCGAGGAGTTCCGATATGTTCAATAACTACAAAATCTGCTTCTCCACCAATAGGAGCTTCTGGATCAAGGATGTTTGAGAGTTGCATTATTAACTGCTTGCTCTCTTCTTCAACCTCTGCCCGCTTTGAATCCGCCTCTTTTACCTTTGTGGCTAGCTCTTTTGCATTCTCCAACAAGGCCGCTTTTTCATCACCTTTTGCAGCACCTACTGACTTAGATAAAAGGTTTTGTTCTGCACGCAAAGTTTCAAACTTTTCAATCGCAGCCCGACGAAGTTCATCAATTGCTAAAACCTTGTCAACGATTGATGAATCTTCACCGCGACCCTTTTGTGATGCACGGACTGCATCTGGGTTTTCGCGTAGATACTTAATATCAATCATTTACTTGCCTTTTCTCGTGGGTATGAGCCAAGGAATCTGATGTCTTCGCAGATCGCTCGAAGGCTTTCTACCGCCTCCTTCACCGATGTATCTGCGATATGACCCTCAGCATCAATAATGAAATGGTAATGGCCAAGCTCTAAACCGGTTGGACGTGACTGAATAAAAGTAAGGTTTACATCGCGCTTGGCGAACTCGGTCAAGATATCAAGCAGCGCACCAGCGTGGTCGATTCCGATAAACACGGCAAGAGATGTTCGATCCCAACCCGTGCTCTTTGGGATTGAACCTGGCTTTGACACCAAGATAAAGCGGGTGATCGCGCCGATATTGTCGCCGATATTGTCGGCAATTACACGAAGTCCATAATGGGCAGCGGCAACCGGTGCTGCGATCGCTGCATCAAATTCTCCACGAGAAATAGCCTCGGCGGCGGCGGCAGTTGATGCTGTGGCGATTAGTTCTGCATCTGGGTAATTAGTAGCTACATAATTGCGGCACTGTGCTTCTGCATGTGGGTGAGTAGCGATGCGCAAAATTTCTTTATCATCACCTTTAATCATCAAGGCAAAAGAAACTGGCAGTGTTACTTCACCAACAATTGCTAATGGTTCACCTGTTGCTAACTCATCAAGAGTGCGTGCAACAACACCTTCGACCGAGTTTTCAATTGGAACTAGTGCAAAGTGGGCCTTGCCCAAACGGACCGCATCCAA
>CAXNDW010000096.1:0-4040 GCA_964201405.1 Candidatus Planktophila sp.
GAATGACTCTGCGAGAATTAGCCTTATCTATAGCAAGTGCTGCAGCTGGATCTAGTTTTTCAAGTCTTTCAAAGAGTGGAGCTATCCCCTTTGTTGCGAACTCAAGCTCAAGTTCAGCGCGAAGGACAGGATCGGTATCTGGAAAGTTAAGTTCATCCAAAATCGCTTTGATATATAACCCAGTACCGCCAACAATAATTGCATCTCTGCCACGAGCATGAATATCTGAAATCACAGATCGTGCACCCTCTTGATACCAGGCCACATTTGCATCCTGGGTAACATCAAGCAGATCCATCATGTGATGAGCAATCCCTTTCCGCTCTTCCATACTGATCTTGGCGGTTCCAATATCCATACCTCTATACAGTTGCATCGAGTCTGCATTGATGATTTCTGCATCGATCTTTTGAGCTAAAGCAACTGCTAGCTCACTCTTTCCTGTGGCGGTTGCACCACAAATTACAATTAATCTCATCCTTTAACCGTTGGGATACCAAGCATGGTCGACGCTGGCCCCGGGGTTGCGATTCGATTCTGATGTGCCTGGGCCCCCCTGGTTTGCCGAACTGATAGTGGCTCACCAATTAAATAATGTGCAGAAGCCTCCGTAATCTTCACCTCTACCTCATCACCGGGACGGGCAACAAACTTATTATCGAAGTGCACCAATCTGAAATCTTCGCTGCGACCAGTTAATCGCTCTTGGGCCTCATCCCGTCGGCCTTCATAATCTCCAACAAGTATCTTGTGTGTTGAACCAATTGCTTCTTGATTAACTGACAAGGAAATTGCCTGTTGATGATTGTGTAAACGTGTATATCGCTCTCCAACAACTTCTGGTGCAACTTGATCTGGCATCGTTGCCGCTGGGGTACCAGGTCGCTTTGAGTATTGATAGGTGTAAGCAGCTGTAAAGCGCGCCGTTGAGCAAAGATCTAGCGTTGCCTGAAAATCGCCTTCAGTTTCACCCGGAAAACCAACGATGATGTCAGTTGTTATCGCAGCATGTGGAATAGCGGCGCGTACGCGATCCAAAATTCCTAAGTATCGATCTGTTCTATATGAACGTCTCATCTGCTGCAGAATCTGATCTGAGCCAGATTGCAAAGGCATATGCAAATGAGGCATCACATTAGGTGTTTGCGCCATCGCTTCGATGACATCATCTGTGAAATCTCGTGGATGCGGGGACATAAATCGGAGCCGTTCTAGCCCATCAATCTCGCCACACTTTCGAAGCAGTTTGGCAAATGCCTGACGATCACCGAAATCAACTCCGTAAGCATTTACATTTTGCCCAAGCAAGGTAATTTCAATGACCCCCTGATCCACCAGAGCCTTTACTTCAGTCAAGATATCGGACTCACTGCGATCCTTTTCAATTCCACGCAGCGCAGGAACTATGCAAAAAGTACAAGTGTTGTTGCAACCCACAGATACTGAAACCCATGAAGAAAATGCCGATAAGCGACGGGCTGGAAGTGTCGAAGGGAAGTGTTCTAGCGCTTCAAGGATTTCAATCTGCGACTCTTCTTCGATCCGAGCCCGCTCAAGCAGAACTGGTAAGGATCCAACGTTGTGGGTTCCAAAGACAACATCGACATACGGCGCCTTCTTTAAAATCGTTGCCTGATCCTTTTGCGCAAGGCAACCTCCAACGGCAATCTGCATATTGGGATTTGTCTTCTTAATCGGTGCAAGAAAACTTAAGTTTCCATACAGCTTGTTGTCGGCGTTCTCACGAACGGCGCAGGTATTGAAAACAACAATATCTGCCTGCTCCCCTTGTGTAGCGGGTATAAAGCCAGCCTCATCCAATAACCCTGCGATTCTTTCAGAGTCATGAACATTCATCTGGCAGCCGTATGTTTCGACTGTGTAGGTACGTGTCATAGAGATGAGATTGAATACTTCAAACTCGTACGGTCAATCACTAACATCTGATGATTATCCAAATGCTGCCAATCTGTATTTCCCCACCCAGTTGAGGCGATTAAGAAATCTTCTCCACGTTGGGTAAAGCGCAGTTCATAATGATCAGGACCGCTCCACTCAGTTTTATTCTCATCATTAAACTCACAGACAGCGATCAGGGTATCTGGTGTCTGAACCATGATATTTAAAGCGGAGTAATCTGCTATCGAACGAATGAGATTGACCGTCTTGCGTACACCTTCGACTAAGCCAAGTTCATCGACCTGGGACAAGAGCGCATAGAAAAATCTCTCACTATCTGTTGTGCCGGTAATCAGTTCCTTGTACTTCTGATTGATGAACTGCTCGGCGGTATCAGAGGGACGAATTGTTCCATTGTGCATAAATGTTGTTGTGCCGTATGTGAAGGGATGGTTGTTATCAATATTGATAGTGATTCCCTTGGAAGCAAGGCGCAGATGCAAAAGTGCGCCATCGGTAATTGTCTCCACGCTAGCTAGCGCCAGCGATTCAGAGTCTTTAGCGGCATTAACATCTTTGAGGATCACACCATCGTGGGCTAAGCCCCAACCATCCTTATGTTCGGCAGATAGGGCAACGAATTTCCCAAAATCCGCGCCAACTACATCGTAAAAACTCTTACGCTCGAGTGATGTGAAAGCTAGCAATCTGCACATAGGTCAACTCTACTTGATGGCTAGAGATTCTTCTTTGCGCGCTCTGCTGCTTGGGCTGCGCGCCATTTCGCGATTTCACCATGGTTTCCGCTGAGTAGGACAGATGGAACCTCAAGATCTCGCCATACAGATGGCTTAGTGAAATTTGGATACTCCAGATATCCCTCTTCATTGTGGGACTCTTCCGCCAATGAATCAGGGTTTCCTAGAACGCCTGGAATCAATCGTGTTATTGCTTCAATCATGACAAGGGATGCGACTTCTCCCCCGCCAAGTACGTAATCACCGATAGAAACTTCATGAACGCGGTAACTCTTGTTTTCATAATGTTGACGCACGCGATCATCAATTCCTTCGTAGCGTCCACATGCAAAGACAAGGTGGGCAGATTGGGAAAATTTAGCTGCCATCGGTTGATCAAAGCGCTTTCCTGCCGGAGTCAAAATAATTAGATCGGTTTCTGGTGTCATGATTGGATCAAGTGCCTTGCCCCAAACCTCCGGAAGCATCACCATTCCTGCACCTCCACCATATGGAGTGTCATCAACGGTGTTGTGATTATCAGATGAAAATGAGCGCAGATCATGAATCCCAAATTGAACTAGCCCTTGCTCTTGAGCTTTTCCAAGTAGAGATAGCTGCAGAGGCGCAAAGTAATCAGGAAAGATAGTTACAGCATCAATTTTCATTGCATAACACCTGTTATCTCTGGAGGAATGACAACAACTTTCTTATTTGAGATATCCACCGTAGGTACTAATTGATGGACGAAAGGAATCAGTTGCTCTCCGTTGGCTGTCTTTATCGCGAGTAAATCTTGGCCAGGTAGATTAATCACATCACTGATTTCGCCAAAAACATCCCCGTTTTCAAGTACAGCTTGGCAGCCAATTAATTGAAGTACGTGGTATTCATCCTCATCATTACTAGGCTCATTGATATCGACATCGGCATACAACAGGGTGTTTCTTAGTTTTTCAACGCTATTTCGATCGGTTATTCCATCAAAACCCAATAACAAGATTCCGTTGTGAACCCGGCCGGAGATGATCTTTAAATCTCCATGAGAATCTGTTTGAACAGTTGCACCAATGGCAAAGCGACGATCAGGTTCATCTGTACGAACCTCTATCGTCGCCTCACCAAGAATTCCGTGAGCGCGACCAATTCGCCCCACGAGCAAACGCATTGTTAGCGAACTTCGTCGGTCTCGATGAGATCGACGCGGACTGTGCGTCCTGCGAGCGCACTTACAACTGTGCGAAGTGCCTTTGCGGTACGACCATTACGACCAATGACCTTGCCGATATCTTCAGGGTTAACACGCACCTCTAAAGTTGTCCCGCGACGTCCGCTCTTTTCAGCGACAACAACATCATCAGGGTTATCGACGATTCCCTTGACCAAATGCTCTAGGGCTTCATC
>CAXNDW010000097.1:0-3992 GCA_964201405.1 Candidatus Planktophila sp.
CGAATGTAGGCCCAGGAAATTGGCAAGATACTTGCCGATCCATATGGTGCTGCAGAGATAGGACCAGGACCTGTTGCAGGACCTGCAAGATCATCTAATGGATGGTTAGGTAGGAATGGCGCTAGATGTGCACGGGCAATTACAGGGCCAACACCAGGTCCTCCTCCACCATGTGGAATTGCAAATGTTTTATGCAGATTCAAGTGAGAAACATCTGCGCCAAACTTTCCAGGTTGTGAAACACCAACGAGCGCATTCAAGTTCGCTCCATCCACATACACCTGACCGCCAGCGTTATGAATTAACTCGCAGATCTGTGAGACCGCTGTCTCGAAGACGCCATGTGTTGACGGGTAGGTAATCATTAACGCTGCTAAAGCATCTCCGTGCTCAGCTATCTTGGCTTTAATGTCCTCAACCGAAACATTTCCATTCTCATCACACTCAATAACAACAACCTTCATACCCGCCATGACAGCTGATGCGGCGTTGGTGCCATGCGCACTTGATGGAATCAGACAGATATTTCGTCCCTGATCTCCCCGAGAATCATGGTAATTTCGAATCGCAAGCAATCCTGCAAACTCGCCCTGGCTACCTGCATTAGGTTGAAGAGAAACCGCGTCATACCCTGTTATCGCAACCAACCAATCTGACAACTGCTTAATCAACTTGCGGCTTCCAACTGTTTGATCAGCGGGTGCAAATGGGTGCAGGGAGGCAAACTCAGGCCAGGTAACCGCTTCCATCTCAGTTACAGAGTTCAACTTCATGGTGCAGGACCCCAAAGGAATCATCGTTCTATCCAGGGCAAGATCCTTATCAGCCAAGTTGCGCAGATAACGCATCATGCCCGTCTCGCTATGGTTGGTATTAAAGACTGGGTGGGTTAAGTACTTGCTTGTGCGTGAAAACTTCGCCGGGATCATCTCCCCCGCCGCATCCTTCAATTCAAGAATTTCCAGCACCTGAGCGAAGAGCTCCTCCGTACTTTCCTCATCAAATGCAATTCGTATTTCAGTATCAGTGACCCGTGCAAAGTTGATTCCCTTTGCTACAGCCTTTTGATGAATGGCCTTCGCATCCTTTACGACAATATGCACAGTGTCGAAAACAACATCTTCGTGGTTACCTGTAGCAGCATGAAGACGAGCGGCAAAGTTATGTACGCGTTCTGCGATCTGACGAAGTCCCTCTGGTCCATGCCACATTGCATAGAAAGCGCTCATGTTTGCTAACAAAACTTGTGCAGTACAAATATTTGAGGTCGCTTTGTCACGACGGATATGTTGTTCGCGGGTTTGCAACGCTAAACGAAAAGCGGGTTTCCCAGTTGCATCAATGCTTTGACCAACTAGACGCCCTGGCATCGATCTTTCCAAACCTGTTCGAACCGCCAAGAAACCAGCATGAGGACCACCAAATCCCATGGGAACACCAAAACGTTGCGCAGTTCCTACAGCGATATCAGCGCCCCACTCTCCTGGAGCCCTTAACAGAGTTAATGCAAGCAGATCGGTTGCTGCAATTACTAACGCATCCTTTGAATGTGCGTAATCAGCAAAAGATGTGTAATCAATAACTGTTCCGGTTGTATCTGGGTATTGAAGCAACGCTCCGAAAAATTCTCCATCAAAACCATCGCGAACAACATGACCCGAATCAACTTCTACAACTGTGATACCCAAAGGCTTTGCGCGAGTTATCACAACCGCCTTTGTTTGTGGATGCACATGTTCTTCGATCAAGAAAACAGCATCATCGCTTAGCTTTGAGGCTCTGCGGGCCAAGGTCATCGCTTCGGCCGCAGCGGTTCCTTCATCCAACATCGATGCATTTGAAATATCTAAGGCGGTGAGCTCGCAGATCATTGTCTGGAAGGCAAAGAGCGCCTCTAAACGACCTTGCGAAATCTCTGGTTGATACGGGGTGTAGGCGGTGTACCACGAAGGATTTTCTAAAACATTTCGCTTAACAACTGGTGGAACAATCGTGCCGTAGTAACCAGTGCCGATAAGAGAGCGGAAAACCTTATTTTCAGAGGCGATAGAACGAAGCTCTGCGATTACCTGTACTTCACTCTTTCCAGAATCAAGGGCTTTTTCAATGACACCTTTGATCGCAATATTGGATGGAACAACATCGCCAATGAAGGAGGAAATATCTGAGTACCCAAGGGCCTCAAGCATCGCTGCTTCATCCACAGAGGTCGGGCCAATATGACGATCCTCAAATGAGCCAGACACACAAACCCCTGTCGATAGTTAGTAGCAACCACTACAAGGCACACATGATACTTACAACGGTGTTATTACGCCCCTTTAACCTTACGACGCAGCGAGAGTTCATCATTACCTTCGCCACCTGTCATACGGCCATTTACTTCACCCTGAAGGAGAGATAGAGATCCCTCAACCTCATGCCACACCTTGCCTACCGCGATGCCAAAAACACCTTGTCCACCTTGCAGAAGATCGATAATCTCATCGGGACTAGCGCACTCGTAAATCGATGCACCATCACTCATCAAGGTGATGCGCTCTAGCTCGGTGACTCCCCTACTGCGCAGATGGTCAACAGCGGTTCTAATATTTTGAAGAGATACACCAGCATCCAATAAACGTTTAACAATCTTTAACACCAAGATGTCGCGAAAGCCATACAGACGTTGAGTTCCGGAACCACTTGCAGTTCTAATACTTGGTTCGACTAATCCTGTACGTGCCCAGTAATCCAATTGACGGTAGCTAATTCCGGCGGCAGAGCAGGCTGTTGCACCTCTGTAGCCGATTTCCATCTCTTCTGGGGACACGGGGAATGCTCATTTCTCTTGGGGAGTGAGATAAATGTACGGCCAGCTGTAGGGGTAAACAATGACCGACACGAGGCAAACCTCTACTTGAGGTTGAGGGTTTTCCCTCTTACCCTGCAAAATCCTCTGGGTTGATCTGATCTAAAAACTCCCGGAACTTCTCCACCTCTTGGTTTTCGCCCTCGCCTTGAGGGATCTCGACGCCGACCTCATTGAGCAGCTCCTCCGTCGCAAGGATGTTGCTGTGGGTGCGTAGCGCCAAAGCCACCGCATCTGATGGTCGCGCCGCGATTGAGAGCGGCTCCCCCGAAGCATCACGAAGATTCAGGGTTGAGTAGAAAACACCATCCTTCAGCTCAGTTAGATGCACCGCGATCAGCGTTGCATCAAAGAGTTCAACCAGGTTTTTCATTAGATCATGGCTCAAAGGCCGTGGTGGCTCTACCCCTTGTTGCGCAAAGGCGATAGCGGTTGCTTCAACCGCACCCACCCAAATCGGCAGGAATCTGGTTCCATCAATCTCTTTTAACAGAAGGATTGGCTGGTTAGAGGGCATCTCGACGCGAACGCCGATCACCTCCATTGGGATTAACATGCAAACTCTCTAAAGGAACAATTAAGAGCGGAGTCGGTTAAGGCCACCGCGGACGAGGGCTGCATGCAAGCGAATTGAAAGAGATGCGATCTCCTTCTGGACCTCTTCAGCACGGGCCTTTGATTCAGCGCTCTTTTGGCGGGTCAAAGGTGTGATCACCTGTTCGATCAAACCGATCTCACGATCTGCAGCTGATTTAAATGAACGAAGGTGGCGCGCTTCAATTCCAAAGCCACCCATCTCAGTGACAGTCTTAGCGATCGCGAGAGCATCTCCATCGTAATGACGACCGCGAGGTGCGATCAAGCCATACCCCTCGAGCTCAACCAATTGATCCTCAGTAACTCCACTGTTCTTCAAAAGCTCTTCACGAGAAAGGCGCATCTCGCTGACTTCACCAAAAGCACTCGGAGCCATCTCGCCATCAATTGTTGCCAAGCCCAGAGTTGGTCGTGGAGCAGGAACTCCACCTACAGCAGCTGGCTGCAGTCCTCGGTCGATAGCATCAAGATTGTCCTTGATTACCTTGAGCGGCAGATACTGATCGCGTTGTGCCAGCAATACATAGCGCAGACGTTCAAGATC
>CAXNDW010000098.1:0-3938 GCA_964201405.1 Candidatus Planktophila sp.
GCTGGTGTTCCGGTCAAAATAATGTCGCCTGGCAACAAGGTCATCACGCGAGAAACAAAGTTAACAATCGTTGGAACATCAAAGATCATGTCGCTAATCTGAGCAGATTGCTTAACTTCACCAGCAATTGTTGCTGTGATCTTTTGTGTTCCAGGAACAAAGTCGGTATCAACCCATGGTCCGATCGGGCAGAAGGTGTCAAACCCCTTCGCACGAGTCCACTGTCCATCCTTCTTTTGCAGATCGCGAGCGGTTACATCATTAGCGATGGTGTAACCGAAGATCACATCATTAACTCTTTCAACTGGAACATCTTTGCAAATTCTGCCAATAACTATTGCAAGCTCTGCTTCATGATCAATTCGCTCTGACATTTCTGGCCATACGATCGTGTCATTTGGTCCGATCACAGAGGTGTTTGGCTTCAAGAAAATGATTGGCTCCTCTGGAACAACTCCACCCATTTCAGCTGCGTGATCGGCGTAGTTTTTGCCGATGCAGACAACCTTTGATCGAGGAATAATTGGCGCTAATAGGCGAACCTTATTAAGTTCAATCTTTGCCGCAGTCTTCTGGATTCCGCTGTAAATCGGATCTCCGCTGATGATGCTGATAGTTGCATCATCTTCAAGGATGCCAAAGAGTGGGTCTTGGCCTAAGCCGGCGTCCGGACCAGGGGTAAATCGAACAATGCGCATTGTTCAATTCTATCGTTACTCGGCGTCCTCAATCTCTTCTTCGAGCCGCTCAACCAATACCGATGAGATTCTGCGACGACGGCCTTGCGGGCGCTCTGATGTAATCGCCCAGCCTTCCCACGATATTGTCGATCCAGCGATAGGAACTCGGCCTAACTTTTGCGCCATTAACCCGCCAACACTGTCGATATCTTCGTAATCGCTTTTTTCAATTTCGATCTTTAACTCATCTGCTAAATCTTCAATATGCAGAGATGCTTTGGCGCGAGCTTTATCCTGTGACAGCCATTCGAAATCCTCTTCTCCATCATCAAACTCATCCTCGATTTCACCGACGATCTCTTCAATAATGTCCTCAATTGTGATGATTCCAGCGGTTCCACCGTACTCATCGACAACGATGGCTAGGTGGATTTGATTCTTTTGCATATCTTTCAAAAGCTCATCTGCCATCTTAATTTCTGGAACAAAGTTTGCAGGTCGCATGTGCTTCTCAATAGTCTCGCTTTGCTCAGCCTCGTGATGATCTAAAACCCGCTTTGCAAGATCTTTAACATAAACAATTCCGACAATGTTGTCGATACTGTCTCCGATAACCGGAATACGTGAATACCCGCTTCGAAGGGCCAGAGATAAGCCTTGACGCAAAGTTTTATCTTTTTCTACCCACACCATGTCGGTTCGTGGAACCATAAGTTCGCGAACAAGTGTGTCGCCTAATTCAAACACTGAGTGAATCATTTCGTGCTCATCAGACTCTACTAAGCCACGTTCATGTGCCTGATCTACAAGGTCACGTAATTCTGCTTCAGATGTAAATGGCCCAGAACGAAAACCCTTACCTGGTGTCAATGAATTTCCAACAGCAATCAGCAATTTGGTGACTGGGCCTAACAAGAAAGCCATTCCGTAGGCCACGATAATTCCGTAGCGGGCATATTTGTGAGGCTGTTGTTTACCTAAGGTGCGAGGACCAACGCCTACGACAACGTAAGAAAGTACAACCATAATTGCCACAGTCAGTGCCATAGCTTGAGCTGATGGGTAGTTACGAAGCAAGATAACCGCTAACAAAACGGTAGCGGTAAATTCACACAACTTACGAACAAGCAGGATTACATTCAGGTATCGAGCAGGTTGAGCGCTGTACTTACGCAACAAAGCTCCTCCGCGCTTGCCCTCTAGCTCATCAATAACAACGCGAGAGATCGATGTCAGTGCTGACTCGCTCGCTGCCAAAAACCCTGCGAATACAAGAAGGAGCATGATGCTAACTATTGCTATCGGACTCATGATCTCTTTTCCCACTCGGTGACGATTTTTTCCTGAAGTTCAAACATGATTCTTTCTTCCTCTTTATCAGCATGGTCGTAACCGATGATGTGGAGCAAGCCATGGGTCGCCAAGATATAAATTTCATGTTCTGTTGAATGCCCCTGAGTTAACGCCTGTGCTGCAGCAACTATGGGGCTAATGACAATGTCTCCCAGGGTGACCGCTTCACCTGGCTCTTCAGGCATATCCATTGGGAAAGAGAGAACATCGGTGGTTCCTGGCTCATCCATCCACTTGATGTGAAGTTCAGTCATGTACTCATCTTCAACAAAGGTTATGTTTAAATCACAATCAGGGTTGAGATCCAACGCAATCATCGCGTGTGTCATCAGGGAGTTAATTTCAGTAGTTGGAACTAGCTGCCCTGAAGTATTAGTAACTTCAATTGTCATTTATGGCCGAATCGGACGCAATGCTTGTCGTTGTTCATCAAACTTGTCATACGCGCGCACAATGTCACCAATCAAACGGTGACGCACAACATCCTCGGCGGTGAGCTCTAGGAACGCGATGTCATCGATATCCTTCAAGATATCTCTAATTACTCGAAGTCCCGAATTTTGGCCATTGGGCAAATCAATCTGCGTCACATCTCCAGTAACAACCATCTTTGACCCAAAGCCAAGACGAGTTAAAAACATCTTCATCTGCTCGGGAGTGGTGTTTTGTGCCTCATCCAAGATAACAAATGCATCATTTAATGTTCGCCCGCGCATGTAGGCAAGAGGTGCAACTTCGATTACACCAGATTGCATAAGGCGCGGAATTGAATCGATGTCGATCATGTCATGCAGAGCATCAAACAATGGGCGCAGATACGGATCGATCTTCTCGCTTAATGTTCCAGGCAAGAACCCAAGGTGCTCCCCTGCTTCAACGGCAGGACGGGTCAAGATGATTCTGTTGATCTTCTTTGCATTAAGAGCAGCTACAGCCATCGCCATTGCAAGATAAGTCTTACCGGTTCCTGCAGGGCCAATTCCAAAGGTAATTGTGTGATCTTCAATCGCATCCACATAACGCTTTTGATTTGCTGTCTTTGGACGAATAGTTCGTCCACGGTTACTAACAATATTGAGAGACATAACCTCTGCTGGATGATCAACTGGCTTGTGCTCCAGCATCTCAATTGCACGGTTCACGGCATCGACATTGAGGATATTGCCGCTACGAATAACAACCATTAGCTCGTTAAAGAGGTTTTCTAACTTGGCGCAATCAGTATGTGGTCCGCGAAGGGTAATTTCATTTCCGCGAACAGTTATGTTGACCGAAGGGAATGCCGCTTCGATTGTTCTTAGATTGTCATCATGCGGACCAACAACAGCAACCATTGGAATGGCGTTAGGTACGGTGATTAGCGTTCGCTCCATATGAGGGTAAATCTATCTTTAACCGGGTGGCCATGCCATTGGACGGCCGCCCAATAGGTGCAGGTGAGCGTGGAAAACGCTCTGACCAGCCTCAGCTCCGGTGTTAAAGATGGTTCGGTACCCGTTTAGAGCTCGTTCTGTGGCGATCTGATCGGCTGCCAAGAAAAGGTCAGCTGTAATGGTCGCGCTATTGCGAGCAACCCCTGCTGCGTTTTCAGTATGCAAGGTAGGTATCAATAAAACATGGGTTGGGGCTTGCGGATTAAGGTCGTTGAATGCGATGACATTCAGCGACCTGAATACTATGTCGGCTGGTGTCGTACCAAGAATAATCGTACAAAAGATGCAGTTGGGATCTAAAGCCACGTAATTACCATACCTTTAAAAGTGCAGAAACAGCAGAAACCGCTGCGATTCCTGCATGTGCCGAGCGCAGAATTGGACGACCCATCAACGCAACTTTGGCACCAGCTGCTTCAAAGGCTGCAAGCTCCTCATCAGTTAATCCACCCTCTGGGCCGATGATGATTAA
>CAXNDW010000099.1:0-3926 GCA_964201405.1 Candidatus Planktophila sp.
GGTTCAGTGGTGACTTTGTGCTCCTTCGGTTCGTTAACGCTTTGGTGTTACAGCGCTGCAAAAGAAAACCGCAAGGGCAAGAGAAGTTAATTCTCTTATCCGACAAACCAGCCCGCACTAGTGGCGATGAAGGTGGGAGCGGTAACTCCTCTTGCAGTGGTTGTTACGCCACTGGTCTGGAGCAAAGGTTACCCGTACAGGGGTCAAAAGGCGAAATTGAGCGTAAAGGGCTAACCGCCCATAGCGTGAAAGCCACCATCAACATGAATGATCTCAGCGGTGGTCTTTGGGAACCAATCCGATAGCAGGGCAACAGCTGCTTGCGCCGCCGGAACTGGATCATTGACATCCCAATGCAGTGGCGAGCGTTCATCCCATAAATGCTCAAACCGCTCAAAATCAGGGATTGATTTTGCCGCGATTGTTTTAATAGGACCTGCTGCAACTAAGTTGATACGAATATTTTCCGCTCCGAGATCGCGGGCTAGGTATCTTGATGTCGCTTCAAGTGCAGCCTTTGCCACACCCATCCAGTCATACTTTGGCCAGGCGACCTGTCCATCAAAATCCAATCCGACGACAGATCCACCACCATTAAATAATGGACGTGCCGCCATCGTTAAGGATTTAAGTGAGAAGGCGGAGACTTGAACCGCGGTAGCAACATCCTGCCACTGCGTGTTGAGAAAGTTTCCACCCAGCGCCGCTTCGGGAGCAAAACCAATTGAGTGCACTACTCCATCGAGACCCTGTGGGAAGTGTTCACGGACTCGAGATTCAAGGGCAGCTAAATCAGCATCACTTGTAACATCTAGTTCAATCACAGGACAGGGGTTTGGTAAACGTCCAGCTATTCGGGTTGTTAATGACAATGCACGGCCAAACCCAGTCAAGATGACATCGGCACCTTGTTCTTGTGCAAGGCGAGCGATGTGAAATGCAATCGATGCTTCGGTGAGTACACCTGTGACCAGGATCTTCTTGCCATCGAGAATTCCCATTTAATGTCCCATTCCTAATCCGCCATCAACCGGAATTAATGCGCCAGAGATGTAACTTGCTTGTGGTGATGCAATAAAGGTTACGACATCTGCAATCTCTTCAGCGGAGCAAAAACGACCTAGAGGAACTGAACCAGCGATCTCTGTGCGGCGCTTTTCATCTAAGGTCGCAGTCATATCGGTCTCTACAAATCCAGGTGCAATGACATTAGCGGTGATTCCACGGCTACCAAGTTCGCGAGCAAAGGAGCGGGCCATTCCGACCAAACCAGATTTTGATGATGAGTAATTGACTTGGCCAGCTGATCCGAGAGAACCAACAACGGAACCAACAAATATCAACCGTCCTCGCTTGAGTTTGAGTAAGCCCTTTGTAGCTCTGCGCGCAACACGAAATGCACCTGTGAGATTGGCATCGATAACTGATTCAAAATCCTCATCGCTCATACGCATCACTAAGCCATCCTTAGTGATTCCCGCATTTGCTACAACGATCTCAGGAATCCCCCACTGTGCTTCGATAGAAGCGAAACCAGCTTCAACGCTTTCAGTATCTGTCACATCCATCTGTACCGATTTGAAACCGGCAGGTGCCTGGCCAGTTCGGTAGGTAACAACTACAAGATGACCCGCTTTTTCTAGAGATCGGGCTACCGCTAAACCAATTCCACGGTTTCCGCCGGTGACAAGCGCGATTGAACTCATGCCTAAAACCTACTGGCTACCTCGGAGTAATCAAAAGAAGCGAAGGTGCGCGCCGAGCGTTACTCTTGCCCCATGGCCAAAGAAAAGAAGATTTTCGACATCACAAGCGCGCAAAATGCGCTGACTCGTGATCAAGCTGGCCGTCAAAAGCGTTACTTCATATCGATGATGATTCGTACCGCCTGCTTTATTTTGACTGTGATACTTCCAAGCCCCTATCGCTGGTTTGCATTAGCTGGAGCGGTAACACTTCCTTACTTTGCAGTGGTGATCGCTAATGCCGGTCGCGAAACAGTTTCTCGTGGAAGTGACATCGTAGAAGATAAACCACTAGCGCTCGACTGATTTATGTCTTCTCCAAAGAAGGGCAAAGAGCCCTGGTCAATTTTCAAATCTTTAGTAGCGCTGGCACTTATCATTTTATGTGTCTGGGCAGCACAGTGGCAGTATCAGCGTGGAGTCGATCGCCATGCCCGCAACACGATAATTGAAGAGCGAATCGCACGCGATGCGATTGATTTGAGTTCAATAGATTCAGTTCTAGCTAACAATGAATGGCAAAGCATCAACACATCTGGTCAATTTGATCAATCCCGTCAGATACTTCTGCGAAATCGATACTCAGAGGGTAAGTATGGATACGAGGTTCTTACTCTCTTTACAACCGCTACCGGACAGAAGTTTTGGGTAGATCGAGGATGGGTACAGGCGGGAGCTACAGCGACAACACCACCAGAGGTAAGCGGTGTCCCCCAAGGTGAAGTAAGTATCACCGGAAGATTTAGATTGGATTCATCACTGCCTCGTGGCTCTTTTTTTGCATTACCCGGTTCGGGTCAAGATTTAGTCTCCGAACTCAACGCTCAATCTCAATTAGATACCGAGAGTTTCTACATTGATTTATTGAGCGGCTCTGAGCCATCTCTGACTCCTGATTCTCCAGCTCAACTGCCATCACTAAGCGATGGACCACATATGGCGTATGCACTGCAATGGCTCATCTTTGGTGGATTAGTAATCTATGGACGCTTCTTAATTAGACGAACCCGTTAAATCCTGACGGTTATATAGCTCTGAATACAGGCCACCCTTAACTACTAATTCATCATGTGTACCACGCTCGACTATCGCGCCTTTTTCAAGCACCAGGATCTGGTCTGCATCTCGAACGGTACTTAATCGGTGTGCGATCACAATACTTGTGCGGCCCTTCAACGCTGTTTGTAAGGCAGCATGAACCAACTGCTCATTCTCTGAATCTAAATGCGCGGTTGCCTCATCCAAAATAACCAAGGCTGGCGACTTAAGAAGTAAGCGTGCGATTGCAAGGCGTTGCTTTTCGCCACCTGACAAACGGTGACCGCGTTCTCCCACCATTGTCTCCAAACCATTGGGTAAGGATTCAATCAGACTCCAAATCTGAGCTGATTTACATGCTTGCATCATCTCTTCTTCAGTTGCATCCTGCTTTGCATAGCGAAGATTTTCAGCGATGGTTTCGTGGAACAGATGAGCATCTTGCATCACTACGCCGATTGAATCTCGCAAAGACTCTAAGGTCAGATCACGAATATCATGACCATCAATTGAAATCGCGCCATCTGTCACATCATAAAGACGTGGCAATAATGCGCTAATCGTTGTTTTGCCTGCACCAGATGGACCCACTAACGCGGTCATGGTGCCCGGAGCCGCAACGAAGGATAAGTCGCGTAAGACTTGACCACTCTGCACAGTTTCAGCCTTTGCAGCTGACTCTAGCGATGCCAGTGAGATCTCCTCGGCGCGAGGATATGAGAAGTTAACATTCTTAAATTCAATTCGAGGCTCAGTTGTTTTCAAAACTACAGCGTTTTCTCGACTCTTCACCATTGGCTCTAAATCCAAAACTTCAAAAACTCTCTCAAATGAGACAAGTGATGTCATCACATCAATACGGACATTTGAAAGCGCAGTTAGTGGTCCATAAAGGCGGGCTAGTAATGCGGTAATCGCTAAAAGTGTTCCGACTGTAACCCCACCTTTAATTGCAAGGTGTCCGCCGATCCCATAAGCAAAAGCTGTTGCAATTGCAGCAACACTAGTAAGAGCGATGAAAAAGAGACGGTTTAACATCGCCATCTTGATTCCAATATCGGCGACTCGTCGTGCCCGGCTTCTGAAG
Source organism: Candidatus Planktophila sp. (assembly GCA_964201405.1). GTDB lineage: Bacteria > Actinomycetota > Actinomycetes > Nanopelagicales > Nanopelagicaceae > Planktophila. The sequence continues at coordinate 3,871 of CAXNDW010000099.1, forward strand.
TACTCACGTTCGCGATCTGGCTCTCCATACAGCGCAACAAGCATTGCACCTGAAAC
>CAXNDW010000100.1:0-3831 GCA_964201405.1 Candidatus Planktophila sp.
CTCCCGATTCTTGAACAACCAGGTAGCGATTAACTGGGGCGATCTACTGTCCGCCTCGATCTCAACTATTTCCGTTGCCGCCCTTGGTGCATTAATTGCACTTGTTTTATCAGCACCGATCGGCATTGTTTTATCTGGCACCCCAAGCCGAGTCGGTAAAGCTGCCCAACGAATCATCACAATCGAACATGGATTACCAGGTGTAGTTGTTGGTTTGGCGATTGTTTCAATCGGTTCAAAGCTTGGCGCTTTGTATCAAACAACATTTTTGCTCGCCTTTGCATACGCCCTGCTATTTCTCGCAAAATCAGTAGCCAGCATGAACTCTTCACTATCCCGTGTTCCAACCAGTGTGAAAGATGTTGCATCGACTTTAGGAATGAACCAGTGGATGGTAATCAAAAAGGTTGTTGCACCTATTGCCGCCCCTGGCATTGGTTTGGGAACTATCTTGGTTTTCTTAACCGCAATGAAGGAGCTACCGGCAACATTGATGCTTCGTCCAACCGGCTTTGACACATTGGCCACACAGATCTGGTCAGCTGCTTCCATCAATCGATTTAACGAGGCTGCGCCCTATGCATTAATCTTGGTTCTTATTGCAGCCTTACCAACATTTTTAATTAGCCGACCTGACAAGGCCGACCGTGCATTTATCCACGAGAACATAGGAGGCGAAAAGTGAGTTCACTTGAGATTTCGCACCTGAAGGTTTCCTTGGGTAACCGGTTGATCTTGGATGACCTCTCATTCTCATTAGCTGAAGGTCAGATCGCTGCTCTGCTTGGTCCATCTGGTTGCGGCAAGACGACGCTGCTTCGCAGTATCGCCGGATTAATCCAGCCATCTGATGGAACGATTCGTTTCGGAAAGCAGCTTGTTTCACTTTCATCCTTGGTGATGCCATCACATAAGCGAAAGATTGGTTACGTTCCTCAAGAAGGTGCGCTTTTTCCTCACCTAAGCGTTGCAGACAACATCGCCTTTGGTTTAGATCGTTCAACCTTTACTAAAGATCAGATTCGCCAGACAACCAAGGAGATGCTTAACCTGATTGGTTTGCAAGGTTTTGAAAACCGTATGCCAAGTCAATTATCTGGTGGACAGCAAACTCGTGTAGCGCTAGCCCGCGCCCTTGCAATTAAACCTGCAATGGTTTTACTAGATGAACCATTCTCTGCATTAGATGCGGCCCTTCGTGATGATCTACGTGCCGATGTATGTGATCTGCTACGAAAGAGCAACGCCACAGCAATCTTGGTGACACATGATCGCGAAGAAGCTTTGGTTTCAGCAGATGTTGTGGCTCTTATGCGCGATGGTCAGATCATTCAACAAGGATCGCCTGAGGATGTGTACTCCACACCGATTTCACCGGCGATGGCGGTAAGTACCGGCGATGCATTAGTTCTTGATGCATCTCAGGCAGCAGATGGATCAACAACATATCTCTTCAATTCAAACACCCCTGTAACACCCAACGGACAGATCGTTATTCGCCCAGAAGAGATCAAGCTTGATCGCAACCTAATTGGCGCGCAATCCATTGGCCGTATTTCGAAAATCGATTACTACGGACACGACGCAATGGTTACCGTTGAGATCGCAGAGCAATCCATCAAGGTGCGCATCCCGGGGCCATTTGATTATGCGGTGGGTGAAGAAGTCGCGGTTAATCACGCCGGTCCAGTTCGTTTCTTCTCAAAGGTAGAAAAGTAAAGTGCCTAAAGATCCATCCCGCGAGGCTCACTTCCCCGCTATTGAAAAACGCTACGGCGAAAAGATGGCTTATTGGTTCAAGGTTATGGCAAAGCTAGAAGGCAAGAAGTACGCAGAACAAGTAGCTCACTTAAAAGAGAATTACGGCTTTTCACAAGCCCATGCAAATGCATTGGTGATGTACTCACGCGGCTCTGAATCATCACAGCGCTTTACAACCATGACTGAGTACTACAAATCAATTCCTGCGCCTCAAGCAAAGACCATCAAGGCGATTTTCAAAGCCATTACAACCAAGTACCCGCAGTTAGAGCAGGTCATCGCCTGGAATCAACCAATGGTCAAACTCGGTAAGCACTGCATCTTTGGTGCATCTGCTTCAAGCAAGCATGTGTCGATCGCTCCGTGGGATCAAGATGTCTTGCATGAGTTTGCCCCTAAGTTCAAAGAGGGCAATGCGCTCAAGAAGACAATTCAGCTTCCTATTGACTGGGAAGTCGATGCCAAGCTGCTTCAAGCGATGATCAAGGCGAGCCTTTCCAACCTTAAATAATTACTTCTCGTAGTGAAAACGTGCCGAGATTATTACTAAGTTCTGATCTTCGATGCGATAGACCAATCGATGGCTCTTATCTATCCGACGCGAGTATGTAGCCTCATCTTTGAACCTCAACTGCTCGGGCACGCCGATTCCAGAAAAAGGATCGAGCAAGCAGCTCTCTATCAACGCATTAATCCGGTCAACTTTTTTCTTGTTTCCGCTCTCAGACCAGTATGTGATATCTCTGCTCGCCCGCTCAGTCATCAAGACAGCCTTTAACCTTGCTTTAGCCACAGGAGTCTTTACTTTCCCGACTTTTTCGCAGCCCTCTTCTTTTCACTTACTGTGATGGGAAGAGTGAGCGGAATGAGCTCGCCCCGATCTGCTTGTGCTAACGAGTCCAATAGCCACTCCCGGTTGGCAGGTGTTGAGAGTAAATACGCGGTTTCAAGCATGGACTCGTACTCACTCTCTGAAATTAACACCGCGTTGCCAGCCTTAGAGGTAATAACAACAGGCTTCATATCCTCATTGACCTGCTCGATCAAAGGAAAGAGTTGTGCGCGGGCTTGAGATGCTGAAATAGCCATATTTTTCACCTTTCAAAAGTGGTACAAGAAATTGTACCATAGGGCCCAGAAAGAGAAAATTGTTGGGCGCACTTACCCTTGGGCCATGTCTCGCATCATCTATATCCCCTTTGATCACCTGCACCGCAAATTTGGTGCGCTGAAAGATGCAGATCCAAAAACTGATGTAATCGCTTTTGTTGAAAGTGCACGAATGACAACGGGTCGTAACTGGCACCCAGAGCGCTTGTTCTTCCTAATCTCTAGCGCTCGTCACTTTGCTAAATCCCTTGAAGATGAGGGCTTCACCGTTGAGTATGTAAAGGCTGCAACAACGGTTGAAGGTTTGAAAACTATCCAAAAGAAACACAAAGCTCTACCTATAACTTGCGCTGAACCATCAGCCTTTAGACAGCACGACCAGCTCAAAGAGTTCGGTGTCGCCTTTGTTTCCAATGATTTCTTCTTAACCCCCCGCGATCTCTTTACCCAATGGGCCGAGGGTCAAAAGAGTTTCTTGATGGAGAACTTCTATCGAGCACAACGTATTCGTCTTGGAATAATGGTCGAGGGCAATAAGCCAACAGGTGGTGCCTGGAACTTTGATAAGGAAAACCGTTTGCCTCCGCCAAAGAAGTATGAAGGCCCGGCATACCTTGAACACAAGCGGGATGAAATCGACAAAGAGGTTGCCGCAGAGCTAGGTCACACAATGACAACCACCTGGGCCACCACCCGCAAAGGTGCGTTAGCCCAAATGAAAAACTTCTTCGATAACCACTTTGCCGAGTTTGGCCCGTTAGAAGATGCGATGACAACTGATAACTGGGCGCTGCACCACAGCCTGCTTTCGCCCTACATCAACAACAACTTGATCCATCCATCAGAGGTCATTCATGCAGCGGTGAAGGCATTTAACGGTGGCACCGTCCCAATCGAATCCGCCGAAGGCTTTATCCGCCAGATCATTGGCTGGCGAGAATATGTCAATGGCATGTATTG
>CAXNDW010000101.1:0-3793 GCA_964201405.1 Candidatus Planktophila sp.
GCAAAGCCGCGGATAGCGGTTAATGGAGTACGAAGCTCATGGCTGGCATCGGCAACAAATCGTCGCAACTTATCTTCACTCTGCATACGAGCATCAAAGGCCTCTTCAATACGGGAAAGCATCGTATTCAGAGATGTACTTAAACGACCAACCTCGGTATCAGGTTCAAAGTTATCTAGACGAGCAGATAGATCACCTGCAGCGATCTTTTCAGCTGTCTCTTCAATCTTTTCCAATGGACGCATACCAACTTTAATCACCTGTCGAGATGCAACGGCGATAAAGAGCAGAACTAGGCTGCCGATAATTAAAAATATTGAACCGATTTGCCGAGTTGTCTTATCAAAATCAGCTAATGATTGCGCGACAATAACTGAACCCAATGATGAGGGTAAAACCGTTGTTGCGACTCGGAAATCTGCACCGGGTGCCTCGATAGTAAATGGTTCGCTGCCATAAGCAGCTACCTGTCCAGGCAGTAAACCCTTCACATAATCAGTGATTTTGTTGGAGTTTAGATCTCCGCCGATACCACCGATCAGATTTCCAAAGGGATCTAAAACCGTTACAGAGATAGATGTTGGAACACGATTAAGGGGTGTTACGGCACGCGCTGTAGTTGGTGAATCATCGTCGTCATCATTAGCGATTCCGGCACGATCTAATCGCTCCGCGGTTCCACCGACAACGCTGAGAAGTTGTTCATCAACCTGATTGATCAAGTAGTCGCGAAGTAAGGCTTGAGAACCAACACCTGCACCCACAAACCCAATCGCAGATAGAACCAAGACACCGATCGTTAAACGATTACGAAGACTTGTATTTGTCCAATCTGCAATCTGGGCTCGGGATCTCATTGATTACTTAGGCGGCATCCGTAAACGGTAGCCAACTCCACGGACGGTGTGAATAAGTGGTGGATCAAAGGAGTCCACCTTCTTGCGTAGATATGAGATGTAGGTTTCAACAATTCCCATGTCCCCACGGAAGTCGTACTGCCATACATGATCAAGGATCTGCGCCTTGGACACAACACGATCTGCATTAATTATTAAGTAACGCAGCAAAGCAAACTCAGTTGGAGAAAGATCTAGTAGCTCACCTGCACGGCGAACCTCATGAGTTGCCTCATCAAGTTCAAGATCTGCAAAGCGCATCTTCTCATCATCAATTTCAATCTGATCCACACCTGTGCGACGGAGAAGTGCGCGCAAGCGTGCAACAAGTTCCTCTAATGAAAATGGCTTTGTCATGTAATCATCGCCGCCAAGGGTTAAACCCTTGACCTTGTCTTCCATGCCATCTTTAGCTGTCAGGAACAAAACTCCTGTATCAACACCTTCATTACGAATCTTCTTGCACACTTCAAAGCCATCAAGATCAGGCAACATGACATCAAGAACCATTGCATGTGGCTTGAACTCTTCAGCTACACGGAGCGCTTCTGCACCATTGGCCGCAGTGCGGACATCAAAGCCCACAAATCGCAGGCTTGTAGAAATGAGCTCGCTGATGCTTGCTTCGTCATCAACGACGAGTATGCGCTGGCTGTTAACACTCTTTGAATTAACACTGTCCATAGTGGTAGTCATGACTAGAGAATGCTCTCATAGTCTGAAAGTTTCCTGAGAACAGGTGGAAATTACCCCTAATCTTCTTTGACGGAGCGCAGCAAAACCTGCGCAACATCTAAGACTTCAACGGCAGACTCCTTAGCATTCATTCCATCGCTGGTCATGACGCGGCAGAAAGGACAAGCAACGGCAAGCTCAGTTGCACCCGTAGCGATCGCTTCTTCAACACGGTTGATGTTGATGCGAGTTCCAATTTTCTCTTCCATCCACATACGGCCACCACCTGCACCACAGCAGAATGAGCGTTCCTTGTTACGCGGCATCTCAGTTATCTCAACACCAGTTGCTTCCAGAATTTCACGCGGTGGTTGGTAGATCTCGTTGTGACGACCTAAGTAGCAAGGATCATGGAATGTCATTGCTGTATGTGACATCTTGATTGGTAGTAAACGCTTTTCACGCAATAGTTGGTTGAGCAACTGAGTGTGGTGAAGCATTTCAAGTTCATACCCTTGTTGTCCGTAATCTCGACCAATTGTTGTGAAGCAATGCGGACAGGTAACAACAACCTTTTTCTTACCCTTTGGTCGATCACCAAATGTTTCCTTAAAGGTTTCAATATTTTCACGGGCAAGGATTTGGTATAGGAACTCATTACCGGCACGACGCGCAGGATCTCCGGTGCAGGTTTCTTTTTTACCAAGAACAGCAAAGTTCACACCAGCCATATACAGCAGCTCTGCAACAGCCTTAGTCGTCTTCTTTGCACGCTCTTCATATGCACCAGCGCAGCCGACCCAGAACAAGTACTCAACCTCTTCTGGAAGCTCGCCTTCAACAACATTAATTGGGAAATCACATTCAGCGATCCACGCTTCACGATCTGAACGGTTAGCACCCCAAGGGTTACCAGCCTTTTCCAGATTTCTAAAGGTTCCACCTAGCTCTGATGGAAATTCAGATTCAACAAGAACCTGGAAGCGACGCATGTTGACGATGTGATCGACATGCTCGATATCAACTGGGCACTCATTAACGCAGGCACCACATGTTGTACATGACCACAAAACATCCAAACTAATTGGGGAGTTCTCACCAACAAGTGCCTCATTTTCAACGGTTTTAGCAAAGGCGTGATCACGCATAGCCATGATTAAAAGCTTTGGTGACAATGGTTTTTCAGTGTGCCACGCAGGGCACTGTGATTGGCAACGACCACATTCAGTACATGTGGACATATCCAGCAGACCCTTCCAAGAAATATCTGCTCGTGTTCCTAATCCAAAGACATCATCTTCCTTAGGGTCTTCAAAGTTGATCTCTTCACCATGCGACATCATCACCGGCAACGCACCGAGTGAGGATTTCCCATCAGCGTTTCGGCGGAAGAAGATATTAAACGGTGCCAAGAAACGGTGCCATGCAACACCCATCGTTAAATTGCTTGCGATAACAATGAACCATGCCATCGATCCGACAATCTTTATTGTTGCAACAATCTGGATCCATGATTCAATCTGCCCAAGGGTCATCGACTTAAACATCACCGCTATAAACCAAGTTGTGATGAAGTGACGGTTCCACGCGGTTTCATCAGAAAGCGCACCCTCTAATCCGCGCAATGCGATGACACAGAAAACAATAAGCAAGATTGTGAACTCGACGTAATAAGCCTTCACATTTCCAGAGCCGGCAAAACGCCCGCGTTTATTTCTGCGAAGAGTTACCTGGCGGATTCCAATCAAGGCAACTATTCCAACACCTGTTGCCCATGCAATTAATTCAGTCAAATACTCATAAACCCAAAAGTGTCCGATGAATGGCAAAACAAAGTGCGGATTGATCAACTGTCCATATGCGGTAACCAAGGTTCCAAATAAAACAAAGAAGCCGATCATTACAAACCAGTGGGCAAAACCAACAACGGTGAAGTTGAACATCTTTGTATGACCAAAGATTTCGCCAAAGGCCATTCTGAAACGTTGCGACTTATCGTTGCCACGCGTTGGATCTGGTTGACCCTTCTTATAAATGCCAACTAGCTTTTTTGTGCGAACAGCTAAAAGGGCGAGGGCGACAACTGTGATGCCATAGGAAAGGCCTGCAAGTGCGAGGTTCATAGGGAGAGGGTAGGGAATAAACGCCACCCCATGTGTGTTCAACCAGGTAGAAACCTGAGTCGCAACGACTCAACCTTTTGGGTATGATCGACTCAGGTT
>CAXNDW010000102.1:0-3649 GCA_964201405.1 Candidatus Planktophila sp.
CTTCAAACGATTATGACTGATGGCAGTTCATCAAAGTTACGTCGCAAGCAATGGTGGAAAGCATTTCTTGCAAACCCCTCTCTCTTGAAAAAGATTCTTGATGTTCGCAAATGGAGTGAACGCACAGTAATTGCGCTGACTATGCAAAACGTGGATTCCTTTATCTCTGTTAAATCAAAGCGAAGTTGGTTTGGTTGGCATTTAACATCTACTAATGATTCAGATCATCCCAATGCAACCTATATTCCAGTCGCAAATGAAGTTGTAAGAAGGATTGCTGAAAAACATGGGGGCATAGCTGGTGGACATATCGGAGATTTAGTTGATGCACCATTTACTGCGCACTTTGTTGGCGGCTGCGTCATTGGCCAGGATGCTTCAGTAGGAGTTGTAGATCCGTATCACCGAGTCTGGAACTACCCAACGCTTCACATCGTTGATGGATCTACAATTACTGCAAATCTTGGGGTTAATCCCTCTCTTACTATCACCGCTCAAGCAGAACGTGCGCTTTCCTTGTGGCCAAATAAGGGTGATGAAGATCCTCGCCCGACACAGAATCTGAAATATGAAATGCTTGCACCCGTTGCGCCACACTCGCCATTTGTACCCAAGGGTGCTGTCGGTGAACTTACGGTTAGTTAGGAGAAGAGATGAATTCATGGGCTTTAGTAACGGGCGCAACGGCAGGAATTGGTGAGAGCTTTTCTCGATTACTAGCTTCACAGATGTACAACATTGTTTTGGTTGCTCGTGATTTGCCTCGTCTTCAGGAGCGTGCACAGGGGCTTGAAGAAAAGTTTGGCGTGAAGACCCATGTAATTCAGGCAGATCTCGCAACAAATGAGGGATGTCTTAAAGTTGAAAACTATATTCTTGAAAACCAGATTGATGTACTAATCAACAATGCAGGTTTTGGTACAAACAAATCCTTCACAATGTCGACGTTAGAGATTGAACAGCAGTTACTTGATGTATTGGTGCGCACTCCAATGCGCCTAATGCATGTAGCTCTTCCGCTGATGAAGCAGCGAGACAGCGGGGTCATCATCAATGTTTCATCGGTGGCTGGCTACATTGCAGGTGGAACATACAGCGCTTCAAAGTCTTACTTAACAATCCTGTCAGAGTCACTCAATACAGAGCTTTCTGCAACAAAGATCAAGGTCAGCGCTCTGTGTCCAGGTTTTACTCGCACCGAGTTCCATCAGCGGGGCAAGATGTCGATGAAGGCTCTTCCTAACTTTATGTGGTTGGATGCAGATCGATTGGTTAAACAATCATGGAGAGATGCCTTAAAAGGCAAGGCGGTCAGCGTTCCAGGCTGGCAGTACAAGCTTCTTGTGCTTGTTGTGCAGGCTGTGCCACGTTCTATCGTCAGAAAGGTTGGCATGAATATGAGGGCAAAGCAGAGAAAGTAATGGTGATACCTACCGGACTCACGGCGGGTTTTCAGCCTTCTTTAAGAGCCTAATCGATAGTATTGCGCCATTACTACGAAGGGTTCATATATGTTCCGCAAGATTGCATCACTTTCTGTAGCGCTCGTTGTCGCCGCTGGCGTCATGATTGCCGTACCTGCAGATGCAGCGGTAAAAATCTCAAACGGTGTAGCTTGTAAGAAGTCCGGGCAAACCTCAAAGACATCATTAGGAAACTACAAATGTGGCAAAAATCCTTTGTCTACAAGTAAAAAACTAGTCTGGCTATCTGTTGATTGTCTTGAGGCGGCAAATGGCGCTATCAAATCAGCAAGTAACGCTGCCGCAACTGTCGCAAAGTTCAAAGAGCAGATTCCAGTTATCGAACTTGGTATTACTGCCGAGAATGCGAACAAGGTAGAGATTCAAGCCAAACTTGCAGACTCGAAGGCTCGTCTAGAGTTAGCAAAGACTAAACTCGCTGAAGCCACAAGTGAACCGACCAAGAAGGTTTACACCTCTGCTGTGGCATCGTGGACCTCTGCGATCCGCGCCTATGAAAGTAAAATTCGAGCAATTGATGTTGCTGTAAAGAAGCTTGAGTCAGCGAAGTTGGCCGCGGTTAATAAGCCTGCAGAGTTAGCTGCCAATGTTGCTGACTCACGTGAGACGGCAAAGTTGATTTGTACTACTGGACTTTAATATAACCACTTAAAACCCGCCGCCTATCCAGGTGGCGGGTTTTTTGTATCTATGGGAATCCCTATCCCAAAAGGATGATGATGTTCCTAATCTGTCTGTATGCGCACTTTGAGACTCGTAGCTCCTGTTCTATTGGCGTTACAGCTCCCACTACACCAACTTTTTGCAGGTGTGTGGAGTGATCTGATTGCTTTCAATAGCGTGGCTGTGGCCTGCATGGTCTCTGTATTAGTTGCTCCTCGAATAAACAACAGATGGGCACAACCCTTAATCGCCTTAGCTCTAGGTAGTTGGTGCATGGGTTCGGTAATCGCAACTTCAACTTCATATGTGGATTATGCAGCCGGTTTAGCGAATTTTTCAGATGTCTTGTACCTACTTTTCTATCCACTAGCCCTTCTAGGATTACAGCGATTGATTTCAAATCGGCAAAAGCTTTCGATACTTGAAGTTATCGATGCATCAATCGTCGCATTGGGATTAAGCACATTAATTGCCGCCTTTGCTCTTCATCCCGTGCTCCCCCATTTTGAGGGTGATTTTATACAATCCTTTTTTGCCATAATTTATCCGGTCGCTGATTTAGTGCTTTTGTGTTTTATTGTCGCTACCGTAGTTTTGCATGGCTTTTCTATGCGGGGATTACTTCTAACAGTTGGAGTGGTCTTGTACAGCGCAACTGATTTTCTCTTTCTTTGGCAGAACCTCAACTTAAATTACATCTTTGGCTCATTAGTCGATTACGGATGGTTGATCGCATTTGTTGTGATCGCTGAAAGTTGTTGGCATCCATCAACTGATAACAAGAGCAAGGCAGGGGTTAGCCCAGTTCTCATCACTATCTCGGTCTTCTTAAGTGCTACCTTCTTAGCCCTACTTGCGATTGCACCTGATAACTTCCCTCACTTTGTCTTGATTCCAGCGATTGGAACATTGGTGCTTGCATTCATACGAATGAGCATCGCATTAAATCAGGCGCGAAACATCGGCCATGAAAAAATCTTGGCCAGAACTGATGAGTTAACTATGTTGCCAAACCGAAGACGGTTCATTTCAGAGATTCAAAACTTTGCTATACGAGAAAGTTCATTACTGCTCATGGATCTAGATGGCTTTAAGCCTGTAAATGACAGCTTTGGCCATGAGATGGGTGACAAGGTCTTACAACAAGTCGCTCAAAGATTTAGCCGAGCCTTACCAAGCGGAGCGCTGCTTGCTCGACTGGGTGGCGATGAGTTTGGGATATTGGTTGATGGAAACAAAGATGTTGTCATGGAGATCGCGCTAGCTTTAAGAGGGACCCTTTCATATCCATTTGTGATTGATGGGCATGAAATAAAAATCGGAGTCAGTATTGGTGTGGCAAAAAATGATGGTGCAGATGATTTGATGCAGCGTGCAGATAATGCGATGTATTCAGCTAAGCGCCAGGCATTGGGGGTTTGTCAGCTTTAATCTCTTGTAATCGCGCAAGTGCTTCATGGCGCTCAACTGCATGATCAACAATTCTTTCAGGGTAGCCCTTG
>CAXNDW010000103.1:0-3586 GCA_964201405.1 Candidatus Planktophila sp.
GTTACTCCAACAACACCGCTGTTCTTAATACGAGCAGGCAATGCGTGAGCGTCGGTAGATGTGATCTTGGCACGAGACAAATCATCGAGCCAAATTGATGTGCCCGCCGTTGAAACCGCTTGAACCGTCATCAGATCGCCTTCTTTACAACTGCTACAACATTGTCAACGGAGAAACCAAACTCCTTGAACAATCTCTTTGCATCAGCTGAAGCTCCGTAATGTTCAAGGGAGATTGCCACACCTGAATCACCAATAAGTTCACGCCAACCTTGTGCAATTCCAACTTCGATACTGATCTTTACAACACCAGGGGAGAGGACGGAGTCTTTGTACTGTTGATCTTGTTCGGCAAACCATTCAAGACATGGAGCGCTCACAACACGAACATTGATTCCTTCGGCCGCCAGCGCGGCTTGTGCATCAATCGCCAAGGAAACCTCTGAACCTGTCGCGATCAAGATCGCCTTCGGATTTGGTAGATCCTTCAATACATATGCACCCTTTGCAGTTCCTGATGCAGGCTCGCAGACAGTGCGATCAAAGACCGGCAAGTTTTGGCGCGAGAGCAATATTCCGCAGGCACGATCACGGGTGATGATCTTTTTCCAAGCCTCTGTAACCTCATTGGCATCTCCGGGGCGAATAACATCTAATCCAGGAATCGCTCGAAGCGCAGCAAAGTGCTCGATCGGTTGATGGGTAGGACCATCCTCACCAACACCAATAGAGTCATGTGTCCAGACAAAGGTTGCAGGAATCTGCATCAGCGCAGCAAGACGAACCGCAGGCCGCATGTAATCACTAAAGACTGCAAAGGTTCCACCAAATGAACGGGTCAATCCATGCAGAGTAATTCCATTGAGAATTGAAGCCATCGCATGTTCGCGAATTCCGAAGTGAATGATGCGCCCGTAAGGATGTGCACCTTCAATGGCGCTACTTGCTGGCAGGAAGGAACCGCCACCCTTAATGCTTGTGTTGTTTGAACCAGCAAGATCTGCCGATCCTCCCCAAAACTCGGGCAAGACAGCTGCGATTGCATTGATGACTTCACCAGAAGCTGCGCGAGTTGCAACATCTTTACCCGTTGCAAAGACAGGAAGATTTGAGTCCCATCCTTCTGGAAGTGATCGTGATTGCAATCGTGCTAAAAGAACTGCTTTATCGGGATTACTTTTTGCCCATTGTTCAAACTGTGTATTCCATTGCGCGCGAGTTTGAGAGCCACGATCCTTTACTAATCTGGCATGTGCCAAAAGATGTGCAGGCATTGCAAAGTGCTCATCTGGATTTAACCCCAGGGCGATCTTTGTCTGCTTAATCTCTTCTTCACCCAGCGCTGAACCATGTGAGGCGGCTGTTCCTCGTGCTTTAGGTGCGGGCCACGCGATAACTGATTTCATGCGAATTAAAGAAGGTTTTGAATGCTCCTTCTTTGCTGCAACCATCGCTGCATCAAGTGCTGCAATATCTACACTTCCATCAGGTGCTGCGGCGACATCAATGACATGCCAACCATAAGCTCGGTAACGGGCTGAAACATCCTCGGTAAAGGCGTTATGTGTGTCGCCTTCAATTGAGATTCGATTGTCATCGTAAATAACATTGAGATTTCCCAACTCTTGCGTGCCAGCTAATGAGTGGGCTTCAGCGCTCACACCTTCTTGTAAATCTCCATCGGAACAGATCACCCAGATTGTGTGATCAAAGATTGATTGCTGAGCAGGGGTATTGGGATCAAGTAATCCACGCTCATAACGAGAAGCCATCGCCATTCCAACAGCGGTGGCTACGCCTTGGCCTAAGGGGCCGGTTGTCATTTCGACTCCAGCGGTGTGACCAAACTCAGGGTGGCCAGGAGTCAGAGATCCCCATGTTCTAAAGCTTTCTAGATCCTTCATCTCAAGGCCATAACCACTTAAATACAGTTGAATATAGAGGGTTAATGAAGAGTGACCACAGGAGAGAATGAATCGGTCGCGACCAAGCCAGTGCGCATCAGAAGGATCATGTACTAAATGGCGTTGGAACAAGTTGTAAGCAACTGGCGCTAGCGACATCGCAGTTCCAGGGTGTCCATTACCGACCTTCTGAACAGCATCAGCTGCTAGAGCCCGTGCATATGCAACGACCTGATCATCAAGTTCTGTCCAACTTGTCTGTGTGCTCATTTGCTGTCCATTCTCTTCGTTACTGATAACCAAACTCTCCATGAAGCAATCCACACCAGTGTTGAACCCACCAAGTGCAAACCAACCAGAATTTCAGGCAGATCTTTAAACCACTGCACATACCCAATCAATCCTTGACATAAAGCGATTATTAGAAAAATTCGCAAACGCTTTTTTGTATGAGAAGAGACTCCATTAACGACAAATAATCCAAAGGTAACTCCGAAGAGAGCGATCACGAAATCTGCATGGAGCCAAGCGATGGTACGTAGATCAAATGGGAATCTATCTGCGGTGGCATCTCCGGCATGTGGACCAGAGCCGGTTACTAGAGTGCCTAAAAAGAGAACAAAAAATGAGATAGCGATATGCGCGGTGGCAATCTTTTTTACTAAGGGGGCTGGCTCCTCTTTTTCAAATGATGCAAACCTCTGAGCCCGAAGAGATGTTGCACCTGCGATCAAAATTATTGATAGTAAAAAATGCGCTGCAACCGTTGCAGGATGCAGACCAGTAAGCACTGTTATTCCACCGAGGATGCCCTGTCCTAAGATTCCTAGAACCTGTCCCAGTGCAAGGCCACGCAAATCCTTTCTGCCGGCTGCAAGGACGCTAATAAGGACAGTGATTGCAGCTAGGACCAGAACAAAGGTAAGCAATCGATTACCAAACTCGATCCAAACCTTGACCTGTTCCTCGACTTGATAGGGCTTTGGGGTATATGAACCTGGGGTGCACTCCGGCCAGGTCGGGCAACCCAAACCAGAGCCGGTCAATCGAACCGCGCCCCCTGTAACAACGATGGCGGCTTGGGCGAAGAGGAGAAAAGCGCTAGCCGGGGATAAAACTCGAACCGCCCGTGCCTGCAATCTGCCCATGGCCGTAGCCTATGACTCCGCCGACCCACACGCTCCCGAGTGGCTGAACGTGTCGAATTACGACACAATACTGTTGTGAAAATGAGCGGTGGGCACCAGGTGGGGGATGACTCCCGCACCCGTGACCTTGTCGCCCGTTCAATTCTAGAGAATGGCCCGTCAACGGCAGCTGTTCTGGGAGAGCGTTTAGGGCTCACACCAGCTGGAATTCGCCGACATCTAGATCTTCTGGTTGCAGATGGAACCTTAGAGGCGCGTGATCCTCGTTCCTCATCAATTAGAGGTCGTGGACGCCCATCAAAGGTTTTTGTTATGTCAGATAAGGGTCGTCAAACCTTTGAGCATTCATACGATGACTTGGCGGTAGCTGCACTGAAGTTTATGTCGGCACAATCCGGCGAGCACCTTGTTCACGCATTTGCTCAATCACGCGCCGATGATATTGAACGTAAGGCAACGGTTGCGCTGGCAAAGCGTTCACACAAAGTTGATGCGCTCGCAACATTTCTTTCAGATCAGGGGTACGCGGCAAGTG
>CAXNDW010000104.1:0-3549 GCA_964201405.1 Candidatus Planktophila sp.
CCAAAGCGTTTATGGAGCACTGTAATTAAAGAGCTCGAAGAAGCAGAAGAGCTAACCAAGAAGAATAAAGTTTTGACTTTGAACATGTGCGTTAACTATGGCGGTAGATCTGAAATCGTGGATGCTGCTGCAGAACTTGCGAGAGATGTAAAACGAGGCAAGCTCAGAGCCGATGCGATCACTGAAAAGGTGTTTGCTAAGTATTTAGATTCACCTCAAATGAGCGATGTAGATCTATTCCTGCGTTCATCGGGGGAGCAGCGCACCAGCAACTTCTTGCCATGGCAAAGTGTTTACGCCGAATTCGTATTCATGGATGTGCTCTGGCCAGATGTCACTCGCAAAACTTTGTGGAAAGCTATCGAGGAGTATTCAGCTAGAGACAGAAGATTCGGAAAAGCGTAGCGATTCCGATTTGAAGAGCTAGCGGAAAAGCGTAAAAACTAGCACTTTGAACAAATTCCGAAGATCTCGGCTGTATGTCCCACGTCGCGGAACCCAAACTCTTCAGCCATTGTCTTAGCCCATTTTTCAATAGCGCCACCCTCAATTTCAACGGTATCCCCACAGCTCTTGCACACTAAATGGTGATGATGGGTGTCTCCGCACAAGCGATAAATAGCTTCTCCATCTTCGCGGCGCAGAAGATCCACAATCTTGTCATCAACTAATGACTGCAATGCGCGATACACCGTTGTTAAACCGATTCCATCGCCTTCTCTGCGCAGAATTTGATGCAGCTCTTGAGCGCTAGCAAAACCACCAGTTCGCTCAAGAACTGCAATCAATTTGAGATCAGATTTATTCATTCTCTGAGTGCTGGTGCCCATCTTCTTCAGCATGACCTTCTTCAGCATGATCATCATGAAGCTCTTCAGCATGGACATCCTGTCCTGTTGAATGTGCATGAGCATCACCTGAATGCAAGTAAGCAACTAGCGCCCACATAATCAATACACCTGAAATTGTTGCAACCATTGTTAGGCGTGATGAGTGACGTGAATGCGCTTCTGGCAAGATATGTGATGTTGCAAGGTAGATCACGATTCCAGAGAATGCTGCAAGATAGAGAGCGATCAAGTTGTTGCTCAAAACCAAGGTGCTTCCGAGCGCAGCACCTGAAATACGTGCCAAAGCATCAACACCGAGCAAACCGATGCTCTTCTTTCCCCACAACCCAGATTTGATCATGAAAGAAACAGTGTTGAGTCCATCGCTAAATGCGTGAACAAGGAGAGCGATAAATACCGCAAGACCTAAATCATTGCTGACCTTGAACGCAACACCCAGAGCTAAACCATCTAGGAAAACATGGCCACCCATGGCGATGGCGCCAAAGGCACCAGTGAAGTTATGTGAGTGCTTGTGGTCATGACCGTAATCTGATTCAGCAGGTTCATGTGAGCCAAAGATTCGCTCGTAGAAATGCAGAAGCAAGAAGCCGCCGATCAAGGCGATTGAAACGGTAGGAGCGTGTAGGAACTCTTGTGTTCCAAGTTCAAAGACTTCTGGCAGAAGATCAAAGGCAACAAGACCTAGAAGTAGGCCAGCTGATAAACCCAGAACGAGGTGGAGGCGATCCTTTGCCTTCAGGGCCAAGGCCCCTCCTGCAAAGGTAGAGATGGCGGTAAGGGCTGCGAGGATGATGGCTATGTTCATATCTGGACAGTATCACAAAAATGGAAATGATTATCATTTCCAAATTCGAGCCGATACGCTCAGCCCATGCTCGCAATCGCCCGTTTTTCAACCCCCTTGGCTAACGCCACCCACTTTGAGGATCAGCTAGCGACCGCTCTCGAGGCTTTTTCCGCCTGCGCCGGTTTTGTCAGCGGCGAGTTTGGACAAAATCTGGATGACACAACTTTGTGGTCCCTTGTCACCCATTGGGAAAATGTGGGCTCATATCGCAGAGCATTGAGCAATCTGAATGTAAAGATGAGTGCGATCCCATTGCTCGCACAAGCTATCGATGAGCCAGGTGCCTACGAACGGCCATACACAGAGTAAAATTCTCGTACGGAAGTAACACACGTTGCTTTTCGCCGACAGCCAGCCGGATGGGCAAGCCCATATTTCACCGGCTCTTGAATTCGCCGGATGAGGTAGTGATGGCAACGGACCGTTTAGAAAATATTGTAGGACTAGCAAAGCGTCGTGGGTTTGTTTACCCATCATCTGAAATTTATGGCGGACTTCGCGCATCATGGGATTACGGCCCACTAGGAGTCGAGCTCAAGAACAATGTAAAGCGCCAATGGTGGAAGTCCATGGTTATGGGTCGCGAAGATGTTGTCGGTCTTGATTCATGTGTGATCTTGGCTAAGGAAGTATGGGAAGCATCAGGACACGTTGCAACATTTAGTGATCCATTAACTGAATGCACCGCATGTAATAAGCGTTACCGCGCAGATCACCTTGAAGAAGCCTACGAGGCAAAGCATAAGAAAAAGCCTGCATCATTAACTGAGGTCAACTGCCCAGCATGCGGAAACAAAGGCCAGTTCACAACACCTAAGCAGTTCAGTGGATTACTGAAAACTTTCCTAGGACCGGTCGAAGATGAATCTGGTCTTGCATACTTGCGTCCAGAAACTGCGCAGGGAATCTTTATTAACTTTGATCAGGTAATGACTACATCGCGAAAGAAGCCACCTTTTGGTATTGGTCAAATTGGTAAGTCTTTCCGTAATGAAATTACACCTGGAAACTTTATTTTCCGCACACGCGAATTTGAGCAGATGGAGATGGAGTTCTTCGTTGTTCCAGGTAGCGATGAAGAGTGGCATCAATATTGGATCGATACACGCCTTGCCTGGTATGTAGATCTTGGAATCAATCCAGATCGTCTACGTATTTACGATCATCCAAAGGAAAAGTTGTCACATTATTCAAAGCGCACCGCAGATATTGAATACAAGTTCGAATTTGCCGGAACTGAATGGGGCGAGCTTGAAGGTATTGCTAACCGCACAGATTTCGATCTCAAGGCCCACTCCGCTGCATCAGGTAAGGATCTTTCTTACTTTGATCAGGAAAAGGGCGAGCGTTGGACTCCATATGTAATTGAGCCTGCAGCAGGTGTAGATCGTTGCACCCTGACCTTCTTGATGGATGCTTTCACTGAAGATGAGGCACCAAATAGCAAGGGCGAGATGGAAAAGCGTGCAGTGTTAAAGCTAGATCATCGCTTGGCTCCAATTAAGGCAGCGGTTTTGCCCTTGTCACGTAACGCAGATCTTTCACCAAAGGCACGTGATCTTGCCGCACAATTGCGCAAGAACTGGAACATTGATTTTGATGATGCAGGTGCAATCGGACGTCGTTACCGTCGTCAAGATGAGATCGGCACCCCATATTGCATTACCGTTGACTTCGAGACACTTGAAGATAATGCGGTAACAATTCGCGATCGCGACACAATGGCGCAAGAGCGCATCGGCCTGGATCAGGTCGAAGCATGGTTAGCACCTCGTTTACTAGGTTGCTAAAGCCACTCTTACTTCCACTAGCAAGCGGTGATCATTACATTGATCCGCCGGTTGTTCT
>CAXNDW010000105.1:0-3543 GCA_964201405.1 Candidatus Planktophila sp.
ACCTTGGTGATGCAATCCAAGGCAAGGCGAGCAGCCGGCCCACCGATTGATCCAAGGTAAAAACCACCATGTGATTTACAGGCATCGGTGACAGCCTTTGATCGGTTGCCCTTTGCAAGCATCACCATGGAACCGCCGTGTGCCTGGAAATAATCAACATAGGAATCCATGCGACCTGCAGTTGTTGGCCCAAAGGATCCTGATGCATATCCTTCAGGGGTCTTGGCCGGACCTGCGTAATAAACAGCGTATTTCTTCATGTATTCAGGCATTGGCTTGCCTTCATCCATCATCGCCTTGATCTTGGCGTGGGCTAAATCGCGGGCCACAACCAGAGTTCCGGTCAGGGATAGACGGCTCTTTACTGGGTGCTTGGAAAGCTCAGCCAAGACATCGGACATTGGCTGGTTTAAATCAATCGCCACAACATCTTCATTGAGATGCTCATCAGTTGTCTCGGGCAAGAAATGTGCTGGATCGCGCTCTAGCTCTTCCAGGAAGATTCCATCCTTGGTGATCTTGGCCTTTGCTTGACGATCCGCAGAACAGGAGACCGCGATTGCGATTGGCAGGGATGCACCGTGTCGTGGAAGACGAACAACGCGCACATCGTGACAGAAGTACTTGCCACCAAACTGAGCGCCGATTCCAAGGGTGCGGGTGAGTTCAAGAACCTTTTGCTCTAATTCAATATCACGGAAGCCATGGCCAGTTGCTGCATCTCCCGAAGTTGGCAGTGAATCCAGGTACTTGGTGCTGGCAAGCTTTGCAGTTTTAACAGTGTGTTCTGCACTTGTTCCACCGATTACAATTGCCAGGTGATACGGAGGGCAAGCTGCGGTTCCAATAGAGCGAAGTTTTTCATCCAACCAGTTCATAAATGAGGTTGGGTTTAAAACCGCCTTTGTTTCTTGGTATAAAAATGATTTATTAGCGCTGCCGCCACCCTTGGCGATATACATAAAGTTGTACTCATCCTCATGATCGCTATCTGCATAGATTTCGATCTGGGCTGGCAGGTTGTTACCGGTGTTCTTTTCCTCCCATGTTGTTACGGGAGCCATCTGCGAATAGCGAAGATTCAAGGTGGTGTAGGCATCGTAAATACCTTGTGAAATAGCCACTTCATCCTTGCCGGTCGTTAAAACAAACTGGCCCTTTTTACCCATAACTAAAGCGGTTCCAGTGTCCTGGCACATCGGCAGGATTCCACCCGCAGCAATGTTGGCATTTTTCAACAGATCGATCGCAACGAAGCGATCATTAGGTGAAGCCTCTGGATCTTTCACAATATTTGTTAACTGCTGCAGGTGCTCTGCGCGAAGGTAATGGTTGATGTCATGAATCGCCTCTGATGTCAGCTTCTCAAGGGCTGCTGGTTCAACCTGTAAAAACTCTTTATCGCCATGCTTTACAACCGATACACCCTCTGTGCTGACAAGACGGTACTTGGTCTTATCCTCGCCAAGGGGCAGAAGATCTGAGTATGAAAAGTTTGGCATCTGGGTTTCTATTCAGGCTTTACCGCGTCAAGTTTTTTCTTAGCTCCGTCTAACCATTCCTGGCAGATCTTGGCTAACTCTTCGCCGCGCTCCCACAACTTCAAGGACTCTTCAAGGGTTGCACTGCCAGCTTCTAGGGATTCAACAACCTCTGCTAGCTCATCACGTGCTGCTTCATAGGAGATCTTCTTTGCTTCGGCCATGGGTTAAATCTACTCTCTTCTTTGCTATGTTGTGATTTTTACTTACCTAGCACTGTGGCTTTGGTCTCGCCCTTTGCAAGACGAAGTCGTAGTTCATCGCCCGCCTTTAACTTCTTGGGATCTGTGACGATTTGGCCATCGGCTAACTGAACTACTGAATAGCCGCGATCCAAGGTTGATTGTGGAGACAGGGCCCGCACGCGAGCCTTAATTTGCTTGAGCTCCTCTTTAGCAAGTTTGAGGGATGAGCCAAAGGAACGGTTAGATCTATCGCGCAGCCCGGAAATGATTTCAGCCCTTGTAGTGATTAAAACATGCGGGTCCTTCATAACGGGGCGGTTTTTAAAGTTATTGATTCGAGTCATTTCAAGATCTAGTCGATTGACCAATGTACGGCGGGCACGATCTCGCATCGCCTCGATCATCGCGATCTCTTCGCTGATATCTGGAACAACTCTTTTTGCAGCATCTGTCGGAGTTGATGCTCGGTAATCTGCCACTAAATCTAAAAGTGGTGAATCCTTTTCATGGCCGATCGCAGAAACAATCGGGGTCGTACATGATGCAGCCAATCGCACCAAACCTTCATCGCTAAAGGGCAGCAAATCTTCGAAGGATCCGCCGCCACGGGTAATGATGATGACCTCAACATTTTTATTGGCCTCTAGTTCGCGCAGCGCCTCTGAAACCTCGCTAACCGCGGCAGCGCCTTGAACCGTTACCTCGCGGATTTCAAATTGAACGCTGGGCCAGCGACGCTTTGCATTTTCAACAACATCTTTTTCTGCATCTGTATTTCGACCACAGATCAAACCAATCACCTGTGGCAGCAAAGGCAGAGCAACTTTGCGATCTGAGTTAAATAACCCTTCGGCAGCTAACTTGTTTTTCAAAGCCTCTAACCGAGCAAGGAGTTCTCCGACTCCGACCTGTCGTATCTCGCGGGCAGAGAAAGAGAGTGATCCATTTTTTGTGTACCAGGATGGCTTTGCATACATAACGATGCGGGCGTTATCGGGCAAAGGTTTTACAGCCGCGATTACCGATTTATGGCACATCACCGAGATTGACATATCAACGCTTGGATCGCGCAGCCGCATAAATGCCATCATTCCGCTGCGCTCATTTAACTCACTTATTTCGCCCTCAATCCAGATAGGGCCAAGCCGTTCTACGTAATCCTTGATCGCTTCAGAGACGGTCCGAACCGTTGCGGGCGCCTCACTTGAAGTTTCGAACATGGGATGAGCCTAATAGACTGCCCCCATGGCTAAGAGAGTTCTACTGGCAGCGCCTCGCGGATATTGCGCAGGGGTAGATCGCGCTGTGATCACCGTTGAAAAAGCCCTGGCTCTCTATGGCGCACCCGTCTATGTTCGCAAGCAGATTGTGCACAACGTCCATGTTGTTACCTCTTTGGAGGCAAAGGGCGCGATCTTTGTCGATGAGACAGATCAGATTCCTGAAGGCCAGACAGTTGTTTTCTCAGCCCATGGAGTTTCACCGATGGTGCATGAAGAGGCAGCTGCGCGAAACCTTAAGACCATCGATGCAACCTGCCCGCTGGTCACCAAGGTTCACCACGAGGTTCGTCGCTTTGCGACAGAGGATGCAGAGATTTTATTGATTGGCCACCATGGCCATGAAGAGGTTGAGGGAACTGCGGGAGAAGCACCAGACAAGGTTCGCATCGTTGATGGCCTTGAAGGTGCGCGCACTATTGTGCCAACACCAGGTAAGAATTTGATTTGGCTTTCACAAACAACCTTGTCTGTTGATGAAACTATGGAAACTGTTGCGATTTTGAAGGAGCGCTTTCCAGATATTCAAGCACCACC
>CAXNDW010000106.1:0-3525 GCA_964201405.1 Candidatus Planktophila sp.
GTTGGCGGTCCAGAACAACCTGATTATCTAAACGCTGTCTGCATTATTGATAGCGAACTACCTGCAATGGATTTGTTATCCCTGCTGCATGGAATTGAAAAGAGCTTAGGCCGTGAAAGAACAGTGCATTGGGGCCCGCGGACAATAGATCTGGATTTGATTCAATTTGGTGGGCTGCTGAGCAAGGCCGATGAATTACAACTTCCACACCCTCGCGCACATGAAAGACGGTTTGTTTTACAACCATGGTTTGAAATCGAGCCTGATGCAATCCTGCTTACGCATGGACCGATAAAAGAACTTTTGGAGCAATTGCCCGCTTAGAGGTAAACTATGAAACATCTCGCCCGGTACCCCGAAAGGACTGGAGCCACTGAAATGACTGTGTTAGTGCCAACAATGGGCGCCTTGCATAAAGGCCACCAAGCGTTGATTAAACGTGCGCGCACATTGGATAAAGATGTAATCGTAAGTATTTTTGTTAATCCACTTCAATTTGAGAACAAAGAGGACTTAGAAAAGTATCCCCGCACACCACAGCGGGATATCGAGATTGCAACTATCGCCGGTGCAAATGAGGTGTGGTTTCCTGAGTACGAAGATTTGTATCCAGAAGGATTTAAAACACTCAGTGCAGGTGCATTAGGAGATAAGTTTGAAGGCGCATCTCGTCCTGGTCACTTTGATGGTGTCGTAACTGTTGTAGATCGTCTATTTGCAATCGCCAAACCTGATAAAGCGGTATTTGGAGAAAAGGATTTTCAGCAGTTAACAATTGTTAAAGCTATGAAGAGCAAGGTTGAAATTGTTGCCGTACCTACAGTTCGCGAATTTGATGGCTTGGCGCTTTCTTCGCGCAATGTTCGTCTAAGCGAATCCGGACGAGAGGTTGCATTAGTCATTCACCGTGCACTTAATGCAGCAAAGCTAGCCCCATCAGTAGAAATTGCTCAAGAGATTCTGAATTCAACCCTTGCTACAGAGCCAGGCTTTGAAAAGGATTACGCGACGATTATTGATGAGAATGATTTTTCACCCGCCAATGATGGAACTAAAAGCCGCAGAGCAATTATTGCTGGCTGGGTAGAAGGTGTTCGATTGTTAGACAACATGCCAATGGTGGGGAGATAAGAATGTTATTAGCTGTTGATGTCGGAAATACAAACACTGTACTTGGAATCTTTGATGACAAGGAAATGATTAGATCCTGGCGCGTAAAAACAGATCCGCGCAGTACCGCTGATGAGTTGTGGTTGCAGTACCGTGCATTAGTTGAGGATTACAACCTAACTGGGCTCTCAGTCTGTTCTACTGTTCCGGCGACATTGCGCGAACTTCGGACCATGATCGCTGATTACTTTTCTGATGTTCGAGTAACAATTGTTGAACCAGGAATTAAGACAGGTGTTCCATTGTTAGTTGATAATCCAAAAGAGATCGGTGCAGATCGCATCGTCAATACTCTTGCAGCACACACACTCTTTGGTGGCCCTGCAATAGTTGTAGATTTTGGAACATCGACAAACCTTGATGTTGTCTCACCAAAGGGAGAGTTCCTAGGTGGAGCACTCGCACCCGGAATTGAAATCTCAGTTGATGCTCTTGCTTCGCGTGCAGCGCAACTTCGTAAGGTGGAGCTCATCAAGCCAAAGAATGTAATTGGTAAAAACACTGTCGAAGCGCTTCAATCCGGAACGATCTATGGATTCGCAGGCCAAGTGGATGGATTGGTAGATCGAATTACAGCAGAGCTTGTGGAGACATATTCAGAAAAGCCAACGGTGATTGCTACCGGGGGATTAGCGCCACTAATTATCGGGGTTTCAGAAACTATCGACCATCATGAGCCTGATTTGACGTTGATTGGGCTTCGCCTGATTCACGAACGAAATGCATGAGTCGGTAGACTTCACGACCTATGAGTACTGAGAATTTACCTACGGAAGAGGATCTGCCTGAGCAGCTCCGTATTCGACGTGAAAAACGCGCATCTTTATTGGAGCGCAACGTTGAGCCATACCCAGTCTCTGTACCTCGCACAAAATCACTCAAAGAGATTCGCGACAAATATCTCGGACTTGAAATCGATGTAGCAACCGGTGATGTCGAGTCTTTAACTGGCCGAATTATCTTTAAGCGCGATACCGGAAAGCTTTGCTTTGCAACTTTGCGTGAAGGTGATGGAACTGAGCTGCAGGCGATGTTGTCTTTGGACAAGGTTGGCCAAGAGGTTCTTGATTCTTGGAAATCAGATATTGATCTTGGTGACATCGTTTCTATTACCGGAGAAATCATCACATCAAAGCGTGGAGAACTTTCAATTCTGGCGAATTCATGGACTTTGGCATCAAAATCTTTGCGTCCACTGCCAAATGATCACAAGCCAATGTCTGAAGAAACTCGCGTTCGTATGCGTTATGTAGATTTGATTGTTCGACCAGAGGCTCGTAGCAATGCGCGTTTGCGCCCAAAAGTGATGAAATCTCTTCGCGATACCTTTGATAAGGCTAACTTCATCGAAGTTGAAACTCCAATGCTCCAGGTAATGCATGGTGGAGCAGCAGCTCGCCCATTCAAATCTTTCTCCAATGCATATGACATGGATCTGTACCTGCGTATCGCACCAGAGCTTTTCTTAAAGCGCTGTGTTGTTGGTGGAATCGAAAGAGTTTTTGAGATTAACCGTAACTTCCGCAACGAGGGCGCTGACTCATCCCACTCTCCAGAGTTTGCAATGATTGAAAGCTACATGGCGTATGGCGACTGGATGTCGATCGCTGATCTGACCCGTACCTTGGTTCAAAACGCAGCGATGGCTGTTGCAGGTTCACATGTTGTTACCCATCACGATGGTCGCCAAGCCGACCTTGGTGGCCAGTGGAAGCAAATCTCCTTGTATGACGCTATTTCTAATGGTGTTGGCGAGAGCGTTACAGCCCTTACCCCGTATACAGATTTGAAGAGAATTGCTGAAAAGCTAGGCATGAAGATTGATCCAAAGTGGATTACAGGAAAGCTTGCTGAAGAAATCTTCGAACACGTTGCTCGTCATCTATTAGTCGAACCTACATTTGTTATGGGCTTCCCTGTAGATACATCTCCATTAGTGCGTGCACATCGCGAGCTTCCGGGTGTTGCAGAAAAATGGGATCTTTACATCGATGGATTTGAGCTTGCAACAGGGTATTCAGAACTTATTGATCCGGTTGTGCAACGTGATCGTTTAGTCGAACAAGCAACTCTTGGATCAAAGGGTGATCTTGAAGCTATGCAAGTAGATGAAGATTTCTTGCGCGCAATGGAGTTTGCAATGCCACCAACTGGTGGAATGGGAATGGGTGCTGATCGTTTACTTATGGCGCTAACAGGTCTTGGTATTCGCGAAACAATTTTGTTCCCACTTGTTAAGCCCGAAGTTGATTAATCAATGGAGATTCGTCCAGCACGTACCAGTGACATCAAAGGCATTCGCCAATTAATTGATTCATATGCACCACAAGGTCGCTTGCTTTCAAAGGAAACTGT
>CAXNDW010000107.1:0-3521 GCA_964201405.1 Candidatus Planktophila sp.
GATTACTTAGGTGATGTCATGGTTCAGATGCGCAAAGCTGGTATTCGTGCTGAGTTAGATGCCTCAGATGATCGCATGCAGAAAAAGGTTCGAAATGCTCAGATGCAGAAGATTCCATTCATGGTTATCGCCGGTGAAGAGGATCAAAAAGCAGGAGCGGTTTCCTTCCGTTATCGCAACGGCGAACAGAAAAACGGAATTCCAATTGCAGATGCGATAGCTGAGATTAAAAAGGTAGTCGCCGAACGAACACAGGTGTAATTGATGAGCCATGAGATTAATGGCGTAGGGATGCCCGATGGTTGGCAGCGGTTATGGGCACCTCATCGTTTGGAATACCTGCGGGGAGAAAATAGACCTTTAGAGGGCAATGCGGTTTCATGTCCCTTCTGCGAGATCCCTGCAATGAATGATCAAGAGGGTTTGATAGTTCATCGTGGTTCCACCGCGTATGTCGTTATGAATCTCTATCCCTATAACCCAGGGCATCTCTTGGTGTGCGCTTTCAGACATGTAGCAGATCTAACAGATTTAAGTGATGAAGAGAGAAATGAAATTTCGGAGCTCACATCCCATGCGATGAGAACAATTCGAAAGGTTTCATCCCCCGAAGGATTTAATCTTGGAATGAACCAAGGAGCGATTTCAGGTGCTGGAGTAGCGGCGCATATTCATCAACATGTTGTACCGAGATGGAGCGGGGATGCTAACTTCATGCCGATTATTGGTAAAACAAAGGTTCTACCTCAACTGCTGCACTTAACTCGGGATGAGATCGCAGCTGCCTGGTAGTTAGTTAAGTTGGTCGATGTACCGCTTCACAATATCTACACCGATTCCTTTTTCGATCCACAGTGGAATCGCCGGAAACAACAAGCCGGCCGCGAATGCATTCTCTCCGCTTCCCTGAACTAATTCGATGTATTCATCGCGAAACTCTTGAACCAAAGTCTCGTGCTCGGGTTCGCACATGCCTGTTGTAGGTGGGGATGTTGAATAATCAATGATCGTTAAATCTGACAGTGAAATAAGTGCAACAGGTAAACCTGTTTCATCATGCAGAACTAAAAATGGAGTTGCCATGGGTGAAAAAACTCTGTTAGCGATCATGACTGCATCATCAAAATCTGCCTCTTGCTTTTCTAGATGGGTAACAACCACAAGACGAGGAATCTGAAACTCATCGAGCTCGGCCCATAGTGCGATTGTTTCTTGATCAACCCCAGCAGATGGATTGATGGCAAAGATCGCTAGATCGCTCTGGCTGTGAACTTCTTGGGTAAAGAGGGCACCAAATGTTTCCGCGACCATCTCAGGCTCAGCGCTGGCATGGCCATATACATGAATCATGGCTTTGGTGATTTGTGTTTGCACTGGCTCAGCCTACGATGGTCCTTGATGTTAAGCGCACGTTTAAAGCCAGCGGTCACTCGGGTAATTACACCAGTGGCAGCCTTTGCCCTTCGCCGCGGCATCACGCCCAACGCCGTTACTTGGGTTGGCGCGATAGGTGTTGTGGTCTGCGCTTTGTATTTCTACCCCCGTGGCGATTTTTTCATAGGAACTGTGGCTATCTGCATCCTTGCCCTGAGCGATCTCTTTGATGGAACGATGGCGAGATTGTCCAGTGCGGGTTCTAGCAAGTGGGGCGAGTTCTTAGACTCAACTATCGATCGAATAACAGATTCCTCAATTCTGTTGGGTGTCTCCATTTATCTGATTAATCGTGATGATCTCTTGGCCTATGTAGTACTAGTTACTTTAGTTACGGGGCTTCTAGTTCCTTATATCCGCGCGAAGGCAGAGAGTTTTGGAATCCCTTGTTCTGGTGGAATTGCAGAACGAACAGAACGATTGATTATCTCTTTAGCTGCAATTGGTTTTGATGGATTGGGTGTCCCATATGTTTTAGCGGGTGGAATGTGGATTCTTGCGCTGCTAGGCATGTTCACCGTTTTACAGAGAATGCTCATTGTTAAGCGAGCCACTTGAAATGAAGGATAACATTTCTGCATATGTGTACTTTGTTGGATGGCGAATCGTTAGGTGGTTGCCTGAAAAAAGCGCCTACAAACTCTTCTACAAAGCAGCAGATGTACTAGTTAAGCGAAATGGAAAAAGCGTACAAAGATTACGTTCGAACTTATCTCGCACCCAGCCAGGCATTACCTCACTTGATTTAGATTTATTAGTTATCGATGCAATGCGTTCTTATATGCGTTACTGGTGTGACACCTTTCGTTTTCCAGATTGGTCTTCGCAGCGCGTGGCTGAAACTGTTTCTGTAACAAATGAGCATTTACTTATGGAGGCGATTGCTGCCAAGACTGGGGTAATCGTTGCTTTGCCACACGCAGGAAATTGGGACCATGCGGGAGCCTATTTCTGTGCAAAAGGGGTTCCCTTAGTGACAGTTGCAGAACGTTTAAAACCTGAAAAACTCTTCTTAAAGTTTCTCAGCTATAGAGAATCGATGGGAATGGAAGTTCTCCCTTTGGATGGTCGAGTTCTAGAAACTCTGGCGGATAGGTTGCGAGCTGGCGCTCTGGTTGCCCTTGTGGCTGACAGAGATCTATCTCGTTCGGGTATTGAAGTTGAATTCTTTGGTGCACCAGCACGAATGCCCGCAGGACCTGCCCTTCTTGCAATACGGACTCAAGCACCTTTGATAACCGCCTTTGTGTCTTATACCGACGGGGGAGTTCACATAGATTTTAAAAGTGTCATGCTTCCGAGCTCGGGGTCTGAGAGAGAGATGGTCCAAGAGATAGTGCAAATGACAGCTGTCCACTTTGAAGATGGAATATCGCAACAACCAAAGGATTGGCACATGCTGCAACGAATCTGGACCGATGGCGATTTTAAGGAACGTTCATAGTGCTCACTCGTTCGCTCAAGATTGGAATCGTCTGTCCTTACAGTTGGGATACGCCTGGGGGAGTACAAAACCACATTAGAGATCTGGCTGAATTCCTTATCGCCGCAGGTCATGAAGTTTCAGTATTGGCCCCAGCTTTAGATGAATCAAAACTCCCAGATTATGTCGTAAACGCAGGAAAGCCGATTTCGATTCCTTACAACGGTGCGGTTGCACGAGTTTTGTTTGGGCCTGTAGCTTTCGCGCGAGTACGTCAATGGATTTCGGCCGGAGATTTTGATCTTCTACATTTACATGAACCTGCCATTCCTTCGATTTCACTTCTTGCATGTTGGGCTGCAGATGGCCCCATGGTTGGAACCTTTCATGCCGCAGCTAAGCGACAGAAGATCATCTTCGCGATAGGACCAATACTTGAGCCTGCGATAGAGAAATTGTCAGCACGGATTGCAGTTTCTGAAGCAGCACGTTTAACACTTACTGATCACTTGGATACAGATGCGATCATCATTCCTAACGGTATTTATGCATCACGATATGCACAAGGACAACCTCGTGAAAAGTGGTCAGGTAACTCAATCGGGTTCATCGGTCGATTTGAGGAACCACGCAAAGGTTTAAGTGTCCTAGTAGATGCACTTCC
>CAXNDW010000108.1:0-3520 GCA_964201405.1 Candidatus Planktophila sp.
CGCCTTGAGATCTTCGATACTTTCAGAGACTAAGGATGCAACTAGTGAGGTAGTTCCGGTCCTTTTATGAGCGTTGATTGCTTCAGCGATTGAATCTGCTGCGGTTGCTGAGAAGTAATGTCCGCCACCTCCGTGGCAATGGATATCGATAAATCCTGGAATTAGAACACCATCAGTGAAAATATCTGGCTTGCTATGAATTCCTGGGTTTATCGATGTGATAACTCCATCAGAGCTTTCAATCCACAGATCTCCATGCAAGGAGCCATCAATAATCGCACCTGATGCCTGAATGATCACAGCTGAAGTTTATCGCGTAATCACTTTCATATAGGGGCTGTGTGAGAGGATTAGCAGTAATTCAAGGCACTGGAGGAGATCATGGCCGCAGTAAAGAAAGCCGCAGTTAAAAAAGTGGCGACCAAGAAGACTGTTGAGATCGAGACCCGACATATCGGTGTTGATTGGCGCTCTCTGTATCTCTACGCCGTCTGCCTAATTACCTTGCTTGTTGTTTTGTTTTCAACCGTTGCCCTGATCAATTCAATTATGAATGCGGTATTCCCAGATCCTGCCTATATCGATGTCTATTCAAAGCCAGAAAATGCTCCAGCTGCTGACCTATTAGCGCAGCAAGAGGAGAACAATCAGATTCGGGCGATTAAGAGCATCTTTACTTCATTTACAACACTTGCTATCGCTGCACCGTTGTATCTATACCACTGGCGCCAGACTAAGAAATCTGCGTAATTACCCGATTAGTTCGCGGTTACGTTTAACTTCGCGTTCATGATTACAAGGACGCTCGGTATGAGTGTCGTAGCAAGGATCGCAGAGCAAAACTAACTGGTGGCATTCAGCTTTTTGACAGTTTCTAAACTGCTTTGTTGCGCCCTTACATTCAGCGCATTCACCAATTAACTTGGTGTGATCGCTGAAATCAATTGTTAGGCGATCATCAAATGTATACAGGGACCCTTCCCACAGACCATCATCGCCAAACTTGTTTCCGTAACGAACGATGCCGCCCTTAATCTGGTAAACCTCTTTAAATCCTCGGTTCTTCATAACCACAGACAGGATCTCGCAACGAATTCCACCGGTGCAGTAGGTCACGACCGGCTTATCCTTCATGTGGTCGTACTTACCGCTTTCGATTTCAGCAAGGAAATCATGGGATGTCTCAACATCAGGAACAACGGCATCCTTGAACTTTCCGACCTTGGCTTCAAATGCGTTGCGTCCATCGAAGAAGACAACATCAGCGCCGCGCTCTTCTACAAGCTTATTTACCTCTTCAGGGCGAAGATGAACTCCACCGCCGATGACACCATTTTCATCTACCTTGATCTCATCAGGGTTTCCAAATGCAACAAGCTCTGGACGAATCTTGATCTTTAACTTAGGAAAATCCTGTCCAGTTCCATCAGACCATTTGAAATCAATTCTCTTGAACCCTGGGTAAGCCTTTGTTGCCTTCACATACTTCTTGAGATCTTCCATCTTGCCGCCCAAAGTTCCATTGATTCCATGAGGAGAAACAATGATGCGACCTTTAATTCCGAGGGATTCGCACAACGCCTTTTGCCATAACTTCACAGCATCGGTATCTGCAATCGGCGCAAAGCCGTAATACAGAATTACTTTGTCGAGATCCATGTCATAATTCTAACCGCCGCCAGAGGGTGTTCAAACCTCCCATGTGGCGCTCTACACACTCAGGTAAGGGCTATCGCTCACCTTTTGTGGTGACCCGATGGAAGCGCAGTTCTACTCTGACCTTATGAAACTTCGGAGAGTCTTTTCAGTTTTGCTATCGGCATTGTTGCTTATCGGGACAGGGTCAGCTTTTGCAGACACCGCAATTACTTCACGGGAAGAACAGATCGCTACCTTTAAAGCTAAGTACGACCCTCAGTTTGATGGTGTCTTAGTTAAGTTCACTGCAGCAAAAAAGAGGTTAGCTTTTGACGCCTCTTCATCAGCCCTAATCAAAAACTCAATAGTAAACTTAACTGAGACTCGTCGCGTAATTGAACAAAACCTTGCTGATCCAAACGCGCCCATGGCCAATGTGATCCGCTTAGCTGATGAGCAGCTCGGGATGTTCTCGTTGACTAACTTCAAGTTGGACAATCTGATCGCTAAGGTCAAAACAATCAACTGCATTAAGGGTAAAACCGTCAAGAAGGTTTCTGCTATCGGGACTCCCAAATGTCCCGCAGGGTACAAAAAGAAGTAATCCTCTCCACCCGGCGATTGAGGTCAGAAAGAAAGTTAGAGTCGCGGTACCTTTGCAGTATGAATAAATTTAAAGGTTTGCGGCAAGCATCTCACTTTGGACCAACTCTCATTGTTACCGCTATCGCCTTTGGTTTCGGCACTTACTATTGGTGGGAAGGTCCTGCATATGTAATCGCCTTCACCGTTGCAACCGGCCAATTGATAGTTGGCTGGAGCAACGATTTATATGACTTCAAAGATGACCTTGCACATGGCAGAACAAACAAACCACTTGTCTCTGGACTCATAACCAAGCAATACCTACAAAAGTGGCTTCGCTTCATGGTTCCATTTGCTTTCCTTGCAAACTTACTTGGCCCTCTTGGAATCAAGGGTGGCCTTGTTTACATGCTTGGAGTCGCCTTTGGCGTTGCATACAACCTGTACTTTAAATTCTCAGCTTTATCTCCGTTGCCATACGCGGTTGCATTTGCGGCACTGCCTTCATCTATCGCAATGTCCAGAGAGATCACCCCGCCACTATGGATGCTACTTGGGGGAGCGATCTTTGGAATGGCTGCGCACTTTATAAATGTCATTAAGGATATGGAGCAGGATCAGGTAAGTGGAATTCAGGGCCTTCCGCAACGTTTAGGAACAAAGAGGTCGGTCATTGCTGCGATAACACTTATCGCATTAGGGGTTTTGGCACTCTACTTAACTATGTAGTCAGATACCCTTTCTGTATGAGCAAAGAGATCGATACTTCAAAGCTGCGCCGCTATAACATCATCGCTGGCGTATTCCACCTAGTTCAGATGGTTGCGGTCTTGGCGTTGGCCAATGACTTCACCCTTCCAATCGTGGCTCGCTACATGTCGGGGCCACCGGGAAGCACCTTTGCTGAACCAATTACCTTGTTTGATACACCAGTTGGTTTAGGTGTTGCGCTATTTCTTGGTCTCTCAGCCTTCTTTCACTTCTTAGTTATTTCTCCGAAATTCTTCCCGCGCTATAGCGCCGGTCTTGCACAGAACCGCAATTACTTCCGCTGGGTTGAGTACTCAATCAGCTCATCAGTAATGATCGTGTTGATCGCTCAGATCTGTGGAGTTTCAGATGTTGTCGCAATCATCTCGATCTTTGGCGTCAACGCTTCAATGATTTTGTTTGGATGGCTACAGGAAAAGTATGAGACACCAGGAAATGGTGGATGGATCCCATTTATCTTTGGATGTATCGCAGGAATCGTCCCATGGCTTGGACTTATCTTCTATGTATTAGCTATCGGCGGACC
>CAXNDW010000109.1:0-3453 GCA_964201405.1 Candidatus Planktophila sp.
ATTCGTAACCGTCGTCAAGCAACTTCAATTAGCGCGTAATAAGTAGAACTTCCCCCTACTTATGGCAAAGGTTAAGACCGAGCTAATTAAGCTTGTGATTGTTGAATCACCAGCTAAGGCCCGAAAAATTGGTGGATACCTCGGCGACGGATATGTCGTCGAGGCATCTGTCGGTCATATCCGTGATTTACCTCAGCGCGCAGCTGATATTCCAAAAGAGTTTAAAAAGATCGCCTGGGCTAAAGAGGGCGTGGATATTGAAAATGATTTTGCGCCTTTGTACGTCATCAACCCTGATAAAAAAGCAAAGGTCGCCGAACTCAAAGAGTTAATGAAAAACGCGGAAGAGTTAATTCTGGCAACGGACGAGGATCGCGAAGGTGAAGCGATTGCCTGGCACTTAGTAGAGGTTCTTGAGCCAAAGATTCCTATTAAGCGAATGGTTTTCAATGAGATTACAAAGGAAGCGATTCAAGCCGCTGTAGAAGATACTCGCGATTTGGATTACCACTTGATTGATGCGCAAGAGACTCGGCGCGTATTAGACCGTTTGTTTGGTTACAGACTTTCACCGGTTTTGTGGAAAAAAGTTATGCCACGTATTTCAGCAGGCCGTGTGCAATCAGTTGCAACACGATTGATTGTTGAAAAAGAGCGTGAACGTATGGCCTTTATTTCATCAGCGTGGTGGGATTTAGCTGCGGTCACCGCACTTGGTTTCAATGCACGTTTACTTGAAGTCGATGGCAAGAAGGTTGCAGCCACATCAGATTTTGGTGCAGATGGTGCAGTTAAAGAAAAATCACTTGCAAACATTCTTCTACTGGATGAAGCAGGAGCAAAAGGCCTTGTAGATAGCCTTAAATCAAGCTCTCTCACCGTTAAATCGATGGAGGAAAGCCCTCGGACAGAGCGTCCAAAACCACCATTTACAACATCGACTATGCAGCAAGATGCAGGTAGCCGACTTGGGTGGGGCGCACAGATCACGATGCGCGTTGCACAACGTTTGTACGAAAATGGTTACATCACCTATATGCGTACCGACAGCATTAATCTTTCACAACAAGCGATCACCGCTGCACGCAACGCAGCAAAGGCTTTATACGGTGCAGACCATGTTGCAGATGCACCACGTGTGTACCAAGGTAAAACTAAGAATGCACAAGAGGCACATGAAGCTATTCGTCCAGCGGGTGACAGCTTTAAGACTCCAGGTGAGCTAGCACCTGAACTTTCACGTGATGAGTTTGCGCTGTATGACTTGATCTGGAAGCGGACCGTTGCCTCACAAATGGCAGATGCTAAAAAGATGCAGATGCGGGTTGACTTTGATGCGACAACTAATGACAACAAAAAAACAATCTTCCGTGCAAACGGATCTGTACTTACTTTTCCAGGTTTCCTTGCCGCATATGATGATGTAGCAACTGAGGAGAACAAGGATGAGGAGTCTGCAGATAAGCGTTTACCTGCGATGACTGTTGGTCAATCTGTAAAGGTTGATGAGTA
Source organism: Candidatus Planktophila sp. (assembly GCA_964201405.1). Classification (GTDB taxonomy): domain Bacteria; phylum Actinomycetota; class Actinomycetes; order Nanopelagicales; family Nanopelagicaceae; genus Planktophila. The sequence continues at coordinate 1,513 of CAXNDW010000109.1, forward strand.
CACCTGTGAAGGTCACGAGACAAAACCACCTGCCCGTTACACCGAGCCAACCCTTGTAAAAAAACTAGAAGAGTTAGGTATTGGACGTCCATCAACATTTGCTTCAATTATTCAAACAATTCAAGATCGCGGTTATGTCTACAAGCGCGGTCGTGCTCTTGTTCCGACCTTCCTTGCCTTCTCAGTTACAGGATTACTTGAAACCCACTTTACAAAGCTAGTTGATTACGAGTTCACCGCATCGATGGAGGAAGATCTCGACAAGATCGCAGCGGGCGAAGCAGGTCGCGTTGATTGGCTACGCGACTTCTTCTATGGCGTAGATGGCCAGCCTGGACTTAATGAATTATCAGCTGATTTAGGGGTTATTGACGCTCGCGCAACTAACACCATGAACCTATCCCCTGAGATCGAAATCCGCGTTGGTCGCTACGGAGCTTACCTGCAACAAAACATCGAGGGCGAAGAGCGAAAGCTTGCAAATATTCCAGAGGCCTTGGCTCCTGATGAGTTAACACTTGCCAAGGCTATTGAACTATTAGAAGCACCATCTGGTGAGCGCGAATTAGGTATTGATCCAGCAACTAACTTGCCGATCATCGCAAAGAGCGGCCGCTTTGGTCCGTACATCACCGAAGTTCTGCCTGAAGTTCCAGTTGAGTTGAACGCATCTGGAAAGAAGAAAAAGAAGAAGGCTGATGCTCCAAAGGCAAAGACCGCATCACTGCTTTCAACAATGACATTAGATACCGTTACATATGAAGATGCACTACAACTGCTTTCATTACCGCGCACACTTGGTACCAACAGTGCAGGTGATGACATAACAGTTCAAAATGGTCGTTACGGTCCATATCTAAAAGCTGGTGCAGATTCACGCACACTGACATCTGAAGAACAATTATTCACATTGACTTTGGATGAAGCTCTAGAGATTTACTCAAAGCCAAAAGAACGTCGTCGTGGTGTTGCAAAACCTCCTGTTAAAGAACTTGGTATTGATCCAACAACTGAAAAGCCTTTGATCATCAAGGATGGACGTTTTGGAATGTACGTTACCGATGGTGAAACAAATGCAACCTTGCGCCGTGGTGACACCGCTGAAGGAATGACATTAGAGCGCGGATTAGAACTACTTGCAGGACGCCGCGCATGGGAAGCAGAGAACGGCCCATCACCAAAGAAATCACGTAAAAAGGCGGCAAGCAAAGTAAAGGCTGGCGACACCGCGCCAACACTTACAAAAAATGTTGTAAAGAAAGCTGCAACTAAAAAAGCTGCGAAGAAAGCAGCAACCGGCAAAGCTAAAAAGAAGGCTGAATAAGGAGTTCCGGTTGTGAGTAAATCCCGCCTGTATATCTTCCTCATCGCCTTCACCTTGATGGCCGTATCCGCCATCGGAATCTCACTTCTGGCAACCCGCTAGAGCAGCCTTAATCACCACCGATAGACTGCCGTTATGCCAAAGACGCTCCCGACACCTGCCGCTCCGGCGCAGCAGGCAACCCGCGGAGTCCTTGCGATCAAACCCTTCCGCAAGCTGTGGAACTCAATGCTCTTTTCTTCTCTTGGAGATTGGTTGGGTCTGCTGGCAACCACTGCCATGGCTCAACAACTTTCCGGTGGAGATTACGCAAAAGCTAACTTTGCAATCGCTGGTGTTTTTATCGCTCGTTTGCTGCCCGCGGTTTTCCTCGGCCCAATCGCAGGTGTAATCGCAGACAAATTAGATCGACGCAAATTAATGGTCAACTGCGACATCCTGCGCGCAGCGCTCTATATCTCTATTCCAATCTTTAACAATTACTTCTGGTTGTACACCGCAATGATTTTAGTTGAGTGTATAACTCTGTTTTGGTCTCCAGCAAAGGAGGCATCGGTTCCGAATCTTGTTCCGCGCGAAAAATTAGAGAGTGCAAACCAAGTTTCTTTACTTGCCGC
>CAXNDW010000110.1:0-3439 GCA_964201405.1 Candidatus Planktophila sp.
AGAAGCTGCATCTTCGCGAGCTTGCACTGAATCATCGATCAAATACAGATGACGCGCACGTGGTTCTCCTGCAATAAGGCTGACACCAGTTAGTAAAGGGTTGTCCTGGCCGATGATGATCTTTTCTTGCACATTAATCATTCCATGATCTGATGTCACCCAGATACGAGTTCCCTTTGGAACTTCCTTCATTAGCTGTGACACCATTTGATCAATTGCAGAAAGCGCCGCGATCCACTTATCGCTACCGACTCCATCAGAATGACCAGCAGAATCTAAGTCGTTGACATATAGGTAGACAAAAGAAGGTGTCTTTTGTAGGGCTTGCTTAGTTTCGCTTACTAAATCAGTAACAACATTGGCTCCTTTGTATTCTGCTCCACGGAATACAGCACGGGTAAAGCCAGAATTTTCGTAACGCTTCGCAGCAACATGTGTAACTGAGATTCCACTTGTTGATGCACGCTGGAAAAGAGTTTCAACCGGCTGCCAGTTTTCAGGATCTACGCGTTCATCCCATTTCAACGCATTCAGTAATCGACCACCACTGCGCGGAACTTGAACGGTGTATCCCAACATTCCATGGACACCGGGAAGTTCGCCCGTTGTTAATGTTGCAAGCGAGGTTGCAGTAGTAGATGGAAATGATGTCTGCACCAAACCGTGATTAAACATCCGACTCATCGTTGGTATAACTTCGGCGTACTGGGACAAGGTATCGAAGCCAAAACCATCGATTAGAAATAAAAGCTCACGCCCCATAGGTGATTGACCCACTGCTAAGTGATCAACGGCACTGTCCAACCCAAGGGATGAAAAGATAGATGGAGTTATCTGGGACAAATGCACGTGCTTATCTTCCCACGAGTGTGCACTAGAGTTTGGCTATGGAAAAAGCGATCAAGCTATCTGCTGAGGTTGCCAATGCGCTCAAGGCTGGAAAGCCCGTAGTTGCTCTGGAATCTACGATTATCAGCCATGGATTGCCTCGTCCCTCAAATCTTGAGGTCGCCCTCGAATGCGAACGAATCGTTCGTGATGCAGGTGCCGTTCCAGCAACTATCGCATTGCTGGATGGAAAGATTTTGGTCGGATTAGAAGGCCCAGAGCTTGAAGCGATCGCAAATCGTGATGACATTTCAAAGGCATCTATCCGTGATCTTGCGATCATTGTTGCTCAAGGCAAGAGCGCGGCAACAACGGTAGCTGCAACAGCGCACATCGCAGTACTTGCTGGAATTCATGTCTTTGCTACAGGTGGTCTTGGTGGAGTTCATAGAGGTGCAAATGAATCCTTTGATGAATCTGCAGATCTCACCGCTCTGGCTAATATTGATATGACCATGATCTGTGCAGGTGTGAAATCAATTTTGGATGTTCCTGCAACTTTAGAACGACTCGAAACTTTGGCTATTAGCCTTGTTGGATATAAGACAACCGCTTTCCCTGGTTTTTACCTCACAAATTCTGGCTTCACATTGGAGCATCGAGTTGACTCACCCGAGGAGATTGCCGCCATCATTAAAGCGCGCAAAGAGGTTGGCACTTTGAGCAAAGCACTTGTTGTTGCAAATCCAGTTGTGAAGGAGATGAATAAGGCTCTGCATGATGAGATTTTGAAATCTGGTTTGGAAAAAGCTCACAAGATAGGTGTGATTGGTAAGGCTGTTACGCCATTCTTGCTGGAGCATTTCCACACCACTTCTAAGGGTGAATCCTTAGCAATCAACACTGAAATCATTAAAGCCAACTGTCTACTAGGTGCGCAGATTGCGGTGGCGCTTCAATGAAAAAGATTCTCTGCATAGGCGATTTAGCACTTGATGTTATTTCTCAGCTTAAAGAGCCGATCAATTATGGAAATGACACCGCCAGCAGAATCTCTAGCCACCCAGGTGGGCAAGCGGCAAATGTTGCAACATGGATTACACGCACAAATTCAAAGGCTCATTTAGTAGCTCGAACAGGTAATGATCCCGTTGGATTTGCCCTTATTTCAGACTTGGATAAGTACGGCGTTGAACACCTTAATTTGATGCACAGCGGACGCCCAACTGGTGTCGTTGTGATCTTGGTTGATGCAAATGGTGAGCGCACAATGTTTCCTGACAATGGAGCAAATGCAGATCTTGAAGCTTCTGATCTGCCACCGCTCGATGATGTCGATGGTGTGTATTTATCCGGTTATGCACTTCTTGATTTCCGTAGCCGTGATGCGGTAATCGCCATGATCAAAAAAATCAAGGCGGCAGGTAAGCCAATTTTCTTCGATCCAACGACAACTGGTGCGATGAAGATCGTTAGCCGTGAAGAGGTTCTGTCATGGGTTTCAATGATGGATGGAATTCTTCTCAATAGTGAAGAGGCTTTGTACCTTGGTGCTGCAGATGAAGTTGCATCAGCTGGAGAAAATCTCTCGAAGTACACGCCTTTAGTAGTTATAAAATTGGGTTCAAAGGGTGCAATGGCGATCAATGGAAGTGATAGAGCCAAGGTTTCTGCTGTCACAACCAATGTTGTCGACACAACAGGTGCTGGTGACTCCTTTGCTGCTGGATTTATTCCAAAGTGGCTGGAAACAAGTGATTTAACTCAAGCACTTTCCGCCGGTGCTGCATTGGCAGCAAAGTGTGTTTCATCTGTTGGGGCGCGCCCTCCCCTAAATTAAGGCTGACTCTTGGCAGAATGCCCCAATGGCAACTGCGAAGACTCCCGCGAAATCTGCGGCTAAGGGGAAGAAACCTGCTGGACCAAAGCCCGGTGAGTACCCAGGAAAGATCGTTGATATCGATGTTTCCAAAGAGGTTTCAGAATCTTTTCTTGAATACGCGTATTCAGTAATTTACTCACGTGCACTTCCAGATGCACGCGATGGTTTAAAGCCTGTACACCGTCGCATCCTTCATCAGATGGCAGATATGGGTCTTCGCCCAGAGCGCGGCCATGTAAAGAGTGCACGTGTTGTTGGTGAGGTAATGGGTAAGTTGCACCCACACGGAGATGGTGCAATTTATGATGCATTGGTTCGTATGGCACAGAGTTTTTCAATGGGATTGCCATTAATTGATGGTCACGGAAACTTTGGTTCTCTCGATGCTGGTCCTGCTGCGATGCGTTACACCGAGGCGCGTTTAGCACCAGCTGCGATGTCAATGGTTGCTGAAGCCGATGAAGACACCGTTGATTTTGGACCGAACTATGACGGTCAGTTGTCCGAGCCAATTGTATTGCCTGCTGCTTATCCAAATCTGCTGGTTAATGGTGGTTCAGGTATTGCCGTAGGTATGGCGACAAATATGGCTCCCCACAACTTAAGCGAAGTTATCGCTGCAACTAAGTTTCTTATCGAAAATCCATCAGCAACAGTTAAGCAGTTAATGAAGTTTGTACCTGGTCCAGATTTCCCAACAGGTGGAGAAATCGTTGGACTCGATGGTGT
>CAXNDW010000111.1:0-3373 GCA_964201405.1 Candidatus Planktophila sp.
GCTTTTTCCTTTACGCCTTCCATGAGCCAACTTTAATGCGTCCGAGAATTAAATGTAGTGCGATACCAATTGCCATTCCCCAAATAAGGTCGATAGCCAGTACAGACACTGCGGTTACAAGTAAAGTTGCCGCTTCAGGCTTGGTGGTGCGCAGTGATTCCATCATCGATGAAGGGTTCAAGATTCTGTAACTAGTACCCAAGAGAACTCCGGCTATTGCAGCGGTTGGGATGTAGCTGACAAGTGGTGCGGCAATGAGCGCAATAAGAAGTAAAACGAGTGCATGAAAGATTGATGCGAGCCTTGATTTGGCGTGCGATCTAACATTGACACTTGTACGTGCGATTGCACCTGTTGCTGGCATGCCACCCATCACGGATGCGGCAAGGGTTGCGATGCCTTGTCCAAATAATTCACGGTTAGGTTCGAAATGTGTTTTTTCCTTTGCCATTCCGTCAGCAACTCGTGCAGATAGCAGAGATTCAACCGCGGCAAGAAGTGCAATCCACAAAGCCGGTACTAACAAGTTGTTGAAGTCGGCAAATGTTGGTGTTTGGTAAGTACCGATACTGCGGGGGATTGCGCCAATAGTTACTACATCTATTGATAAGAGTTTTACTAGCAGAGAAATGATGAGCAGGGAAACAAAGCTTGCAGGGATGTGAAAGGGAAGTGATTTAGAAAGGCGCGGAAAGTTGAATTTAATGATCAAGGTTGAGACAACAACCAAAAGCGAAGTGGTGTTGAGACCTGCTTGTAGTGCGTTCTGAATGGTGTGCCAAGCAACTGGTAATGATTTATCACCCTCACCTTTAGCGATACCAAGTGCAAGAGGGATTTGCTGCAGTGAGATCACGAGTGCAATACCTACAGTGAACCCTTCCACAACAGCCCAAGGAACTCGATTGATAACTGCACCTAATTTAAAGATAGCCATGAGTACAACCATGACCCCTGCCATGACACCCAGAGCGGGGATAGCATCTGGTCCATACTTTTGAATAACAGGGATCAAGATGACTGTCATCGCACCCGTGGGGCCACTAACTTGAAACTTAGAGCCTCCAAATAGTGCGGCCAAGAAGCCGGCGATAATTGCTGTAGTTAAACCAGCTGCTGCAGACATTCCAGAGGTGATGCCAAATCCAATTGCCAAAGGAAGGGCGACTATCGCAACGGTAATGCCAGCGACTAGATCTGATGTTAAATCTTTGCGGGTTCTTGAGAATTCGTTGAGATGAGGCCAAAACGAAAAGAACATAGTTGATTGTAAGAGTGTATTGAGTCATTGTCAGTTACCGTTATCACTCTATGACAACTGATTTATATGCCCTTGGAATGAGAGCGCGTAATGCAATTTACGTCTCCTTCTTTCTCTTAGGCTTTCTAGGCCTTGCATGGATTCCACGTATTCCAGAGATCAAGGATTCTCTTGGATTAAGTGATGGTCAGTTCGGTTTAGTACTTTTGGCCAGTACCGTTGGCTCTATTCCTGGTGCACAGATAGCAGGAAGAGCGGTCCACTCTTTTTCATCAAAGCTTGTAGTGCGTATCGCCGGAGCGTTGTTGCCAGTAGGTGTCTTTGTAATTGGAATTGCAGATTCTGTCCAGATTTTGTTACTGGGATTGTTTATTACCGGCTTCAATGTTGCATTCATGGATATTGCGATTAATGGCCAAGCTGTTGAAATTGAAAAACACACTAAGGGTCGATGGATGTCTAGCTTCCACGGCTTCTGGAGCATTGGTGCATTTGCTGCCACACTGGTGGGTGGGCTGATTGCAAACTTTGTTTCACCTCGTGACAACTTGATTGCCATCGCCGCTATTGGATTGTTTGCTTTTCAGTTTATTGCACATTACATGTTGCCTCCAGAACATGATGGTCACCTCGGCGAGCCAGGCAAAGATGATGCTGGCAAGGTTTCGCTCTTTGGTAAGGAGTCCTTGATTTTATGGGCACTGGGAATTGGTTTGATGTGTTCACTTATTCCCGAAGGCGGTGCTTATGAGTGGAGTGGAATTCTCTTGCAGGACCACATGGGAATCGGCAAAGGCTTAAACGCTGCAGCTGCAACGACATTTTCACTAGCAATGATTGCAAGTCGCTTGCTAGGAGATCGTGCCTTTGAAAAGTGGGGGCATGTAAACACAGTTAAATACGGTGGTTACTTTGGTGGCGGCTTATGGGGTATCGGCTTATTTGTAGGAATGTCTATCTCTGATTCCAATCCCACCGCAGGTCTCATCATTGTATGTTTAGGTTTTGGAGCTGCAGGTTTTGGAATGGGTCCATTCTTTCCTGCATTTAATCTAGCTGCCGCATCGATTCCAGGAATTGCGCCATCTGTTGGCCTAGCTCGCGTAGGTTTGATTGCGATCGCGTCATACTTTGGCGGACCAACTCTGATTGGTTTAATCGCTGAAGTAAGTTCACTGCCAGTAGCTTTTGCCTTCCCAGTGGTGCTTTATATGATCGTTGGTCTTCAATCTAAATACATCAAGGTGCGTGAAATTAAGCAATAACCCATGTCTGAATCAGGGTGAAGAGCGCAATCGTATAAAGAAGAGCAGCAAAAGCTTTTCTCAGTATTACAGGGTTTACCTGGCTACTTTTTATCGATGCGAAGCGAGCAATTACAACAGCCGCTATCGCCATGGTCACTGGAACCTTCCAGTTAACATCATCCCAACTTTGGTAGTGACCAAAAAATGCGGTAATTGAGTTGATTACGATGATGGCAAGTGAGGTCCCCGCAGCTTTTCCTTGAGGTACTTTAAAGAATAAGACCAAGATCGGAATCGCAAGAAATCCACCACCGATTCCAAACAAACCCGTGATCATTCCAATTATGAGAGATATCAGTACAAGCCAGAAAAACGGAACCTTTTTCTCGGTACCGGCTACAGGTTTAATAAGCATCGTTGTACCGGCCAAGATAAGAACCATGGCTAAGCCAGTTGTTAGTACAGAGTCACTTAAGCGGTAGACCAAAATTGAAAAACCGATATTTGTACTTAGCCCAAGAGCCCAAATGATGAAGGCTTCTCTGAAGAGAACCTCTTTTGTCTTGATCTTGGGCAAGAGCCCTGACATTGCAGCGGTTAAGACAACCGCTAAGGCGGCAGTGGTTGCGGTCTGTGGTGTGAAGTCAAAGATATATAAAAGAATAGGAACGGTGAGCATTGCTCCACCTGCACCGATGAATCCAAGCACCGCCCCAATAAAACTTCCTGCAAGCAATCCACCGATGATTTCCATTGGCCAATCATGAAGCAAAAACGCCCGCCGGTATGAAACCGACGGGCGTTTAAGTTGGAATAATTACATGTTGAAGAAGGCACCTGTGATTGATGGACCGAACTCAGTTCC
>CAXNDW010000112.1:0-3241 GCA_964201405.1 Candidatus Planktophila sp.
GCAAACGGTTCTCGCATTCGTTTAGAGCCTGCTCGCAATTGGGAGGGCAATGAACCAGCACGTTTGAATAAGGTTCTTGCCGCTCTTGAGCCAATTGCAAAAGAAACTGGCGCAAGCATCGCAGATGTGATTGTTTTGGCTGGAAACATCGGAGTTGAAAAGGCAGCAGCTGCTGCCGGAGTAAAGATCTCAGTTCCATTTGCTCCAGGCCGTGGAGATGCAACACAAGAGCAAACCGATGTAAATAGCTACAAGGTCTTAGAGCCAATTCATGATGGTTTCCGTAACTGGGTGAAGCAGGTTTACGCAGTTTCTCCAGAAGAACTACTGCTAGATCGCGCTCAGTTGATGGGCTTAACCGCTCCTGAAATGACAGTGTTGATGGGCGGAATGCGTGTACTTGGCACAAACCATGCAGGTACTTCACACGGAGTCTTCACAAAGAATGTTGGCGCACTTACAACTGACTTCTTCGTAAACCTGACAGATATGAAATACATATGGGAGCCAGCAGGGGAGAACCTCTACAACATCCGCGATCGCAAGACCGGTGCTATTGATTGGACCGCTACACGCGTAGATCTAGTCTTTGGTTCTAACTCGATTCTTCGCTCATACTCAGAGGTCTATGCACAAAACGATAACAAGGAAAAGTTTGTTAAGGACTTTGTTGCTGCATGGACCAAGGTAATGAACGCAGATCGCTTCGATCTCAAGTAATTTCCTAGCTGAAGTGGGGCGGGTCGGGCTCGAACCGACGACGACGGAATTATGAGTTCCGGGCTCTAACCAACTGAGCTACCGCCCCTAACAGTTGCGAACTTTACCGCGAATTTTTCTCGCGCTGGAATCCTCTGCGTCCCCAGAACTCCCAAAGCCCCATGACTGACAATATGAGCGCAAATCCAAAGAGCAGATCTTCGATCGGTGCTGCCGCGATGCGATATCCCGTTATTGAATCTGGGTCATACATAACGATGGCTTTGCCATCACCTCGTAGGTGAGTCAGCCACCAATTTGTCATTAATTGGAAGGGAAGAATGATCATGTATGAAAGCCAGAAAGCTAAGCGGGTAAGAAGTGAGTTCCTGAAAACAAATAGATCTACACATACTGCAACAAAGACAGCAGCTACCGCGATATCGCTATAGATCACTTGGTCTCGCCTTTGCCGAACTCTTTTTCACGAAGATGAGGCTTTACGGTTGTGACGCCCTCGATTGTCAGAATCGCCGCCATTGGCACAATGATGAAGAAAAGGAATTCTTCAAGTGGAATATCAAATGGACCGTAAATACCAAGCATGCGATCACGATTGAAGAACCAATGTCCTTGCGCAATTGCATATGCATCCCAAATCAGAAAAAGGGTGCTTATAGGAAGGATGCTCAGCAGGGCTCTCTTCCAGCGGCGTAGCACGCTTGTTTTCAAAATAATTTCTAACCAAAAAGAGCCGCAAACGGTGAAGGCCAGCATCGCCATGTAGCCAAATTTTTCCACGCCAGATCTTCTCACATCCACCTTTGGTAGGGTTGTCGAAAGGGGGCAGACATGCAGGAAAAGGTAGTTGCACTCTTCAATCGAGTCCGCTTTTTTTCATCAATTGCAGCAGCGGTCGGAATATTGCTCACCTTAATATTCTCTGAGTTGCTCAATACCAGTTCGATGGGTTGGCAGATTGTTGTAGCCATCATCGCCCTAGCAATAGGTATTCCACATGGAGCCCTTGATCACTTGGTTACTTTGCCGAAGGCTCAACCCCTAAAGATGGCGGCATTCATTATTGTTTATGTTGCAGTTGCAGTGTTAGCAGTGATCGGAATTCTTCAATTCAATACCATCGGTTTCATAATAGTTTTATTCATGAGCGCAATTCATTTTGGGATTGGTGATGCTGCATTTATTAGCGAGATTGATCGGCGTACTCAACATCAGACCAGACTCAATCGTTGGTTGTATGTCCCTGCCGCTGGCTTTACTCCAGTCTTTATTCCGTTGGTAAACTCAGCAAGTACCGAAGCTTTGGCATCTGTAAATCCTGCTTTGATAAATTGGCACCAAGGCTTTGATTCACAAATCCTATTTGCAGTAACCGCCTTCGCAGTATTGGCAATACTTGTAATGATCATTGGTAAGCGAAACAGAGAGGCGTTGGATCTCACGCTATTGCTGCTCCTTGCGCATTTTGCTCCACCGCTCATCGCTTTTGCTATTTACTTCGGGTGCTGGCATGCGATGAGGCACACCGCTCGATTGACCTTGTCCTTGCCTCGATGCATTGAGGATTTAACTCAAGGAATGCTCAGGAAAGCATTTTCACATGCGGTTATTCCAGGATTACCAGCTTTAGTTGGAACCTTTGTCGTGGCTGGGGTACTTGCGTTAAGTGGTCGAGATTTCTCAGATGAGTTTTTCTGGATGGCCTTAGTTGTTGTATGGGCGCTCACAGTCCCTCACATGGTAGTTACCGCGAAATTGGATCGTGCAGCGTTAACCTAAGCCAATGAAGTTAAAAGCACTGGCAGTTGGCATTTTAATGATGGCTACGATCTTTACCCCTGCTCAAGCAGCACCAAACTTTGTTTTTCCTATTGTCGGTTGTGATTACACATATGCAAAAGCTCATCATGATTATCCAGCTACAGATATTTTGGCAAAAGCTGGTTGTCGCTATGTTGCGGCCACTTCAGGTGTTATCGATGAAGTAAATCGAGTTGATTCGTGGTCAGGAAAAACTAACCTAGGCGTAGATCGAGGCGGTTTGTATGTTTCATTCATTAGCGATGATGGTGTCCGCTACTACGCATCTCATCTAAAAAGTATTCCGCTTAGTATTCAACCGGGCGTAGTTGTTAAAGCTGGTCGATTCCTAGGAACGGTTGGTGCAACGGGTAGTGCGCGAGGAACAAAACCACATATTCACTTCGGTCTTTCATGGACAACGCCACCACAAACATGGTGGGTACGACGTGGAATGGTGTGGCCTTGGAAGTATTTAGATGCATGGAAAGCTGGAAAAGATCTTTCACCTGCAAAAGAGGTTGAAGCAAAACGTTTAAAGCTTGGTGATCTTCCACCAGAACCAAAGAAGTAATAAAAAAACCCCGCCAGTTACCCGGCGGGGTTTTTTAATAGTTAGTGTTGATTAGGCAGGGTTTACTGCATCAGCCTGAGGACCCTTTGGACCCTGTACGACCTCAAATGAAACTGCCTGACCCTCTTCAAGGGACTTGTAACCGTT
>CAXNDW010000113.1:0-3228 GCA_964201405.1 Candidatus Planktophila sp.
CATCTTGAGTGATTCCAGTTAAAGGAGTTGGTGCCCATCCGCTCTTCATGAACTCTGCGAACATCTCTGAAGGGGCTACGTCGTACACACGCTTTGCACCAGTATTTAGCGCTTTATCTGAATTCTCCATATATCTAGCCTACAAGGCGGGGATGGCGCGGCCAAAGGGTTGCGCTAAACTATCGGTGTAACAAGGAGACGTCGCATAGCCCGGTCGAGTGCGCCTCACTGCTAACGAGGTAAGGGGTTAAACCCTTCAGGAGTTCAAATCTCCTCGTCTCCGCACATAAATTAAGGGAGCATGCGTGCCACAGTTCAAAGTCGCAATTGTTGGCGCAGGTCCTGCAGGTTACTTTGCAGCACAAGCGTTGCAAAACCTTGCTAACGAAGAACGATCTTTTTCAATTGACATGATTGAACGCTTACCAACTCCTTGGGGATTGGTACGAAGCGGTGTTGCACCGGATCACCCAAAGATTAAAACCGTTTCAAAGGTTTTTGAGAAGATTGCAAACCATGAAAACTTTAGGTTGTTTGCAAATATTGAGGTTGGAAGCGATGTGACTATTGCCCAGCTACAAGAAAAGTATGACGCGGTCATTATTGCGACAGGCTCTTCTCTAGGGAAAAAACTTGGTATTCCAGGAGAAGAACTACGCGGATCCTTATCTGCAGCTGTCTTTGTGCCTTGGTACAACGCACACCCTGATTTTGTTGGCGTGGATACACCGTTGGACGCAGACACTGCAATAGTCATTGGTGCTGGAAATGTCGCGATGGATGTTGCCCGTATGTTGGCGCTAGAGCCAAGTGAGTTAGATCCAACCGATACGGCAGATCATGCAATTGACAGCTTCAAAAAGAGCAACATCCGCAAGGTTTATATCAGTGCGCGACGCGGGCCAGAGCATGCAGCATTTACCTCGCCAGAGCTGCGCGAACTTCCTAAGTTGGAACACACAAATGTTGTGATGCACAAAGAGGATATTGAAGCGGCGATTGTTCGTGCGGGAGCAGAACCTGAAAAGGATGTAAAGAGTAATTTGGATGCGATGTTGTTGATCGCTGAAAACCCAAAGAACGAACATGAGCGCACAATGGAGTTTTTGTTCCAACACACACCTAAAGAGATTATGGGAACAGATCGGGTTGAGGGCGTTGTTTACTCAACACCCAACGGAGATGTAACTATTAAGTGCGGCCTTGTTATTACCGCTATCGGGTATCAAGCCCAGAGCATCGAAGGAGTCCCATATGAGGGTGGAAAGGTTGTTAACACCGATGGGCACATCAACAGCAATATGTATGTAGTTGGTTGGGCAAAGCGTGGTCCATCTGGGGTAATTGGAACCAATAAATCAGATGCAGCAGCGGTAATGGAGCTTCTTGTCTCTGGCTTGAATTCTCCGAAAAATGCGGGAGATATTTCAGAGTTATTAACTCATCAGATAATTGTTTCTCAGCAAGACTGGCAAAGGATCAACGAGGCTGAAGTTTCCGCAGGTGAGGCAAAGGGTAAACCTCGGGTTAAGAGTATTGAGCGCGCAGAGCTTCTTAAGCATGCAGGGCTGTAACGCCATTCACTCTTTCGAAACCATTTCGTAACTCAATCTGCCCTAACAAGAAATCTCAATCTTATTAAGATGCGCTTATGAATAAAACCTCGAAATCCCGCACAATCTTTAGCTGGGGCTCTCTCGCCCTTGCTACATCACTTCTAGTTTCATTACTAGCTCCTGCAGCGCAGGCAAATACATACTCGGCGCCTAACGCTCCGACAAATGTAACCTCTTACCTAAGTTCACGTGGAGTAGTTGTTAAGTGGACCCCAGGTGCAGCGGTTGAGCCAGGTGTTACCGGCCACGTTGTTTCTGCTGGTCCAGGATCATGTCCAATATTTGTACCGGTTGGAAACCGTTCAATCATCACAATGCCAGTTGTTGAAGGACAACCTGCAGGAACTCCTGTAGTTCAAGCGGTTAATGCATATGGATTCTCAAAGCCAGCTGCATCAAGCAAGAGCTACACCGCTGCACAACTTGCAACAGTTGCATTAACAACAAATAAGGCTGTACAAGTTTTGCAACTTAGCGACCTACACGGAGCTATTGAAGGCACATCATTTGGTGCAGCACTTCTAACAAGTAACTGGGCAGCAGATCGCACAGCAAATGCAGCAACGGTCTCGATTTCAGCAGGAGATAACATTGGTGCAGCTCCACCGATCTCAACTGAGTTTGAAGAGCTTCCAACAATCGAAGCACTAAACCTTGCAAAGCTAGATGTATCAATCTTTGGAAACCACGAGCATGATCGCAACATCGATCACCTCAACAAGATGATTGGCGCATCTGAGTTCCAGTGGGTAGTTTCAAACTACAGCGCTGGCTCATTGGATGCTTTAAAGTCAGGTACAAAGCAGGCTAAGAACTACACCATCATTGACCGCGGTGGAGTAAAGATCGGTGTTGTAGGCTCAAATACACCTGAAACAATCGAGCAGGTATTCCCTGGAAACCTTGACTACAAGGATGCTTCCGGCTCAAAGCAGACAATCACCATCAACCCTGGAGTTGCAGGCGTTAACGCAGCGATCGTAGAAGCAAAGGCTGCAGGCGCAGAGCTTGTGATCGTAGCTCTTCACCAAGGATGGTTGGAAAATGCTGATGGCCTCGCAAAGGGTCTATTTAATGATCTTGCCGCACAAATCAAGGGTGCAGCAGCGATCTACGGTGGCCACAGCCACCAGACCTTCGCATCTGTCATCAAGAAGAACGCTGGTGTGGCACCAGTTGTACTAGGACAAACTCGTAATGCAGGTGTTGAGTACACACGGACACAAATCTGTCTACGTAACGGCAAGGTCGTTGGCCAATCAATTCAGCACGTATTGAGATCTGTGTCAGCTTCGATTAACACAAGCGTTGCTGCCACCACTACAACCGCAGATGCAGCAACCGCTGCAATGGTTAAGAAGTACAAGGATCAACTATCTGCCAAGCTTGATGTAAAGATTGGTCAAGTATCAGGAGTATTCCCACGTGGTGGTTCACCAGCTGTAGAACGCTCAGGTGAAACTCCAATGGGTAATTACATAGCAGATCTATTACGCGCAAAGTACAAGACTGATTTTGCAATTCAGAATGGTGGCGGTATCCGCGACACATTCCCTGCAAAGACTTACATTCCAGCAAATACAGCACTTGTTCGCACAGGTACCGGCGCACT
>CAXNDW010000114.1:0-3213 GCA_964201405.1 Candidatus Planktophila sp.
ATCACGCTGTTTAATGGCTGTTGGCGACATTATTACCTCATGGTTGTTGCTACGTCAGGCAGATATTGCTGTAGCGAAGTTACCAAATGCGGGCAAGGACACAGATTTCTACACAGGAAAGATCGCTGCTGCAAAGTTCTTCGTTCACACCAATCTGCCACATATCACCGCAGATCGTAAGATCGTTGAAGCAACAGATGGATCAATCATGGAGCTGCCTGAATCAGCTTTCTAACCTAAAACCGCCTTTAATAAGTTACCCTTATTGGATGCTTAAGCACCGCCGTAATGAACTACTGCTCATTCTTTCGGCGTTGATGTTTGCTAGCAACGGCATCTCATCCAAGCTGCTTCTTGATGGTCACATCAGCGCATGGCGCTTGGCACAAGTTCGCGCCATTGGGGCTGCCTCAATCCTTGCAATCTATTTGTGGCATCGTGCGCCGCATACCTTTCGAGTTACAAAGCAGGAAATTCCACGCCTAGCAGCACTTGGTGCCTTCGGTATCGCAGCGGTCAATGGCACCTATTTTCTAGCAATATCCCGGATGCATGTGAGTATCGCTTTGCTCATTGAATTCACCGCGCCTGTGTGGATCGTTCTCTATCTACGTTTCGTGAAGCGCAGATTTGTCCCGAATCAAATGTGGATTGCACTTGCCTTAGCCCTAACTGGTTTAGCTTTTGTAGCTCAAGTATGGGATGGATTAACGCTGGATGGTATTGGTGTCATTGCGGCTTTTGCATCAGCGATCGCTGTTGCGATTTATTTTGTTGTAGGAGAAGGAATATCAAAGACGCGAGATGGTGTTTCAATAACAATGTGGGGATTTTTCTTTGCAGCAATTACCTGGTGTCTACTTCTTCCAGTGTGGAAATTTCCATTTGATGTCTTTACTGCACCGATTCCATTGGGTGGTCCTTTGGAGGGCAATACTTCGCCAGGTTGGGTTTTGATTCTCTACGTAGTTCTCATAGGAACTATCGGGCCATACCTGTGCACTATTGCAGCTTTAAAACATTTAAAGGCATCAACGACAAGTGCTTTTGGAATGCTGGAGCCCATCTTTGTTGGCGGTATCGCATGGTTTTGGTTTAATGAATCGTGGACAGTTATTCAGTTAATCGGTGGAGTAATTGTGATTGCTGGAATTTATATGGCTGATCAAGCACGCAGTAAGAGCGCTTAAGCTCCGAAGTTATCCTCTGGAGCGGTTGCTTCACGTTGCGCCGTCCAATCTGTTCCACTTCCAGGGTTTTGTGGCATATCAACAAACCGTGCGTAGTGAAGTTGTGCTGACACTGTAATCTTTGCGGTTGGTCCGTTACGGTGCTTAGCAACAATTAAATCCGCTTCACCGGTTCGATTTTGTGAGTCATACATATCATCACGGTGCAACATAATGACAACATCTGCATCCTGCTCAATCGATCCTGATTCACGAAGATCTGAGAGCATCGGCTTCTTATCGGTACGTTGCTCTGGACCACGGTTGAGCTGAGAGATAGCGATAACAGGGATATTGAGCTCTTTAGCCATAAGTTTTAGGTGGCGGGAGAACTCAGATACTTCCTGTTGACGGTTTTCTACACGTTTTCCGCTGCTCATCAACTGCAGGTAATCGATAACGATTAACTTCAGATTATGGCGTTGCTTAAGACGACGCGCCTTTGCACGAATCTCCATCATAGAAAGGTTGGGGGAGTCATCGATAAATAGTGGAGCTTCGGAGATCTCGCCCATTCGGCGTGCAAGACGTGACCACTCATCATCTGACAAAGATCCTGAACGAATATTGTTAAGACCGACGCGGGCTTCAGCGGACAACATACGCATTGTAATTTCACTCTTAGACATTTCCAGAGAGAAGATAACTGATGTCTGTCCATTGTGAATCGATGCGTGACGTGCGATATCTAAACCAAGTGTTGACTTACCCATCGCAGGACGTGCCGCCAAAATAATCATATTTCCTGGATGTAGACCATGAGTTAATTGATCGAGATCTTTAAAGCCAGTCATTACACCTTCAATGCCAATTCCCTTTGAGATCGCTTCGATCTCATCCAGTGCTTGTGGCAAGAGTGTAGAGAGTTGAACATAATCTTCAGAGGAGCGTCGCTCTGTAACCGCATACACCTCTGCTTGTGCGAGGTCGACCATGTCATCGACTTCACCCTCAGTTGTGTAACCGTATTGAACAATCTTTGTTCCAGCTTCAACTAACCGTCGCATGATCGCATGTTCGCGAACAATCTTTGCGTAGTACCCGGCGTTAGCTGCTGTTGGTACAGATGAGATCAATGTGTGCAGATATGGTGCACCACCTGCGCGTGAGATATCTCCGCGCTTTGAGAGTTCTGCTGAAACAGTTACAGCATCTGCTGGCTCTCCGCGGCCATACAAATCAATAATTGCATCGTAAATTAATTCATGTGCAGGGCGATAGAAATCGCGATCACGAATAATTTCGATGACATCTGCGATTGCATCTTTGGATAACAACATTCCGCCGAGAACAGATTGTTCTGCGATTAAATCCTGTGGTGGTGTCCGCTCAAACTCAGCGCCAACTGAGTTGATGTTGGGGTCACGAGGGCGGTTGTTAGGAAGTTCGGCGATGCTCACCCGTAAAACCTCCCATAGGACACTGACAAGTGCGTTACCTGCGTGCGTAACCTAGGGCTTCACCCCTATCGCAGGCGAGGATTGGTGATCGACCCTGTGCATGAACCTGTGTATAAGTAGGTGGATAACCCTTTTTTTCTGTGTACATCACGGTGGATGCAATGTGTATAACTGTGGGTGGTCGCTCTCAGTTGGTTTAAAGGTGCAGGTCAGGGGCGAAATCTATACACACAGCCCTGTGGAGCAAAGTAATTTTCTAAATACCACATCCTGAGATTTCACATAGATAAATAAAAAAGCCCGCCACAAAGGTGACGGGCCTTCTTAATGGTGAATTACTTGTCAGCTACAACGTTCACTGAAACCTTTGCAACCACGTTGTGACCTAGAGAGATCTTTACATCGTGTGTGCCAAGCTTCTTGATATGACCCTTGGTAGCGATCGTGTGACGATCGATATCTAGGCCTGTTGCTACCTTGATCGCTGATGCAACATCTTTGTCAGTTACTGAACCAAAGAGTGCGCCCTTAGCGCCAACCTTTGCCTTAGCAACAACTGATGCGCCTTCAAGCTTTGCCTTGAT
>CAXNDW010000115.1:0-3208 GCA_964201405.1 Candidatus Planktophila sp.
GCGATGCTTCAGGACATTGCAATCCTTACTGGTGCAACTGTTATCTCTGAAGAAGTTGGTCTTCGTCTAGATGCAGCAGAGCTTGATCTATTGGGTAAGGCTCGCAAGGTTGTTATCAGCAAGGAAGAGACAACAATCGTTGAAGGCGCTGGAGATGAGGCACAGATCAAGGGTCGCGTACAACAGATCCGCAACGAGATCGAGAACTCAGATTCAGATTACGACCGCGAGAAGTTGCAAGAGCGTCTTGCAAAGCTTGCTGGCGGCGTAGCTGTTATCAAGGCGGGAGCTGCAACTGAGGTAGAACTCAAGGAGCGCAAGCACCGCATTGAAGATGCAGTTCGCAATGCAAAGGCTGCGGTAGAAGAAGGAATTGTTGCTGGTGGCGGCGTTGCACTTCTTCAAGCAGGCGCTGCAGTGTTCAAGCGTCTAACAGGTTTAACTGGTGATGAAGCAACTGGTGCAAAGATTGTTGAATACGCAATCGAAGCTCCAATTAAGCAGATCGCAGTTAACGCAGGACTTGAAGGCGGAGTTGTTGTTGAGAAGGTGCGTCACCTTCCAGCAGGACAAGGTCTTAACGCTGCAACAGGCGAATATGTAGACATGATCAAATCTGGAATCATCGATCCAGCAAAGGTGACACGTTCTGCATTACAAAACGCTGCATCTATCGCGGCTCTGTTTATTACAACAGAAGCGGTTATTGCAGATAAGCCAGAGAAGGCCGCAGCTGCCCCACAAGGCGGCGGAGATATGGACTTCTAAACCATTCATTTACGCGTAACGCCGTCTCCGATTAACGCGGAGGCGGCGTTCTGCTTTACCCTTAGCGCATGGCTAAGAAATCGCTCACTCCAAAGAAGGAGTCTCCTAAAAAGGAGAAGTCTCCAAAGAAGGAGTCTCCATCAAAAAGCAGCGCTGTTGCTTTTGATGCAAAGGATCTTGCCCGAAATGCCGCGCTAGAGCAGGCGGAAAAGAAGGATCAAGTTGGCGGATTTGTTTCAGTTGATTTTGATGATGAGAATCGCGTCGCAACATATTTGTTTGAAGCAAAGCTTTCAGGGTACAAAGGCTGGCGTTGGTGCATCACCATTGCAAAGGTCGATGAGGAATCACAACCAACAATTTGCGATGTTGTAGTTCTCCCAGGCCCTGATGCATTGCGTGCGCCAGAATGGATTCCATATCGCGACAGAATTCTTCCGGGCGATGTTGGCGTGGGAGATATTGTTCCAAGCGCAGTTGATGACACTCGTTTAGTTCCAGGACAACAAGCTTTGCCGCAGGATGAAGATCTAGATACTGCGATGGCGATTGAACTTGGTTTAGGTCGTGCACGTGTTCTTTCAATCGAAGGACGTGACCAGGCTGCAAAGCGTTGGTATGAGGGCGAGCGCGGACCAAACGCTCCCGTTGCCCAGTCAGCGCCAAAGCCATGTCACAGCTGCGGATTCTTTATTGCTATCGCTGGATCATTACGAGCAACCTTTGGCGTATGCGCCAATGCGATCTCACCCGATGATGCACGCGTAGTGAGCGTGGACCATGGCTGTGGAGCACATTCGGAAGCGACCTTTACAGAGCCGGTGTTAAACTAAGCACCTGCTATCGCAACCGCGATACCTATTTACATACAAGTAAAGAAAACTAGCAAGGAGCCCTCCCCATGCCTACAGGACGCGTTAAATGGTTCTCATTGGAAAAAGGCTTCGGCTTCATTGCAAATGATGAAGGCGAAGATGTTTATCTAGCTGCAACCTCACTTCCAGAAGGTGTTGCAACGGTTAAGCCTGGAACAAAGCTTGAGTTTTCTATCGCAGACAGCCGCAAGGGCCCACAAGCATTATCAGTACACATCATTGATGCCCCACCATCATTAGTAGAGAACTCACGTGTTAATAGTGATGATCTTGCTGCGATGATTGAAGACACAATCAAGATGTTAGATAAGGTCGGAAATGGTTTGCGCCATGGACGTCACCCCAATGCACAAGAGGCTGATCGTCTTGGTCGTGTGTTGCGCGGTATCGCTACTGCTCTTGGTGCCTAATTTATTTTAAGCTTTTAAATTTATAGGCCGCTTCGTCGATCACGGCGGATTGTGTAACGAATACCAACTAAGCCTAAGGCTGCACCCATCACGCATGTCCAAATAACTTTTGCATCTGCGGCAACCGCTGCAGCAATCACACCAGCTATCACCCAGCACATTGTTCCAATAACGACTAGAGTTACTGCATTGCGTAGTCGAGTAGTCATGGGGCAAGAGTAATGCGTTTTTCGGTTAAAGAGGATGGTAATTGGCGTTCATTTCGCCACCGTAATTACCAGATCCTCTTTCCTGCAAACACGGTGTCAAACATTGGCAGCTGGGCTCAACGTATTGCACAGGACTGGCTTGTTCTCGAACTCACTAATAACAATGGAACCTATTTAGGTTTGGTCACCGCAGTTCAATTTGCTCCTGTTTTAGCTTTTTCATTACATGGTGGAAAACTCGCGGATAGATTTAACAAGAGAAAAGTTTTGATTCTCACCAACATTATTGGTGGCGCAGCCTCCCTTGGATTAGGTGCCCTGGTTATCACCAACACAGTGGCCCTGTGGCATGTATTTGTCTTGGCTGGAATCTTGGGTATTTCAACGGCGATCGATGCACCCGTGCGTCAATCCTTTACGACAGAGGTTGTAGGGCAAACCGACCTACCAAACGCGGTTTCATTGAACTCAGCTAATTTCAACGCAGGAAGGCTAGTGGGGCCTGCGATATCAGGTGGTTTGATCGCAGCATTTGGTACTGGGCCCTCATTTATTGTTAATGGGCTTTCATACTTTTTTGTTATTGCAGCGCTCATGAACCTTAATGAAAAGGCTTTTTTCCATTTAGATCGCCCAAAATCAGATGGAAGCATTCGTGAAGGCATTGCATATGCAAAGGCACGTCCTGATATTTATGTAGTAATGCTGATGGTTTTCTTCTTGGCAACCTTTGGATTGAATTTCCAGATATTCAACGCACTTATGGCAACACAAGAGTTTGGCTTGGGCCCTGCAAGCTTTGGTCTGATGGGAACATTCATTGCCATTGGATCGCTAACTGGTGCTATTGGATCGGCTCGATTGGAGCGCTTCCGAAACACAAAGTTTGTTATCCAAGGTGGAATCCTTTTCTCAATCTCAATTATGGTTCTTGCTGTTATCCCTA
>CAXNDW010000116.1:0-3151 GCA_964201405.1 Candidatus Planktophila sp.
GGTAAGTAAATATCAACTGGAACAACGTGATCTACACCCTGAACAATTGCGTAGTTATTAAACATTCCACCTGAAGATGCACAGGCACCCATTGCAATAACCCACTTTGGTGCAGACATTTGATCGTAAATCTGGCGCAAAACTGGGGCCATCTTGTTTGATACACGACCTGCAACGATCATTAGATCTGCTTGACGTGGGGATGCGCGGAAAACTTCTCCACCAAATCGCGCGATGTCGTACTTTGCAGCTGAACCAACAGCCATCATTTCAATTGCACAACATGCAAGACCAAATGTTGCTGGCCACAAAGAGTTTTTGCGCATGTAACCCGCAAGTTTTTCAACTGAGGTTAGGACAAACCCACTAGGGATTTTCTCTTCAAGACCCATTGTTTAATCCCATTCCAATCCGCCGCGGCGCCATACATATGCAAAGGCAACAAAAACCGTTGCGATGAAGATCGCCATTTCAACCAAACCAAACAAACCAAGGGAGTCAAAAGCAACCGCCCATGGATATAAAAAGACGATTTCAATATCAAAAATGATAAAAAGCATCGCAGTTAAGAAGTACTTGATTGGAAAACGTCCACCTTCTGCAGCTTGAGGAGAAGGTTCAATTCCACATTCATAGGCATCTAACTTGGCCCGGTTGTAACGCTTTGGGCCTGCGAGCGCACCGGCGGCAACTGAGAAAACCGCGAAGCCGAGGCCGATAGCGCCGATCACCAAGATTGGGATATATGGATTGGAGCTCACGGTCGAAATCCTAAGGTCGAAAGGCGTATGCCTGTGACCGCTAGCCCTTAATCCCGCTGTGAACTGCAACAACACCAAAGGTCAGGTTTTTCCAGGTGAGCCCGCTCCAGCCCGCCTTCTCCATTCGAGCGGCCAAGGCGGCTTGATCTGGCCAGGCCCTGATCGATTCAGCTAGGTAGATATAGGCATCCGGGTTGGAGCTGGTTCTCTTGGCGATCGCCGGCAGAAGCCTCATGAGATATTCGGTATAAATGGTACGAAACGGGCGCCATGTAGGGTGGCTGAACTCCACAACCACCATCCGACCCCCTGGCTTGGTGACCCGACGGGCCTCAGTCAGCGCTTTATCAAAATCGGCGGTATTTCGCAGGCCATAGGAGATGGTGACTACATCAAAGGTATCGGCCTCAAAGGGCAGGTTGAGGGCATCGGCCTTGGAAAAGTTCAGGTATGGGCGGGCCTTTCGCCCTTGGGCGAGCATTCCCTCGCTGAAATCTGTGGCAAAGACTGTGGCCCCAGCTTTGAAGAGCGGCTCAGATGAAGAGCCAGGCCCAGCTGCCAGATCCAGGATCACCATTCCAGGTGCAGGGGCGATGATCTTGGTCGCAGCTTTTCTCCACGCCTTTGTGCGACCCAAACTCAAAAGATCATTAACTAGGTCATACCGCTTGGCGACCCCATCAAACATAGCCGCGACCTCATCGGGATCTTTGTTGAGATTAGCGCGGGACATGCCCTTATTCTCCCTTGAAGTAGGCTCATCCACAACTCAACGCCACAACAACAAAGGCATGATTTAGAGGAGATCTCTTCCCCATGGCTCAACTAGTTCCAATTACAACAACTCGCCTTGGCGAGCATTTGTCGTTGTTGGATTTACTTCCAGATTCGCAACCTCTTGCATGGGTTCGCAGTGGTGAAGGTTTAGTTGGTTGGGGCACCTACGCAACCACAACGGTTAGCGGTCCACATAGATTTGCCGACGCCCGTCACTGGTGGCAAAAGCAGTTGGAAAAATTCACAGTCAACAACACGGTGCACGGAAGTGGAACTGGTCCAGTTTTATTCGCCTCATTCTCTTTTTCACCTGAAGATGTTTCCGTTCTTGTTATTCCCCAAGTAGTTGTCGGAACAAAGAGCGGTAAATCCTGGATCACATGGATTGGCTCTGATTCACAACCAGATCTAAAGACTGAACCAGATCATTTTTCTAATGGTGAAATGAAGTGGAGTGAAGAACCACAAGCTGATGATGCATGGAAGCAAAGGGTTTCAACTGCGGTCTCACGTATTCAAAATGGTGATCTAGATAAGGTTGTTTTGGCTCGCGACATCAACATTTCTTCAAACAAAGGTATTGATCCGCGAGCAATTTTAAAGAAACTTGCAGATGAGTACCCAACAACCTGGAAGTTTGCGGTCTCAGGATTAGTCGGTGCGACCCCCGAATTATTGCTGCGCCTTTCGCGCGGAATGGTTACTTCACGTGTATTAGCGGGAACAATTAGTAAGACTGGTGATGATGCAAAGGATCTTGCACTAGCCGGATCACTTGCGCGTTCTTCAAAGGATCTTGCAGAACACGAGTTTGCTGTGCGTTCTGTTGCAGATGCGCTGGAACCATTCTGTTCCTCTACTAATGTTCCGGATTCTCCATTTGTCTTGCACCTTGCAAATGTCATGCACCTTGCAACAGATGTAACTGGCGCACTAGTCGAAACTCTTGCACATGTTGATGCATTTACAATTCTGGAACATCTGCATCCATCTGCAGCTGTATGTGGGACTCCGCGTCCACAAGCCGCGAAATTGATCTCTGAAATAGAAGGAATGTCTCGCGGACGATACGCCGGGCCCGTTGGTTGGATTGATGCCGCAGGTGATGGCGAGTTAGGAATAGCGTTGCGCTGCGGGCAAATCAACGGAGATTCAATTCGAATTTTTGCAGGGTGCGGAATCGTCGATGGTTCAGATCCAGAGGTTGAGTTAGCTGAAACCTATGCAAAGTTTGCTCCAATGCGGAGCGCGCTTACATAGAGTTGAGAGAGTCGTAAATAGCTTTTAAGTTATCGGCATTACTTTCACGATCTGGAACATCACACACAACAACACTGATGCCTGAAATTGGCGCTTTAATCTCCGACTCTAAATCTTTGATGGAAGAAATCTGCTTAGCTGAAACACCCATCGACTTGGCAATTTCAGCAGGGTTGAGTCCATGTGGAGTTCCAAAGACAGTTTCAAATCCCTGTGATCCACGTTGCGGCAGAGTCGAAAAGATTCCGCCACCATCATTGTTGATAACTATGAATCGGCAGTTAATCGCCTCTTTATTTATTAATCCTGTGAGGTCGTACAAGAATGAAAGATCCCCCAAAACCGCAATCGTT
>CAXNDW010000117.1:0-3128 GCA_964201405.1 Candidatus Planktophila sp.
TTGAAACTAAGAACCCGGAGCACAAAGAGATGCTTCCGGCCTACCTTGAAAAGAGTCTTGAGCGTGTTTTAACCTTCTTGACAGATGTAAGAGGATAAGAACATGAAGAAGGAAGAGACGCTGATCCTCACCGGAATGTCGGGTGCTGGACGTTCAACCGTGGCCCACGCCCTCGAAGATTTAGGGTGGTATGTCGTGGACAATCTTCCACCTGCATTACTTCCAGCATTAGTAAACAAAGGGACCGGACCACAAGGCAAAGAGCTTGCAGTTGTCGTCGATGTTCGCGGGGGAGAGTTCTTTGATGAACTAACCCATGCAATGGATGAGTTAAAAAATAGTAACTCGGCTTATCGTTTAGTTTTTCTCGATGCAACAGATCAGGCTCTAGTTCAACGTTTTGAATCTACACGTAGACCCCATCCGTTGCAGGGTAAGGATCGAATCGTGGATGGCATCGCACGCGAGCGAGAAAAGTTAGAAGAGATCCGCTCTCAATCTGATGTTGCAATCGATACCTCTAATCTCAATGTTCATCAATTAGAAAAGCGTATTGGTGAAATCTTTGGATCGGGCAAACTTCAGGGCGTTCGAGTTAACGTTCTGTCATTTGGTTACAAGTACGGAATCCCTGTTGATTCTGATTTAGTTCTCGATTGTAGATTTATTCCCAACCCACATTGGATTCCAGAGCTTCGACCTTTGACAGGATTAACTCCACAAGTCAGCGAAAAGGTCTTGGGTAGTCAGGGAGTACAGGAGTTTGTCCATGATTATGTTGGGTTAGTAAATTCCATGATGGCCGGGTACATGCGCGAAGGTAAAAAGTATGTGACTATCGCAGTGGGTTGCACCGGCGGAAAACATCGAAGCGTTGCCATTACAGAAGAGATTGCACGTCAACTCAATGAATTAAACTCAGAAATCTCAGCTCATCCAACACATCGTGATGTAGGTCGTGAGTAGCTTTGTCTAAAGTTGTTGCACTTGGTGGCGGTCATGGACTTGCTGCGACCTTAACCGCATTACGTCAGCTCACTAATCAGCTCACAGCTATCGTGACGGTGGCGGATAACGGTGGTTCTAGCGGACGTTTACGTGAAGAGTTCCCAATTTTTCCACCCGGCGATTTGCGGATGGCACTTGCCGCTTTGTGTGCAGATGATGAGTGGGGTAGAACCTGGGCTGAAATCATGCAACATCGTTTTGTTAGTGATGGTGATCTCAACGGCCATGCAATGGGAAATCTTTTGCTTGCATCAATGTGGAACGCTGGTGATGATCCAGTTGTAGCCCTTGATCGAGTGGGCCAACTTCTTAAAGTTATTGGTCGTGTTTTACCGATGGCATCCGTGGCGTTAGATATTGAAGGCACCTTCAAAACATCAACAGGAAGAATTGTTGTTCGTGGTCAAAAAGAGGTCGCTACCGCGAAGGGTCACATTGAGTCATTGCGAATTATTCCTGAAGATCCACCCGCCAGAAATGAAGCTGTGGATGCCATCGCTGAGGCGGAATGGATCACCATGGGACCAGGTTCTTGGTTTTCCAGTGTGATTCCACATCTATTGGTACCTGCTCAACTAGATGCCTTGCAGAACACAGATGCTCGAAAGATTTTGATACTTAACCTTGACGCTTCATCACGTTCACAGGGGGAGGAGTTTGCTGGATCCACCCCTGAAGAGCATCTCGAGTTTTTCCATCGATACGCCCCAGGAGTAAAGGTTGATTTCTGCCTCGTTGATCAATCTGTTGTTAGAGATCACGAGGCTTTGCAGCTTGCAGCATCAACCTTGGGTGGAGAGATTGTGGTAGCAGATATTAGAAAAGCACCTGGAAGTATCCATCATGATGCCCAAAAATTAGCTCTCCATTTGGGCCACATTCTCGCTCGGTAAATGGTTGGATTACCCCATGGCAATGACAGCATCAGTAAAAGATGAGTTATCTCGTTTAGCGATCACCAAACCATGTTGTCGCAAAGCTGAGGTCTCCTCACTTCTTCGCTTTGCCGGCGGCCTTCATATTGCTGCGGGAAAGATAGTTATAGAGGTAGAGCTGGACACCTCGCAGAGTGCACGTCGTCTGCGAAAAGATATCGCCGATATTTACGGACATGATTCTGATCTTGCAGTTTTGTCCTCAAGTGGTTTGAGAAAAGGTTCTCGCTACGTGGTTCGAGTCATCGATGAAGGTGATGCACTTGCACGACAAACCGGTTTAGTTGATTCCAATGGACGTCCGGTTCGTGGTCTTCCACCACAAGTTGTTTCTGCTGCGATCTGTGATTCTGAAGCTGCTTGGCGTGGGGCATTTATCGCACATGGTTCTTTAACAGAGCCGGGACGTTCTTCATCTTTAGAAATTACCTGCCCAGGCCCAGAGGCGGCTCTTGCACTTGTCGGTGCAGCCCGTCGTTTAGGAATTGTGGCTAAGGCCCGCGAGGTTCGCGGAGTTGATCGAGTGGTCATCCGTGATGGAGATGCGATCGGCGTTTTGCTGACACGACTAGGCGCACATGAAAGTGTGATGGCCTGGGAGGAACGTCGGATGCGTCGTGAGGTTCGAGCAACTGCAAACAGACTTGCCAACTTTGATGATGCAAATCTGCGTCGCTCAGCCCGCGCAGCTGTTGCTGCAGCGGCGCGAGTGCAACGTGCAATGGAGATTCTCGGACCAACAATTCCCGACCACCTCAAAGAGGCTGGGGAGTTACGCATTAACCATGGCCAAGCATCGCTGGAGGAGCTTGGCTCATTAGCGGTCCCACCGATGACCAAAGATGCGATCGCAGGTCGTATCCGACGGCTGCTCGCAATGGCTGATAAGCGCGCTGCAGAGCTTGGAATTCCCGATACTGAGAGCGGCCTCTCGCCTGATTTACTGAATTAGTCACCGCCTACTCAAGAGTTCACTCAACCTTCACTGGTAAGGTTCTACCTAAGCCCCCAGCGTTGTGGCAGTTTTACGATCCACCAACAGCTGGGCTTTTTCATGCGCCCCATTAGTAGCAAGGACACTTTCGTGATTAATGTCGGAATCAACGGTTTTGGACGCATCGGACGTAACTTCTTCCGTGCCTCACTTACTAACCCAAATATCAACATCGTCGGAATTAACGACCT
>CAXNDW010000118.1:0-3099 GCA_964201405.1 Candidatus Planktophila sp.
ATGTCTCACCGCAATGGACCGATCTGGCATGGCTACCTTGCTGGCGTTCGCCCGGGCCAGCGGTACGGATATCGCGTCTATGGACCATGGATCCCTGAATACGGGGTTCGATTTAACGCCGCCAAGCTCTTACTTGATCCCTACGCCCATGTCATTGATGGCGAGGTTACCTACTGTCCAGAAATTTATGGCCATGTTGCACAGGATGGCTCTGGCGTTGGTGATTTACATGAACGGGATCCGCGGGATAGCGCAGGCAAGGTTCCGTACTCAGTTGTTTCAGATCACGCAGTTCGCGAAATACAACGTCCGCTTGTTCCCTGGGCTAAGACAATAATTTATGAGGCGCATGTAAAGGGTTTGACCGCTTTTAATCAAGAAATACCTGAAGGTGAACGCGGAAGCTACAAAGCACTGGGGCACCCCAGCACAATTGCGCATTTGAAATCTATCGGTGTAACCGCACTTGAACTTCTTCCTATAGCGCAATCAATTACCGAGCCGACCATTTTTTCTCGTGGACGTAAGAATCATTGGGGTTACAACTCACTGCTCTTTAGCGCACCCCACAAGGAGTATGCATCAACATCAGATCCAATCTCTGAACTTCAGTGGTCGGTCGATCAACTACATGCTTCAGGTATCGAAGTCATTCTGGATGTTGTTTACAACCACACCGCCGAAGGTGGAGTCGGTGGCCCAACACTTTCTTACAAAGGAATTGATGGGCACGCCTATTACAGGCAGGATTCAAATGGAAATTATGAAGATGTAACTGGTTGTGGCAATACCTTTGCTGCAAGCAAGCCACACTCTGTTCGACAAATCATTGACTCTCTACGTTGGTGGATTGAAGTTGTTGGTGTCGATGGATTCCGTTTTGATTTAACAACAGCGCTGTACACCAGTAATAGCGCATTTAATTCATCGCTCATGGCCGCAATTGGTGCTGATTCGGTGCTGCGAAACTTTAAAATGATCGCAGAGCCTTGGGATATTTCCAGATACTCGTTAGGGGATTTTCCCCACCCTTGGCGTGAATGGAATGATGCCTATCGCGACTCCGTGCGTCAGTTCTGGCTTGGTGATTTAGCACGAGGCTTTGGCGAAGGTGTCTCCGATATCGCATCAAGTATTAGCGGTTCCAGCAACATTTTTCACTTCCGCGGACCGACCTCATCCATTAACTTTGTAGCGGCCCACGATGGTTTCACCATCCACGACATGGTTACCTATAATGAAAAACACAACCTGCCTAATCTTGAAAATAACGCCGACGGAAATGATTCAAATCGTTCTTGGAATGTAGGAGTTGAGGGCGAAAGCAATGACCGGAGAATTCAAGAGATACGTCATCGCCTAAAGAAATCTTTGCTTGCTACTTTGATGCTCTCATCTGGAGTTCCAATGCTCAATATGGGAGATGAGGTGAGCCGAACTCAAAATGGTTCTAATAATGCTTACTCATTGCCGATAAATGATTCAGAGTTAAGTGAGGCAGCTTTTAATGGTGGTTGGGCGCTACCGTGGAAACTCAATGAAAATCAGTATGACATTTTGAATACCGTTAAATCCTTGGCGCAAATTCGCGAAACATATCTAGCTGATGTGGCATCCGAATTTTTCACGGGTGCGGTCGATAAGGGAACAAATAGAAAAGATATCGCTTGGTTTTCTTTAGGCGGAAATGAAATGAGCGATGACCATTGGCGGGATGAGGAAAAGCGAAGCATTACAGTCTTTGTTGAAGCCGATCCCAATAAAGGTTTGCTGCTAATGATGAACTCATCTAATGAGGAGACAACCTTTACTTTGCCTGATGCTAGTTGGGGTGAAACCTTCAGATGTATCTTTGATGCATCTGAAAAGGTGGAAACTTACGAGCCGGTGATTGCACCTCCTGCTGCAAAGGTACAAGTTCCAGAACACAGCGTCCTTGTGTGGTTAGTGTCGCGTACTAGATAGTAAGTAAGAAGCACCAGTAATATCTTGCCGTGCTCGCAATCATCGCTCCAGGTCAAGGTTCTCAAACACCTGGAATGCTCAATAGCTGGATTGCAGACCCTGAACTTAAACAACTGGTTGAGATCTGGTCACAATCAATCGATTTAGATCTGCTTCGATTGGGTACCACAGCTGATGCTGATGAGATCAAAGAGACCGATAACGCTCAACCTTTAATTGTTGCGACATCGCTTTTGGCTGCACATGCCTTGGGTTTGGGTCATTGCGCAGCTACATCTGGGCATTCAGTCGGAGAAGTCGCTGCAGCTGCGATCTCAGGCGCAATCAGCTTTAACGATGCCTTGTCCTTGGTGCGAACCCGCGGAGTAGAAATGGCAAAGGCTGCAGCGGCATCACCGGCTGGAATGTCAGCGGTACTTGGTGGAGATCGCGATGAGGTTCTCTCTGCGATCGCTGCATTGAAATTAGTTGCCGCAAATGACAATGGTGCAGGACAGATCGTTGCAGCTGGAGATTTAGCAGCACTTGCTCAACTATCTGACAAACCTCCCGCATCTGCACGAGTTCGCGCTCTAGCCGTAGCCGGTGCTTTTCATACCTCTTATATGCAACCTGCCGTTGAACCGTTGCGTGTAAAGGCAGCAACTTTGCAGATAAATCCAGTACAGATAGATGTCATCTCAAATAAAGATGGTGCTGTTGTCAAGAATGGCGCGGAAGTTTTAACACGCATCGTTAATCAAATCGCAAACCCTGTGCGCTGGGATTTATGTATGGCAACTTTGCAATCAATGGGTGTTACTGGTGTCATTGAACTTCCTCCCGCTGGAACCCTGGTTGGTTTGATTAAGCGTGCTGCAGGTCAGATTGAGAGTTTTGCTTTAAAGAGTGCAGATGATTTATCCGCAGCACGTGATTTTGCAGAGAGGCACAAATGAGTATCAAGGTTGCACCAGTAGGTAACAGTCGCATTCTGTCGGTCGGCACATATCGTCCGAAGCGATTGGTACCTAACTCTGAAATTGTGGATCGCATTGATTCAACTGATGAATGGATTCAGCAACGTACCGGAATAGAAAGTCGCCGTTTTGCCGGAGATAATGAAACCGTTATTTCTATGGCAAAGGCTGCCTG
>CAXNDW010000119.1:0-3055 GCA_964201405.1 Candidatus Planktophila sp.
CCAAAAGGGGGTAATGCTTACTCCGTCACCGCGTGGAATTTAACGATCTTGGCCAATTCCTCGGGATCTAGGCTCGCTCCGCCGATCAAAGCACCATCCACATCTGGCTTCTTCATGATTTCTACAATGTTTGAAGATTTCACAGAACCGCCGTACAGGATGCGCATGTTGGCCGCGATCTCTGGGGATCCAATGCTCTCGATCTCCTCGCGAATAGATGCGCAGACCTCTTGGGCATCTTCTGGAGTTGCGGTCTTGCCTGTTCCGATCGCCCACACTGGTTCGTAAGCGATCACAATCTTCTTGAGCTCTGGCTTTGTGAAGCCTTCTAGACCTGCACGAATCTGACGAATCACATGGCTCACATGTGTTCCAGCTTCACGGATTGCAAGCTCTTCGCCAACACAAAAGATTGGAGTTAATTCATGTGCAAGGGCGGCTTTAATCTTGCGATTAACCAACGCATCGGATTCATTATGAATCGCACGGCGCTCTGAGTGACCGATTACAACATAAGTACACCCTAATTTTGCAAGCATTGATCCAGAGATATCTCCGGTGAATGCTCCACTTGCTTCAGGTGAAAGATCCTGCGCTCCATATTGAAGACGTAAACGATCCCCATCAACCAAGGTTTGAATCGAGCGAATATCTGTGAAGGGAGGAATGACTGCGACATCAACAGCGTCATAATCCTTATCATCGAGACCATAAACCAACTTCTGAGCAACTGCGATCGCCTCAAGGTGATTGAGGTTCATCTTCCAGTTTCCTGCCATTAATGGTTTACGCATTGTCCGCTCCTATGTTCTGTCTCTTTAGATCAATTCAAGTGCTTGAAGACCAGGTAGTTCCTTGCCCTCTAAATATTCAAGTGAAGCGCCGCCGCCGGTAGAAATGTACCCGAATTGTGAGTCAGCAAAACCTAAGGCTCGAACCGCAGCGGCAGAGTCTCCTCCGCCCACAACAGAGATTCCTGAAACCTCGGTTAATGCTTGAGCAACAACCTTCGTTCCTGCGGCAAAGTTAGGAAACTCAAAGACTCCCATTGGACCATTCCAAAAGAGTGTCTTGCACTTAATAATTTCTGCGGCAAAAGCAGCGGCAGAAACTGGGCCAATATCTAGACCCATCTGGTCTTCTGGAATCGCATCTGCTGCTACCAGTGTTGGTGTTGCATCAGCAGCAAATGTAGGTGCAACCACGATATCGGTTGGAAGTAAAAGTCTTACCCCATTTTTCTCAGCTGTTGCAATCAAAGCTTTAACAACATCAAGCATCTCTGCTTCAACCAGTGAGGTTCCAATCTCCTTGCCTTGCGCCTTAAGGAATGTGAAAACCATTCCTCCGCCAATTGCAAGAACATCAACCTTGCCAAGCAAGTTCTCGATAACGCCAAGTTTGTCGGAAACCTTTGCTCCCCCAAGAACAACACCGTAAGGACGTTCTGGGTTTTGAGTGAGCTTCTTCAAAACTTCTACCTCTGCTGCAACTAACTTTCCAGCTGCATGCGGAAGTAGTTTCGGTAGATCAAAAACTGAAGCATGCTTGCGGTGAACCGCACCAAAACCATCGCCCACATAGAAATCAGCAAGTTGTGCAAGTTCGGCAGCAAAGGCTGCACGCTCTGACTCCTCTTTGCTTGTCTCGGCTGCACTAAAACGAATATTTTCTAGAAGAAGAATCTCGCCAGAGTTGAGTGAATGCGCTGCAGTAGTTACAGCTGCTCCCGTCACCTGGCCCGTGAACTTAACTTCGCGAGCCAGTAATTCAGATAAACGCTTTGCCACAGGTGCTAGAGAAAGTTCAGGTTTGGCCTCACCTTTGGGACGGCCAAGGTGAGCAGCAATAACAAGTGATGCACCCTTTTCAAGTAAGGCTTGAATAGTAGGAAGCGAGGCTTTGATTCGTCCATCATCCTTAATAACTCCCTCTTTCAAAGGAACATTAAGGTCGCAACGAAGAAAGACCCGCTTTCCTGCTACATCAATTGTTGAAAGATCTGGCATTACAGAGATTTGCCAACGTAATCGATCAAGTCAACGAGACGGTTTGAGTAACCCCATTCGTTGTCATACCAACCAACGATCTTGACCTGGTTTCCAATTACCTTGGTTAAACCTGCATCGAAGATACATGATGATGGATCGGTCACGATATCTGAAGAAACAATTGGATCTTCAGTGTATGAAAGGAATCCCTTAAGTGGACCATTTGCAGCGGCCTTCATCGCTGCATTGATCTCTGCCGCTGTTGCTTCCTTTGCAAGCTCAACGGTGAGATCTGTTGCAGATCCTGTTGGGACTGGAACACGCATTGCGTAGCCATCGAGTTTGCCCTTGAGCTCTGGCATAACTAGTGAGATCGCCTTTGCCGCACCTGTTGATGTAGGAATCATGTTTGTTGCCGCTGCACGTGATCGTCGAAGATCCTTGTGTGGGAAGTCCAGAATTACCTGGTCATTTGTGTAGGCGTGAATTGTTGTCATCAAGCCCTTAACAATTCCCCAGTTGTCCTGAAGGACCTTAGCCATTGGAGCAAGGCAGTTTGTTGTACATGAGGCGTTTGAAATGATGTTGTGTTTTGAACCGTCATACTGAGTGTGGTTAACACCCATAACGATTGTGATGTCCTCATCAGTAGCTGGTGCAGAGATGATGACCTTCTTGGCTCCTGCTGTGATGTGCTTTTGAGCATCTGCAGCCTTTGTGAAGATACCTGTTGATTCAACAACTACATCTGCCTTAACCGATGCCCATGGAAGGTTTGCTGGGTCACGCTCTGAGAAAACCTTGATTGTCTTTCCGCCAACAGTGATTGAATCATCTGTGTGAGTTACTTCTAGACCTAAGCGACCCAAGATTGAGTCATACTTCAAGAGATGTGCAAGAGTCTCATTTGGAGTCAGGTCGTTAATTCCGACGATGTTGATATTTGGGTTAGTAAGTGAGGCACGGAAGAAGTTACGTCCGATGCGTCCAAAACCGTTGATTCCGACATTAATCACGAAAGTGTCCTTGCTACTAATGGGGCGCATGAAAAAGCCCAGCTGTTG
>CAXNDW010000120.1:0-3050 GCA_964201405.1 Candidatus Planktophila sp.
CTGGGTCTTGGAGAAACTCGTGAAGAGATTTCACAAGCGCTAATAGATCTTCATAGCGCTGGTTGCGATCTGATCACAATCACTCAATACCTGCGCCCAACAAATAAGCATCATCCGGTTGAACGTTGGGTTAAGCCAGAAGAGTTTGTTGAGTTAGCTCAAGAAGCAGAAGAAATAGGTTTCCTTGGCGTGATGAGTGGTCCATTGGTGCGTTCTTCATATCGAGCAGGACGTTTATATAAGCAGGCGATGGAGAAGAAGTCCGCTCGTGGCTGATCTGGTTTACCCACCAGTTATCTCACTTGTAAAGGGGTTCTGGAAGTACCTAGGTTTCCAATTCAATTTTCAAGGGCAAGAGAATCTTCCACGTAAAGGTGGTGCAATTCTTGCAATCAATCACGTTAGTTATTTAGATTTTGCCATCGCAGGAACCGCTGCACTACCGGTAAAGAGATACGTCCGCTTCATGGCAAAGAAGGAAATCTTTGACAACAAGATCGCAGGACCTCTGATGCGGGGAATGCACCACATTAATGTGGATCGAAGCAATGGTTCAGCATCATTTGTTACGGCACTGCGCGCACTGAAATCTGGTGAGATCATCGGAATCTTCCCCGAAGGAACTATCTCAACAAGCTTTGAAATCAAAGGGTTAAAATCTGGCGCAGTTCGTTTGGCCGCTGGTGCTGGAGTCCCAATCATTCCCACGATCGTGTGGGGTGGGCAACGTGTTTATACAAAGGGTGTAAAGCCAAACTTTAAAAGAGGTAAAACACCGGTACATGTCTCATTTGGTCAGCCAATAATGTACGCACCGGAAGTGGAGATTGAGGCGGCAGAGCTGCATCTGCGACAGGTGATGATCGAGATGCTTCATCAAGTTCAGGAGGAGTACCCCGATAGCCATGTCGGTCAACGTTGGGCGCCGACCCGTCTTGGTGGAACCGCACCGGCCCCACTAAACTAGCGCCATGTTTAAGAGAAAAGCTAAAGAAGCGAAGATCAAGAAGCCACGTTTTCAAACCTTCCGTGATGCCTACAAGGTAACTAAGCAGGTAAAGCCTTGGATCGGTATTGCACTGATTGCAATCTTCCTAGTTACCTGGGCGATTGGAATAGGCATCGGTGCAGCTCTTGGCCATCCTTACTACTTTGGATTTATCTTTTTTCCGCTGGCATTACTTGTCACACTTCTATTCTTTACACGACAAGCTGGAACAGCTGCTTACACATCAATTGAGGGTCAGGTCGGCGCAGCTGCGAGCGTTTTGATGGCTATCCGCAAAGGGTGGACAACAACTCCAGCGGTCGCCGTTACTCGAAATCAGGACATGGTTCACCGCAGCGTGGGTCGTGCTGGAATCGTTTTAACAGGTGAAGGTACAAACGCTGTTCGTCAGATGGTCTCTGATGAGCGAAAGAAGGCTGAACGATTTGCACCAGGTGTACCCATTACTGAAATTATCGTTGGCAATGAGGATGGCAGAGTTCCTATTCGCAAACTTCAAAAGCAAATGAAACGACTTCCTAAGAAGTTAACTGCTCATCAAATGCGTGAGGTTCGTGCACGACTTAAGGCGGTTGGTGGAATGTCTATGCCAATTCCAAAGGGGCCAATGCCTACTCGCGCACCAAAGATTCGCTAACTTCTCGTTAGAACAGTTCCGCTAAATCTTTCATGCAGACCTCTGCCATTTTCATCAAAGGTAATGGCGAAGATAACTGTGATCAGTAAGGCTGAACGGATCAAGGCCTGAAGCGGAGTAATGGCTCCCCCATCGGTAAATCGCAGGATCTTGATGCCAAAGATTCGATGCCCTAAAGAGGCCCCTTGTAGCGCTGACAAGAGTGCAATCTCAGCAAAGAAGAGCGCCAAAACCGTCCAGGAACGGTTAGGGGCCATTTGACCGATGCCTCCAGCTGAGGCTGCCACGATGAAGTAGCAGGCAAGCCAATCGACCATCAGCGCCGACATTCTGCGCCCCAGGCTGACACGGGTGAACTCAACGCTCATGTGACAAGCCTAACGCTCCAAGGGCGCAGACGTAACATGAATTTAACAAGCGGGTTATGTCAATTTCATCCTCTGGACCTAGGGTTCGAGTACGTAAAAGCGACAGAAACTCAATGATGAGGGCTCTGCGCATCACATGTGAAATTGGGAGATGCATGTTTAAGAACGCAGCGGAAATTTTTGCTTACATTAAAAAAGAGGACATCAAGCTTGTTGATGTCCGCTTCACAGATTTGCCCGGTATTCAGCATCACTTCAACGTACCTGTTGAATCATTTGATGAGGCTGTCTTTACCGATGGCCTGATGTTTGATGGTTCCTCAATTCGAGGCTTCCAGACAATCAATGAGTCAGATATGAAACTGTTGCCAGTTCCAGAGTCTGCATACATTGATCCATATCGTAAAGAAAAAACCCTCATCATTATCTTCTCAGTTCACAATCCAGTTGATAACACGCCATACAGTCGCGATCCTCGCGGAGTTGTAGCGCGCGCAGTTGATTACATGCGCTCACTTGGAATTGCTGACACAGCCTTCTTTGCACCAGAGGCAGAGTTCTACGTCTTTGACAGTGTTCGTTTCAAGACCGGCATTAACTCAGCTGTTCATGAGATCGAATCATACGAAGGTGCATGGAACACCGGCGTTGAATACGATGCAGATGGCACACCAAACCGCGGTTACCGCACACGCGTCAAGGGTGGTTACTTCCCTGTTTCACCAACAGATCAATTCGCAGATCTTCGCGATGAAATGGTGATGCAGCTAGGCAAGGTGGGCCTTCTTGTAGAGCGTTCACACCACGAGGTGGGAACTGCTGGACAGATGGAGATCAACTACCGTTTCACAGACATTCTTTCAGCTGGCGATGATGTAATGAAGTTTAAGTATGTTATTCGCAACACCGCATGGCAGGGTGGAAAGACAGCAACATTCATGCCAAAGCCACTCTTCGGAGATAACGGTTCAGGTATGCACGTTCACCAATCACTGTGGAAAGATGGAAAGCCACTGTTCTTCGAAGCAGGAACATA
>CAXNDW010000121.1:0-3049 GCA_964201405.1 Candidatus Planktophila sp.
ATTCGTGCAATTGAAGTTGCTGCTCGAAACGGTGGAGCTGACATGGATGGAAATCCAACCTTGTTTGACGCGGTCGCTAAGGCAAAGAAATCATCGATGCCCTCCGACAATATTGAACGTGCAATCAAACGTGGTGCAGGGCTTGAAGCAGGCGCTAAGGATTGGATCACCATCATGTACGAGGGGTATGGTCCCAGCGGTGTTGCGATCATGATCGAGTGTTTATCTGACAACCGAAACCGATCTGCATCAGAGGTTAAGGTCGCAGTGACCCGTAACGGGGGATCGATGGCAGATCTTGGTTCTGTTTCATACCTTTTTAATCGTAAAGGCGTCGTTATCGTAAAGAAGGATGGAGCCCTTACCGAGGATTCGATTTTAGAGGCGGTTCTCGAAGCCGGTGCTGAAGAGGTAAATGACCTAGGTGAAGCCTTTGAAATTGTGAGCGAGCCAGTTGATTTGGTTCCGGTAAGAACAGCGCTGCAGACAGCGGGGATTGATTACGAATCTGCCGATTCCTCCTTCGTGCCATCGATGAGCATTCCTCTGGATGCAGATGGCGCGAAGAAGGTTTTTGAATTAATCGATGCTATTGAAGAGCTTGATGATGTCCAAAATGTTTACAGTAACTTCGATGTTTCCGATGAAGTTATGGCGAGCCTCGAATAAGCATTACTTCAATCACCTTAGGCTTTAACGCTGGCCCACTAAGAAAGCACGAGGATCGCGATGAGAGTTTTGGGTGTAGACCCAGGTCTAACTCGTTGTGGGGTGGGCATTGTTGAAGGTGCGGTCGGATCGCCGATTCATTTAGTTGAAGTAGGTGTAATCCTGACACCCTCAGATTCTCCGCTGGAGCAAAGATTGTTGGATCTGGATCAACAACTATCTCAATGGATTAATCTGTGGAAGCCGGATGTAATCGCAGTTGAGAGAGTGTTTTCTCAACACAATGTGCGAACAGTTATGGGAACCGGTCAAGCCGCCGGCATCGCTTTGTTATTGGCAGCAAAGGCCGGCATCCCCGTGATGATGCACACGCCATCAGAAGTAAAGGCGTCGGTAACCGGAAGTGGTCGTGCAAACAAGGCCCAAGTTGCGCTGATGGTTCAAAAAATTCTCAATCTTGATTCAATCCCAAAACCTGTTGATGCAACTGATGCATTGGCGTTAGCGATTTGTCACATTTGGCGAGGTGCAGGCACGACTCGTCTTGCACATGCCGCTGCAGCCGAACAATCCCGTTTGAAGAAGTTGAGATCTCGATGATCTCACTGCTCAGCGGAACAGTTCGTTCGATTCACGGTGATCGTTTAGTTGTCGAGGTTGGGGGATTTGGCTTATCAGTCTTAGTTACACCAGCTACTTCAACTCAAGTAACTATGGGCTCTCAAATTCAACTCTTCACCTCATTAGTCGTGCGCGAAGAGTCACTGACTCTTTATGGCTTTGTGCATGAGGATGCCCGTTCATTGTTTGAGTTGCTACAAACTGTTTCGGGAATAGGTCCAAAGGTGGCCTTATCTATCCTCGGTGCATTAACCCCTGAGGATCTTGGAAGAGCGATTGCTCAAGAGGATATTGCTTCAATTGAAAAGGTTCCCGGTATAGGCCGAAAAGGTGCTCAACGTTTGATTCTCGAGCTCAAAGGTAAGTTAACCGAGCTTTCCCATTCTCAGTCATACAAGGGTCATCAACCTGCCTGGAGAGAACAATTATCGAGCGCACTTGTTTCATTAGGATTTTCACCTAAAGAGTCTGATGGCGCTATTTCTAATGTGGTTGCATCGCTGCAATCTGATGGTGTCGAGGCCTCAAACCTTGATTTAAGTGAGTTATTGAAACTGACACTTGCTAGCGGAAAGAGTTCTCGTGGCTGATGAACGTTTAGTTACGCCTCAGGTCAAAAATGAGGAGTCTGCTCTCGAGCATGCACTTCGTCCTAAGACTTTAGCTGATTTTGTTGGACAACATCGCGTGCGAGAACAGATCGATGTTCTGCTCACAGCGGCTCGTCATCGCAATTCTCCTGCTGACCATATTTTACTGTCAGGTCCTCCGGGGTTAGGTAAAACAACTTTGGCGCTAATTCTTGCAAGTGAGATGAATGCTCCGATCAGAATAACTAGTGGTCCTGCGATCACCCATGCTGGTGATTTAGCAGCGATCCTTTCCTCTTTAGTTGAAGGAGAAATACTTTTTCTCGATGAAATTCATCGGCTTCCTCGACCTGCAGAAGAGTTGTTGTACTTAGCCATGGAGGATTTTCGAGTAGATGTCATTGTTGGCAAAGGTCCGGGTGCCACATCTATTCCTTTACAACTTCCACATTTCACATTGGTCGGCGCAACAACCCGTGCAGGATTACTCCCTAGCCCTTTACGGGATCGATTTGGATTTACCGCTCACCTAGATTTCTATAATGAAGCAGATATTGCTCATGTAATTTCGAGAAGTTCTGAGCTATTAAAGATTTCCATCGCAAATGATGCAGTGTCCGAGGTTGCGGGTCGTTCTCGTGGAACACCTCGTATCGCCAATCGACTTTTGCGTCGCGTTCGAGATTTTGCCCAGGTGCAAGGCCGTACAAAGATTTCTATTGATGAGGCTAAAGCTGCATTGGAAATGTATGAAGTTGATGAACTGGGATTGGATCGGTTGGATCGAGCCGTGCTTGTGGCCTTGGTTGAGCGGTTCAATGGGGGACCAGTGGGGCTTTCGACTCTGGCTATTGCCGTGGGCGAAGAGACTGAAACGGTCGAAGCGGTTGCTGAACCATTCCTGGTACGTAATGGATTTATGGCCAGAACTCCGCGTGGAAGGGTAGCTACGGCACAAGGCTGGCGGCATATAGGACGAACACCACCTGCGGAAATCGCCTCGCTTTTCGACTTACCCGCCTCTGACGCCTAGACTCTGCGCTTATGTCTACAACTAATAAGCCAATTAAGACGACCTCACGACCTGGACGTACCTTGGCGATTCTCGCCCTTGTCCTCGTTGCGATGGCCAGCCTTGTCTTCATTCAGGGATCTACCTCGGTTCGCTT
>CAXNDW010000122.1:0-3044 GCA_964201405.1 Candidatus Planktophila sp.
GGCTTGGGGTGCCAGATAAAACAATGCCGATCGGTGCTGATAAAACAAGTGCAATTAATGCACCAAGGGCGGCAACGGAAATAGTTGAGATCGAGGCGGACAGTAGATCGCCCCAGTTAATCGCTACCTGGTTGTTCAAGAATCGGGAGATCAAAACATAGAAGGGAATCAGTACCGCATTAAGCGCGTACAAGGCAACTGTTGCAATGACAGTAACGCGCAACCACAGACTGTCGATCAAGGTGCTCTTTGTGGAGTACACCTTTACAACTTTGCTATCAGGGGTTTGACGCTTGATTCTTTCATCTGCCACAACAACGATGGTTGAAAAGGCGATGAGTACAAAGGAGATCACCGCTGCAGCGCTTCGGTCATAAGATGCGCGATACATGTTTTGGATCGTGACGGTCAGGGTTTCCACATTGAGCAAAGAGACCGCACCAAAGTCGCTGATTGTGTAGAGCGCTGCCAGAAGTGCACCTGCGCTGATATGCCCCTTTACTTGAGGAAATACCACACGTCTAAATGTTTGAGGAAGTGT
Source organism: Candidatus Planktophila sp. (assembly GCA_964201405.1). Taxonomy (GTDB): domain Bacteria; phylum Actinomycetota; class Actinomycetes; order Nanopelagicales; family Nanopelagicaceae; genus Planktophila. Next base: position 542 of record CAXNDW010000122.1, read on the forward strand.
TAATCCTAAAGAACGAGCAACCTCTATCTGCGAACTATCTACAGTTCGAAGTCCTGACAAGGTTGCCAAGATGACATACGGCAGGGTTGTAATCGACAGGATAAAGGCTGCGGCAAAGAAGCCGGAAAACTCTGGGATTAAAGCCACCCAGGTGTAGGTAAATACATAGGAAGGAATTGCAAGAGGCAAAACCGTTGGGATTAATAAAAGGCCTCTGAAGGGCAAGCGCACAAAGTGAAGCCCGCTCGCCATTAATACGCCCATCACCACAGTTGTTGTAACAACGCAGAAAACTAGCGCTGATGTTGTTGCAAGGACTTCAAGGGTTTTGGGACGAATTAATAGCTGTGCAATTTCATTGACCGGCTTTTGGCTGGCACGGACAAGCAGGTAAACAAAGGGGATTAAGGCAAGTGCTGCAACGACCCCAACGGCACCATTGAGAACACCACGCACAGCGCGTTGTTTACGCGCGTTGTGCGACAGTGCTACTCGGGTGCTATCGGGGAAGGTAGTTGGCATTGTTAAAGTAGACCAACCTCAATAAGTAGATCCTGCGTTGCCTTAATGTTTTTCAATGCTGCCAAATCAACTGTTGGCGCACCAATTTGATCAAGAGCGGGAACACCAGTAGGTGCTGCTGCCCTTGGAAGCAGCGAGTACTCATGTGTATCTGAGACAAAGCTGGCTTGAGTTCCTGAAGAGGTTAAGAAGTTAATCAGATCTTCAGCGGCGGCAATCTTCTTGCTTGATGCAAGAACTCCAGCACCTGAAACATTGATTAAGTTGCCAAGGTCTCCTGGTGCAAAGAAACCATTCTTTACATTGATCTGTCGACCAAGAGCTTCACTTACTTCCCAGATGTAGTAATGGTTAACTAAACCAATCGAGATTTCGCCCTTGTCGATAGCTTCAACAATGCCGCTGTTTTTTGCATAAATCTTTACACCATTAGCCTGCAACGCCTTGAGCCAATTTTTCGCAAAATCTGAACCCTTGCTTTCGATCAATGCGGTGAGGAAGGCTTGGAATGATGAGTTTGTTGGTGCGATTCCGATCTGGTTTTTGTACTCGCTCTTTGTTAAATCTGTAACTGACACAGGCAGGGTCTTCACGCGATCTCGTGCATATGCAAAGACGCGAGCGCGACCTGTAACGCCGACCCAGTTACGGTTTGCAGCTACAAAGTTTGCGGGAATTGCAGCTGCGACCTGATCTGAAAGCTGAGTGAATAAACCAGCCTCTGCTACTGCGCCAAGAGAACCAGCATCTTGTGAGAGGAATAGATCTGCGGGGGAGTTGCCTCCTTCTTCAAGTATTTGGGCTGCAAGCTCTGCTGAATCTCCGTAACGGATATTTAGTGTGATCCCTGTTTGCTCTTCCCATTGTGCAAAAAATGGAGCGATGAACTCTTCAGAGCGACCCGAATAGACCGTTAACTCGGTGACATCGGTTGCTTGTTGATCACTTGATGAACACCCTGTCAGGATGGTTGCGAAAAGGGCAACAACAACTGTTACTAGGGCAGATTTCTTAAGCAAGGGCATCTTCTCTCGGTTAGGCGTCTATACCGAAAGACTCTAGAGGAGAGATTGTAATTACGCAACATTAGTGTTGCGTAATTCATCACATTAGCGAACTGAGCGAAGGACCGCGGTGACCTTTCCAAGGATCTCGCAGTTGTCTCCATCGATAGGTGCAAAATCATCATTAGCTGGAAGCAGCCAAATATGCCCATTTTTACGGGAGAAGGTCTTCACAGTTGCTTCGCCATCAATCATCGCTGCAACGATTTCACCGTTATTGCAATCTTTTTGAGCGCGAATAACAACATAATCGCCATCGCAGATAGCTGCGTTAATCATGGATTCACCAACGACCTTCAACATAAAGAGATCGCCGATGCCTACAAGTGATTCTGGCAGCGGGAAGGTCTCTTCCACTGATTGCTCTGCGGTGATTGGACCACCTGCTGCGATGCGGCCGACTAGAGGGATATAGCGGGTGGCATCAACTGGTGTTGAGTTCTCCGCTGTCTTCTCATCGGGCATCAAAACTTCTAGAGCGCGACCACGGGTTGGGTCGCGGCGAATAAAGCCCTTCTTTTCCAGGGCTTCCAGCTGGTACTTGACCGAGGCTGGGGAGGTCAGGCCGGCGACTACGCCGATCTCGCGCATTGAAGGGGGATAGCCATTGGTTTCAAGGGCATCCTTGATTGCGCCAAGGATCTTGAGCTGACGGGCGGTTAAACCATGCTCGCCTGCAGGGCCATCGGGAAGTTCAGATACTTTTGCCATAGGCATAGGGTGACATAGCTTGGAGAAAAATTCAAACACCTGTTCGAAAAAATGTTGCATATGTCAGTGGTGGGGTGTTTAATTGTCTTATTCGAACAGTTGTTCGAACACCTTCCCCAAGGTAAGACAGCAGGAGACAAAGACATGAGCACATTAACAATCAATTCATTTGGTTCAACAACAAGTGGAAAAAGCATTGTAAATCA
>CAXNDW010000123.1:0-3021 GCA_964201405.1 Candidatus Planktophila sp.
GGAAATGTTTCAGAAGAGGATGAGTGCCGAATCTGTCGTGATCCTCGTCGTGACAACACAATCATCTGTGTCGTTGAAGAGAGCAAGGATGTAATTGCGATCGAACGTACTCGCGAATTCCGCGGTAAGTACCATGTGCTTGGTGGAGCGATTAGTCCGATCGATGGCATTGGTCCAGAACAACTTCGCATCCGTGAATTAATGGTTCGCTTGGCAGATGCTGGAATCGTCGAAGTCATTTTGGCGACCGATCCAAACCTTGAAGGTGAAGCGACAGCTACCTATCTATCCCGTCTGATCAAGCCGATGGAGATTAAGGTTTCTCGCCTTGCTAGCGGTCTGCCGGTAGGCGGAGATTTGGAGTATGCCGATGAGGTCACGCTTGGTCGTGCCTTTGAAGGCCGCAGGGATGTTTAATCTCATTATTTGAAACGCACACTGTCTCATTATTTAAGAAACGCAGGAAATCGGGTAGCCCTAGCCAGATAAGTAGTTCATGATTGAGCCATGGGACTCATTGTTCAGAAATATGGCGGCTCTTCAGTCGCCGATGCCGAGGGTATGAAACGGGTAGCCAACAGAATTGTGGCGGCCAAGCGGGATGGTAATCAGGTTGTCGTGGTGGTTTCAGCGATGGGCGATACCACCGATGAACTTATTGATTTAGCAGAACAGATCACGCCGATCCCTCAGGGCCGCGAGCTAGATATGTTGTTAACCGCTGGCGAGCGAATTTCAATGGCTCTGCTTGCAATGGCGATTAACAATTTGGGACATGAAGCTTTGTCATTTACCGGAAGCCAAGCAGGTGTGATCACAACATCTGCGCACGGTCGCGCTCGCATCATCGATGTGACACCTGGTCGTATCAAGGAAGCGTTAGATAGCGGAGCAATTGCAATCGTTGCCGGCTTCCAGGGAATTTCGCAAGATACAAAGGATGTAACAACTTTAGGTCGTGGAGGTAGCGACACAACAGCGGTTGCATTAGCTGCAGCACTTGATGCAGATGTGTGTGAAATTTACACAGATGTTGATGGAGTTTTTAGCGCAGACCCACGCGCTGTTCCCGCTGCTCGTAAGTTAAAGACTGTTACTTATGACGAGATGCTTGAACTTGCAGCAAGCGGAGCAAAGGTTTTGCATTTGCGTTGTGTTGAATACGCGCGACGTTACAACTTACCAATTCACGTACGTTCATCTTTTACAACCAATGAAGGAACCTGGGTGGTCAAAGATCATCCTGAAGGAGGAGCCATGGAGCAAGCAATCATCTCGGGAATCGCACATGATAAATCTGAGGCAAAGATAACGATTGTCGGAGTACCTGATCGCACCGGTGTTGCTGCACGTATCTTCCAAGCCATTGCCGATGCAGATATCAACATCGATATGATCGTTCAAAATGTTTCTGCGGCTGCAACCGGCCTTACCGATATTTCATTTACTTTGCCAAAGGCAGAAGGTGCTGCTGCAACTGCAATTTTGCAAAAGCTTCAAGGTGAAGTTGGTTTTGCTTCAATTCAATACGATGATCAGATCGGCAAATTATCATTAGTTGGCGCTGGTATGCGCTCACATCCAGGTGTTACTGCGACCTTCTTTGGCGCACTTTCTGATGCAGGCGTAAACATCGAAATGATTTCTACCTCTGAAATTAGAATTTCAATTATCTGCCGTCAGGCAGATCTAGAACGTGGTGCAAAGGCTGCACACACCGCTTTTGAACTTGATGCAGATCAAAATGAAGCCGTTGTATATGGAGGCACAGGACGATGAGTAAAAAAGTTAAGAAAGTGGCAAAGAAGCCTTCACTAGCAGTCGTTGGTGCAACAGGTGCGGTCGGAACTGTAATGCTCAGCATATTGTCAGAGCGCAAAGATGTTTGGGGCGAGATCCGTCTGATCGCCTCTGCACGCAGTGCGGGAAAGAAGTTAATGTGTCGAGGCGAAGAGTTGACAGTCGTTGCTCTTTCACCTGAAGCCTTTGATGGTATCGACGTTGCAATGTTTGATGTTCCAGATGAGATTTCAGCAGAGTGGGCACCAATCGCAGCAGCACGAGGCGCGATCGTCGTGGATAACTCAGGTGCATTCCGTATGGATCCAAAGGTTCCGTTGGTGGTACCTGAGGTGAATCCTAAAGACATCAAGAAGCGTCCAAAGGGAATCATTTCAAATCCAAACTGCACAACTTTGTCAATGATTGTTGCAATGGGTGCGCTCAACAAGAAGTTTGGCCTAAAGGAACTTGTGGTTGCTTCTTACCAAGCGGCCTCTGGTGCAGGACAGCCAGGAATTGACGCCTTGCGTGAACAGATTTCCGCTGTAGCTGGTAAGAATCTTGGTGAAGCAACAGGTGATGTCCGAACTGTTGTGACAAATAACGATGTATTCCCAGCACCTTTGGCACTAAACGTTGTTCCATGGGCAGGTTCTCTCAAAGAAGCAGGCTATTCTTCTGAGGAGCTTAAGGTTCGTAATGAGTCACGCAAGATTCTGGGAATGCCAAAGCTCAAGGTTTCAGCAACGTGCGTTCGTGTTCCAGTTCTAACAACTCACTCATTAGCTGTCCATGCGACATTCAAGACTGAGATCTCTCGCAAAGCAGCGCAAAAGGTGCTTGAAAAAGCAGCTGGAGTTATTTTGCTGGATGATCCAGAAAACAAGAAGTTTCCAACTCCAAATGATGTAGTTGGAACGGATGAGACTTGGGTGGGTCGAGTACGCCAGTCACTAGATGACAAGAAATCTATTGATTTATTCCTTTGTGGAGACAATCTGCGTAAGGGTGCTGCGCTGAACACCGCTCAAATCGCTGAACTTTTGGCGGTAGAGTTAACAAAATGAGCATTAAAGAAACCCTACGTTCAGACCTAACTGAAGCAATTCGCGGTCGCAACGAGATCGTATCCAGCACTATCCGCATGGTTCTGACTGCAATTACTAATGAAGAGGTTGCAGGAAAAGAGGCACGAGTACTTAGTGATGATGAAGTGATTGTTGTCTTGTCACGTGAGGC
>CAXNDW010000124.1:0-3004 GCA_964201405.1 Candidatus Planktophila sp.
AATGTGAAGTGAAGTGCTCCTAGAGCAATCAGAACAAAGCAACGCTTTATCCAGCGTGCTCTATTGGAACGCTCGCCTCTGATTATGTAGTTTGAGCTATAACCGAAGAGGAAGGAAAACAAGAGATAGAACTTGCCAGCAAATAATGACGCGATTATGAAGGTCGCTGATCCATTTGAAAATCCAAGTGTCCATTCTCCGCGCGCACCTTCAGAGCTACTCAGGCCCATGAACTGAATGTTGACAACCAAGATTCCGAGAAGGGCAAAGCCTCGTAATACATCCGGAGCTATATCTCTTTGAATTTTAATTAGATATCACGCTCACGCCAAGCCAAGACCATCGATGGCATAGAGGAAAAAGCAAATAGGACTGCAATTATTACGTAACTTCCATCGTTTCCTTCAGGTTCAAATAACTTAAGTTCTGGCCCGGAAAGCATTAAAATCAATAGTCCCGCAATGAGATAACCCATTGCGTAGTAGGCATATCTAAATGATGTATCTCGAACCTTGATTTGACGTTCATCTAGAAGCTCATCAGGTGCATCAGCTATCCCCCGAATGCTAATTCGTAGAAACAGATAACCCAGAAGCACGGCGAAAATAACGAATATCGCGGTAACGCTGTAAATCACTACTGAAGTTCCGTCAGATAGATCCAAATTGGTTTTTAAAGTTGGCCAATAACTTCCTGCCGCAACGAGCCCAGTTCCCAGGGCTGTTAAAACGACAAGAATTCTTCGATTTCTCTGAGACCGTAACCATCTGTACTTTGAGTTCTCGTCGGTAAGTAAGGATTTAACTCCCTTTTCAGTAACGCCCTCAAGCCAATAGATCTTGTTCTTTGGTTTCACAGTAATTCCTAGAATTTTAATCTCCTTCGCATCCTTCAACTTCCACATCATTACTTTCCTTTCTTGAATGGGGTTTGTGAAAACAGCTCTGACACCTCTTGGTTCAGGGCTTTGGCAATGCGTAAAGCCAGCACTAAAGATGGGCTGTATTCCTCGCGCTCTAGGTATCCAATGGTTTGGTAGTGAACTCCAACTTTGTCAGCCAGTTCTTGGCGAGTAAGACCCAACGCAGTGCGGGCTTCCTCTATCCGGTTATAGACCGGCTCTTCAGGATTGCGACTCATAGGAAATAGCATATATGCTATGTAGCATTAATGCAACATATGCCAGACAAGCGTGGCTTTCTAGGTTTAAAGAATCAAACCATTTCATTGAGCGAGCGAACTGCCAACTCACTCAACAAGGCCGCTCCGCGATACATCACAGAATCATCAAACATCGCTCGAGGTGAGTGATTCGCCTCAGATTTAGTGAAGTCTTGATCAACCGATGCACCAAGGAAAACGTAAGAACCTGGGACAGCCTCCAGAACACGTGAATAATCTTCAGCACCTGCAATTGCGTGCGGCATATCCATATATGCCTCATTGCCAAAGAGTTCACCTGCGACTCTGCCCACGAACTGCGCATGCGCATCGTTATTTACCGTGACTGGATACTGCTCTACAACCTTCACTTCAGCCTTAAGGCCGTAACCCTCTGCAATTGACTTACATAAGCGAACCGCTTCAACTTGAATGCGAGCTCTATTCTCTGAAGAAAATGTTCGAATTGTTGCCTGGAACTCAGCAGTGTCCGGAATGATGTTTGCTTTTGTACCTGCATGGAATTGACCGACTGTGATTACCACAGGATCAAATGCGTCGAATGAGCGAGTTATCATCAATTGCAATGCCCCCACCATTTCAGCAGCACCTGGAATTGGGTCCTTAGCGGTATGAGGTTGCGAACCATGTCCGCCCATACCTACAACAGTTACATGTATTTCATCGGCTGAAGCCATCATGGTCCCAGGTTTAGTCGTAAATGTTCCTGTTGGAATTGATGATGATGACACGTGAATTCCATAGGTAGCATCAGCTTTTCTTCCGCTTGCGGTCAGGACACCTTCCTTGATCATGTGTCCCGCGCCATCGAAGCCTTCTTCACCTGGTTGAAACATAAAAACCACATCGCCACTGAGTTCCGATTTATTCTTGACTAGTAACTTTGCTGCGCCAATCAACATCGCGACATGCAGATCGTGACCACATGCATGCATCGCGCCATCAATCTGACTCTTATAGGGAAGATCCGCTAGCTCTGCGACGGGTAGCGCATCCATATCTGCACGTAACAGCACTGTCTTTTTCGAATCTCCGGCGCGAAGCACGGCCGTAACTGAGCTCAGTGATTTTCCTGTCGATATTTCCAGACCCAAACCTTCAAGGGCAGCAATTACCTTTGCTTGAGTCTTAGGTAAGTCCAATCCAATCTCTGGCTCTTGATGAATGTGTCGGCGGATTGCGACTAAATCATTTTGAATTTCACTTGCTTCAGTTATGAAATTAGCCATTTTCAATCCCCCATCAATTTGGTTAGATGGCGATCATACTTAGGGCAATTGGCAAGTGTCTACGTTCCTATTCGCCCTATAAGCCGTAGAAATTGGAAAAGGCCTCGATCTCTCGAGGCCCTCCCATGCAAATCTGCTGCAGCTCTTTTGACCATTACCAATAGATCGAACTGAAGCAGTTAAGACTGTGGTGGAGGCGACGGGATTTGAACCCGCTCCAACGGATTGGTAATCAGTTAGGCTGCCAATTACAACACGCCCCCAACACGAGAGCGAAGTTAAGCAATTACCAACTTGTGAAATTTCTAAGTGGTGCTACTTGTGGATAAAAGAGTTTGGAAAGCAAAAGGGACCTGGTTATTAACCAAGTCCCAATCACTACCAATCCGTTGTTACATTAATTATGGCATAAGTACTAGGTTACTCGCAGTAACTACTATGTGAAGAAGAGTCGCCCTATAAGCCGGAGATACTGTGGTTATGCGTGAGCACACGCTCACACATAACAATTGCCCCTGATTTTGCCCCCAAAAGTTTGGAAGCTTTACTAATTTGCAATGGTGGTTATCTGGTCTTTCTCGGTCCTGACAAGA